>JBCCSG010000116.1:0-19665 GCA_039200565.1 Cyanobacteria bacterium P01_D01_bin.50 | reverse complement strand
TCGCGAATTAAAATATAATCATCTTCATCATCATCTACTAGGAGAACTTTGATGGGATTGTCATTCATTGTTTACCTCCCACCCTAATAACCGTAGGGTAGCTCTACAATATCAAACCAGTATTTTCCTATAGTTTTCATAACTTCAACTAAAGAGGCGAAAGTTACTGGCTTAATAATGAAAGAATTCGCCCCTAAATGATAGGAAAGCTGAATGTCTTCTTCGGCTTTCGAGGTTGTCAGCACTACGACGGGAATATGTCTAAAAGTTGGGCTGGCTTTGATTTCTCTAAGTGCTTCACGACCATCTTTTTTGGGCATATTTAAATCCAATAAAATTAAATCTGGAGGTGGTGCATTTTTAGGGTTTGCATATTTTTCGCGCTGATACAAATAATCCATTAATTCCTCACCATCCTGGACAAAGTTTAGTTCGTATTGAAAAATACTTTCTATCAAAGCCTCGCTAGTTAACATACGGTCGTCTTCATCATCATCAGCCATCAATATTATGACCTTGGTTTGCCGACCCTCCACTCTGCATTTTCTCCTTTACGCTGGTTTGGGAATTAATAAATTATTAAATTGCAACAAAAGGTGCGTTTTTCTTCGTATAACTACAAACTTACATTCGGTATGATAAACCAAATTGAGCTGATTCTTTTGGGGGATAACCCCGGAGTTAGGGAGGAAAACGGAGGTGGGCTAAATTTGGGGGTGGCAGGTAATCGTGAGAAGTTATGAGTTTTAAAATATTAATGCCCTGCTGCCGTGCTGCCTTATTCCCAATAACTAACTTTTAATTTTCAGCGTCACGATAAAACTTGCACCCTTACAAGGTTCGCTTTTGGCTGTAATACTTCCTTGATGTCGTTCGACTATTTTTCTACATATAGCTAAACCCATTCCAGTACCTTGGTATTCCGTACGACTATGCAGTCTTTGAAATACGTTAAATATACGGTCTAAATATTTTTCGTCAAAACCAATACCGTTATCTTCTACAATAATTTGACAGTAATCGCAGTTTAGTTGTTGATTTGTCAAGTTTTTACCATAAATCTTGACAACGTTTTGTTCTCCTTTTCGGTAAAATTTCAGAGCATTGCCGATCAGATTTTGTAGTAGTTGACGCATCTGGAGCGGGTCTGCAACGATTATAGGTAGTTCGCCGACGAATATCCGTGCTCCGGTTTGGGCAATAGGAACTTCTAAGTCGGATAATACCTCTTGAGTTACTTTTGCGAGATTTACCTCTACAAAAGGTTGTGCCCTAGTGGTGATTCGTGAAAGAGTCAATAAATCTTCAATCAATACTTGCATTCTTTGGGCTGCATTCTCCATTCTTTGCAGGTAGTCGCGCCCCTTGTCTGTTAAGGCCGAATCGCAAGTTGCTTTGAGGCGATCGCCAAATGCTATAATTTTACGTAATGGTTCTTGTAAGTCGTGGGAAGCGATGAAGGCGAATTGTTGTAGTTCTTCGTTGGAACGGGTCAGTTCTTCTCGTTGACGGGTTTCCCTCTCAAGTAGTTTGGCATGGGTTGCCGCTATACCTATTTGGTCGGCTAATTGTTGTAATAATTCTGTTTCCCACTCGTTCCATTTACGAGGACGAGTGCATTGATGAGCAATTAGCAATCCCCAAAGTTGATTGTGCATTAAGATGGGAACTACTAAGTTGGATTTGACACTAAATCTTTGCAACAATTCTACGTGACAACTTTGGATATCAGCTTGCTCGATATCGGTGATGGCGCTGATTCGACCTTGACTGTATTTTTCGATGTATCCTTCGCTAAAACAAGGGTCGTCAATATCCTCTCCTAAAACCACTGGTAAGCCGGGAACTACTGCTTCTTTGACCGCTTTTACCGAACCATCAGTAAATATTCGGATAATTAATACACGGTCGGCGTTGAGTAACTTTTGTACTTCGGTAACGCTGGTTTGAAGAATTTCATCGATTTGTAAGGAAGTGCGAATCTTGAGAGTGATATCGGCGAATAATTGCGATCGCAAATTTTGCCGAATCAGTTCTTCTTGCACGCGCTTGCGTTCGGTGATGTCCATCATCGCGCCAATCATCCGCAATGGTTGGCCCATTTCATCGCGAACAACATAACCGCGATCGAAAACATGGGCGCTTGTTCCATCTGCTTTTAGGAAACGGTATTCGTTTGCCCAAAATGGTTGAGCGCTGTCTATAACGGCACGAATATCAGCAATAATTCTGCGTCTATCTTCTGGATGTATATGTTCGTACCACCAATCGGTATTACCTTCTACGAATTCTTCAGAGTAACCAAATAGCGTCTTTACGGAATCGTTCCACCACACATTATCTGTAAGCAAATCCCAATCCCAAACAGCATCATTAGTAGCGCGAGCCAGTATTTGGAAACGTTGTTCGCTTTGTTGTAGTTGCTCTTCTGCCAACTTACGTTCAGTAATATCTGTATGGGAACCCGCCATCCGTACTACATTACCATCATCATCCCATAATGCTTGACCCCGGTCTAAAATCCATTTATAGCTTTCATCTTTACAGCGAACGCGATGCTCGGTAATGTAAAAAGGGCTTTTTTTGTCAAAATGATTTTGAATCATTTGCATTACCCAATCAATATCATCTGGATGGACGCGGTTTAACCATTCGTCTAGATTATTGCTAATTTCTTCATCTTCATAGCCCAGCATTTCTTTCCAACGAGTTGAGAAAAAAATTTCGTTAGTTTTTACATTCCAATCCCAAATTCCATCATTAGTGCCCCTCACTGCCAATTGCCAGCGCTGTTCGCTTTCTCTAAGAGCATCTTCCATACGTTGGCGTTCAATTGCTGTAGCCAAAACATTGGCAATTGCTTGTAAAAGAAAGATGTCATCTCGACCAAATCTGCGTTTTTTTGTAGTATGCGCGCCCATTACCCCAAAAGGGCCTTCTTTTCCGTGAATAATTACCGATATACCGCTAATTACATTGTGTTCTAGCAATAATGATGGTCCTTGGAAGCGCGTTTCGTTTGTTAAATCTTCTACAATTACTGCTTCTTGGGAAGTAATTGTATAACCAGCTTGCGAGTTATCAGTAGTACTCACCGTTGCCGTTCCCACAAGCCCAGAATGCCAACCCACACCCGAACGCAATAGTAACTCATTACCAGGAGGTAATAATTCCAAAATCTTGGAGTATTCCACCTCAAGACACTGTGCTATCAGTGTACAAACTCTCGCCATCAAACTATTTAAATCCATCCCAGCGAGTGCTGCTTGAGAAAGTTCCGCTACCAATGCTTGTCGCGAGGCATGAACTTCCAAAGCTTGCTGTGCCTTTTTACGGGAGGTAATATCCATATCTATTCCCGACATCCGCACAGCTCTACCCTTGGAATTACGAAACACTAAACCTTGAGAAGCCAACCAGCGAATACTACCATCGGGTAAAATCACACGATATTCAATGTTATATTCTCCTCCTTCGGAGATCGCATTCTGTACGGCTCGATTCCTTAAATCTCTGTCTTGGGGATGAACAAAATTAACAAAGCTTTCATAAGTCTCCTCAAAGCTCAAAGAAGCTTCACCAAATAGGGCTTTGATAGTATCCGACCAAGTTACCTTATCAGTAACAATATTCCAATCCCAAATACCCATATGGGCAGCTTCCAATGCAATTCTTAATTGTGCTTCTTGCAACTGTGCTTGTTCGGTTTGCTGCCGTAATTTTTGCATAGTTTTACTAGCTTCGATCAGACGTAGCACTCTAGAGCGCAATACCAACCACTGAATCGGCTTAGTTATATAATCGGTAGCACCAGCATTAAAAGCTCTTTCTATGGAACTTTGCTCGTAAAGAGCGGTAATCATTAATATCGGTATATCTTTTCCCCCAGGAAGTTGCCGCAATCGCGCACAACAGCTAAAACCGTCCATCTGTGGCATTAAAGCATCCAGCAGAACCATCTGTGGCTGTAATTGAGTATAGGCGGCTAAAGCTTCCTCTCCATTACTTGCTTCAGCTACCCAGTATCCTGCCGATTTCAGTAATTCGCGCAACTGCATCCGCGATAAATCATCATCGTCTACAACCAGGATTAGATTACTCATATTCAAGTGCCAGTTATTAAGAGGAGGGGGAGAGGGGGGATGGGGAGAGGGGGAGATAGGGGGATTGGAAAGTTTATAACTCATAACTCCTAACTCCTAACTCATAACTCCTAACTCATAACTCATAACTCATAACTTTTAATAACGAACTTCCAATGCCCAATGCCCCATGCCCTATGCCCCATTAATTCAACATTATATGCAAAGCTGTTAGTAATTCCCGTGCGGTATACGGTTTTGGTAGAAAAGCTGTATATAAGTTAGATTTATCATTTATATTGTGTTCGCACTTTGCTAATCCGCTGACAGCAAGCATGCGTAAATAAGGGTTCATTTTATGTAATGTATTAATGGTAGTTGCACCATCCATATTAGGCATCATCATATCAATTATTGCCGCACTAATTTTATTTTTATGCTGAGCATAAAGTGCAACTGCTTCAATTCCATCATTCGCAGTGATCGCTTTATAATTGTACTGTTCTAGAGAAGTTAAAGTAATATCTCTAATTGAAGGTTCGTCATCAACAACTAAAATTAATTCTCCATTTCCTAGAGGTGTTTTCAAATCTTCAGACTGTCGCGAGGCATTAGTATTCGCCGCTGGTAAGTAAACTTCAAATTTTGTTCCTTGCCCTACCTGACTAGATACGTTGATAAATCCGTTATGACCTTTAATAATTCCAAGGACTGTTGATAGTCCTAATCCCGTACCTTTCCCAAACACTTTAGTGGTAAAAAATGGTTCAAAAACCCTATCCAATAATTTTGGAGGAATACCAATACCCGTATCGGAAACACTAATAACTACATAGGAACCCACCGGAGCATCAAGATGCATCCTGGCGTAGTTATCATCAATAACAATATTCTCCGCAGAGATTGTTAATTTACCATTATCTGGCATTGCATCCCGAGCATTCAGGCACAAGTTCATTAATACTTGATGCAATTGGGTACTATCGCCCCATATCTGCCATAAACCCTGTTGAATTTCCCCATTAAATACAATTGATTTAGGAAAAGTTTTTTCAACAATTTGTTTCATTTCCCAAATCAATTCTTTTACCTGAATAACTGTGCGATCGCCTTCAATTCCCCGAGCAAAGGACAACACCTGTTTTACCAAATTAGCTCCACGTTTGGCGTTGTTCTCCACGATTTTAATTAGTTCAATTTCCTGTTGATTACGACTTTTATTTTTGAGTAATTCTACAGACATCAAAATTGGTGAAAGCACATTATTCAAATCATGAGCAATACCACTAGCTAAAGTACCAATACTTTCCATTCGTTGAGCGCGTAAGAATTGCTTTTCTAATTCTTTTTTTTGCGTGATATCCGTATCAACAGTTAAGATAGATTTGGGTTGATAATGCTCATCTCTGACTAATGTCCAACGACTTTGAACAATAATTTCTTTACCCGATTTACTAATTTTTTTTAATTCGCCTTGCCACGAACCATTTTCTAAAACTGTTTTATAAATATCTTGGTGCTTACCTAATAAAAGTTCCGGTTGTAAAAGTTCATAAGCATTATTATTAATAGCTTCTTCTTCCGTCCAACCATAAATTATTTCCGCACTTTTATTCCATAGTAAAATTGTGTGAGATAAATCTCGCATAATAATCGCATCTGAAGCAATATCTAATAAAGTTGCTTGTTCCCGAAGTTGATGTTCGGCATGCTTGCGACTTGTAATATTCTCAAACATATATAACCGCGCAAAATCTTGGTTATCCCGATCCTGAATTTCTCTGGAAAAACGGCGGATAGTACGATCGTCAGGCAATAAAATTTCATCTTCACAAATACATTTTTCAATTGAATTGGGTTGGCAAAATTCAATTAATGCGGGAAATTCAGATGTTAACTTATGGCATTCTTTTACGACATCCTTATGTTTCAATTGTCCATTATCTACTTGTTCTTTTAAATGCTCAATACCCCAAATATCATAAAAACGTTGATTTGCATACAAAATATTCCCAGTACGATTTTCTACAACATAAAACGCAAGGGGTGAAACGCTAGTCATCGAACGTAAAAGTGTTTGTTTCCAGCGTAGTTTCTCTTCTGCTTGCTTGCGCTGGGTTATGTCATCGATTAAATAAGCAAATCTTTGATGTTCCGAGCAATTCGTAATAGGCGAAACCTTGGCTTTTAACCATCTACTACCATCTAAAGAATCGTAAGGATACTCAAAAGTTATAGAAGATTGAGTACGTTGTGTCTGACGATAAAAATCAATCCACTGACTAATAAACTGTGGGGGAACTCCCATATCGCTGACAAAACGTTTTTTCATTCCTTCAGGAGTCAAACCCAAAAATTTCGCCGCAGCATTATTACCGGAAATATGTAGAATATCATTTTCCCGAAGCTCAACAATCCCCATCATCATCGGCGCATTATCAAAAAAACCTTTGATAATATTTTCGCTTTCATCCAAAGCTGCTTTTGCTTGCCCGTATTCTGTTTTGATATCCGCAACTTGATTTAAACTTGTTCGTATTTCTAATTGCTTGATCGCCAAACGACTAATCGCTTTAAGTGATTTCACCTGTTCCGAAGTAATCTCTCGCGGTGCTGTATCCATAGCACACAAAGTTCCGATGGCATCACCGCTAGGGACGATCAACGGTATACCCGCATAAAATCTGACATGTGGTTCTGAAATAACCAAAGGATTAGTCGCAAAGCGCTCCGATGCAAGAGTATCAGGAATAATTAAAGTCTCGCCAAGACTGACACACAAAGAGCCAAACCCCATGTCTCTGGGCATTTCGGATAAACTCAACCCTACCTTAGCTTTAAACCACTGGCGGTTAGCGTCAACAAAATTAATTAAAGCAATAGGTATTCCTAAAAGTTCCTTCGTCAAGAATACTAAATCATCAAAAGCTTGTTCTGGTGAAGTATCAAGAATGGAATACTCATATAAAACATCAAGCCTTCTTTTTTCTTTTTTAGAAACCTTCTTATTCATTCAATCTTTCCTACTATTACTGAATTACTACTGCCCCATCGAAAAGCTAAATGTTATACAGACTTCATTAATAGGGAAAAACTTTAAAAGCCGGTTCATGAAAGCTACTTGCGTCTAACTTATTTGGAAACACCATATACAACTATATCCTCAGTTGACTACAGCTATGGGAGGTTACTTATACCAACAGCAATCGGTAATAAGAAGCTTCAAACAGGATAAATTTCGGGCACAACAACTTATTTTCATAGTATGTATCAAGGCAAAACAATCATTTGTATAGATTATCTACAAGGTATACAAGACAATTTAGTCACACAAACTATAGTAGTATGACTTAAGGTTGATAACAAAATTATGACTACACTAAAGTATATTTACGTAATTCATCAGGAATATACGTGTTTTTTATTATTTTATCCCATCGAATAAAAAACAATTATTAGGGTGCCCGTCAGTTAGCACTAACCACTTAAGAGTTTTGAATTTGTGACTCATTCGCCTCTAAGGCAAGCCCCAAGTCATAACTTGTCACACCAACGGAGGGAAAATTTATAATTTGGATCTCCCAATATTGTTTCAATAAGGGTTTAGCCATTCGCCACCCTTGTGCGATTTGGAGGAAAACTTTAGCCCGACACCACTCCCCCACTTAGGAGGTAATCGGAGGATATAGGTAGATTAACCACCTCCCGATCTCCACCTACAGAAATCCAAATTAATTGTTTTATGTCCGCAAGGGCGTTTTTCCCCGGAATGGCCGCAATTGTCACAATATCCTGTTGGTGGGTGACACCACAACCCTTATTACTACCTTGAGAATTTAATTAAATCGGATGTCTATATTAGTGTCGCAAATAGAAGAAAATAGACTTGAATATTGTATGAACTATCCCGCCTCATAAGAAGACGGGGTTAGCAACGGTTTCAATTTCCCCATTCTCCATTAAAAACCTTATGAACTCACTTACTTCAAATGCTTTTACTTCCAGACTTAAACCCAGATCGGAAGATAACTTTGTTCTTACCTTTGCACCCCTTTCGCTTTCAGAAGTTTACAACTTAGCCGAAGATCCAGCCAATGGCGCAATTGTGGTAATGAGCGGAACAGTTCGCAACCAAACCGATGGAATACCAGTAATTTCCCTAGAATATCAAGCTTATGAACCAATGGCTTTGCGGGTGTTTTATCAAATTGCAGATGAAATTCGACAACAATGGACTGATACAAACCGTATAGTAATTCATCATCGCACTGGACATTTAAAAATCGGTGAAATTAGCGTATTAGTAGCCGTGGGTTCTCCCCATCGTTCGGAAGCTTTCGCTGCTTGTCGTTACGCTCTAGACACTCTCAAGCATAATGCTCCTATTTGGAAAAAAGAACATAATCGTGATGGTTCTAGTAATTGGGTGAGCATTGGTACTTGTGAAGGGTTGCCATAAGAATTTTTTTTAGAAGAAAAAATTTGGGTGCTCATGAAATGAAGGAGTAGGGTTTGGGGAAGATGGTAAGGCACAGAGAAAAAAGCAAGTGGCACAATTTTTAGCCGGGAGAACGGGAAAATTGGGAGGTATAAGTTGAACTTTTTACCTTTAACCTTAAAAAAATTATTATTTCATCGTATTTCTTAACAATAATCTTGTTTATATATTGCGCTTTGTAACGGGAGCATTACTTCTAAAGAGTTATTCCTTTAGACTTATTTTTAATAGAAAAAATTTTGCATAAATAAGCCATGCATTCAGTAAATTTTATTTGTCATGAGTTTTTTGTAATGCTTTCGTTTGTTGCTTGCATTGCAGGTTTAATATTACTGTGGGATGAAAATCAGCTTAAAAACGAAATGCAGCAAACTGAGAAAATTTTGTTTAGAATGAGCTTTTCATACTGGTTAGTTTACTGTATTGCTTTTGGTATAGAGAAAATATTTTTACCTTCTGGGGAAGTTTTATTAATGAGTTTAAGAATGACTACAGCTTTGTCATATTTCCTCACTTTTTCCTGTATTATGTGTTTGCCACTGCATAAATTTGCAATGCGACGAATTCAGGATTAGATAGTGGATAGTAGTTAGTGGATAGTGGATAGTGGATAGTGGATAGTAGTTAGTGGTTAGTGGTTAGTGGATAGTGGCGAACAACTAACAACCAACGACCAACAACTAACAACCAACAACCAACAACTAACAACCAACAACCAACAACTAACAACTATTTCTTCATCGCAATTGCGATCGCATCTTTTAATCTATCTTGTTCCAAAGTAGTTAGAATAAAAACTTCTTGCACAGTTTTTCCTTGACGGGCAATAACTTTAAACCCACCTCGAATTGGAACCGACACTCGTAATTGCATATGAGGAGAGTGGCCTCTTACACGACGGATTTCTCCGGGTGTTATGGTTTGAATATTATCTTGCTTGCAGAGACGTTCGAGAATTGGGATGAGGCCGTTAATGTGGGTAGAGTGATTCCAAACCAATCTACCGTTCTTCTCTCGTGCAGAAACGGTCTTACCAGATTTCGAGGTGGGTTTAGCCATTATTTTTATGCCGCCTCAAGAGGAGCCATTGTCAAACCAGCCCTACGTAGTTGCTGATGATATAGTTCGGCTGGTTCCTGAGGTCCTATCCAAACAATTGCTTGTCCTTCATAATGTATTTGATTGGTGAGTTCCCAAGCGCGATCGCCAGTCATTCCCGGAATATATTTAGTCAAACAATCGGCAACGTGCTGAAAAGTATTAAAGTCATCGTTAAGGACAATCACTTTAAAATTGGGATATGGTTTGCGCGTAACCTCACCCGAACGCTCAGGCGCTATAGTTGGTGCATTCGCCATCCCATAAACACTAGAGTATACTTTAGTAACCATAAGAAATTTGCTACAGATTTTCATAAAAATGCATTACAAATAATTAGTTTAATGCATTGTTAGCGGTGGTTGGTTATTAGTTATCACTTATCAATTATCAATTATCATGCTCGTAGCGCTGATAAAATGTCAGAAAATTTTGCAGCAAGTATAATTAGCGACTGTATCGGTAAAGTGCGGCAAACTCGACTCAGAGGGATGAAAAATCCCCCTTATCTAATCCTGTTTGATTGTACAGCCAAGCTCTGAAGGTCAAAGTTTCAACCTACAGCATCCAGTGAATGGGAAGGTAATGGGGATTTAAACCCCAACACCTCCATAGGCAATCCATAGGGAGTAGAGTTTTAAACTCCTTTTAGCAAACATAAGGAACTGATAACTGATAGCTGATAACTATCGGTTTTATCTCCAATCATCCCAGTTTTCATTGAAAATTGAAGTATCGGGGAAAGCAGTAGGGTTATTGTTTTGTTTTAAGGTGCGTTGTAATTTAATCAGCTGAGGTTCAACTAATGGTAATTCATCAACTAATTCGTAAGGTGCGATATTATTTTTGAGTGCAAAAGCTGCTGTAGTTCCCGCTGCCGCACCAGCAGACCATTCAAAGGAGTGTACCCGATAAGCAGCAGCAGCAATGTGACTGGTAGCGATACTCTTACCAGCCACTAATAAGTTATCGATTTTCTGAGGAATCATCGCCCGGAGTGCGATTTGAAACGGATAAGCTTGTCCGGCACCGCGTCTTTCACCTTCGCGTTCGGTATTTCCTGGGGCTTCCGGAGGACTTTTTGTCATACAAGGATGAAAGTCTATGGCGTAATGGCCAATACCTACTGCATCGGGGAAAATAGTTGAACGAGTCCGCCGGGCTACATCTTCCGGACGCTTGTTACCATTAAGAATTGATGTTGCCTCTAAACCCCCTAAAGAAGCTTTGAGCTTACGATACATTCTTGCAGGTAAAGTATTGCGATAAAACTCGTCATTGTAATCGCGGCGAGAAATATCAATTTCCCAGATAGTAAAGCCATTGGGATGTGCGTAGCTGGGGCGACCGATAATACGCCTTCCTTCACGCATATACGGATATTTTGATAAACCATGGGCGGTTCCCATGGGAGAATTTAAACCTTTAAGATAGCGATGATTGGGATGGGGTTTCTTGACACCTTCACCAAGTTGAGAATCAGTCGTTCCCCT
This sequence comes from Cyanobacteria bacterium P01_D01_bin.50, assembly GCA_039200565.1. Lineage (GTDB taxonomy): Bacteria > Cyanobacteriota > Cyanobacteriia > Cyanobacteriales > Nostocaceae > Rivularia. The sequence goes on along the minus strand of JBCCSG010000116.1, from coordinate 8,494 downwards.
AACCAACCAGTAAAAATACCCTTTGGAAATTTCCTCACCTTTACGTAAAGCGTCGGTTCTTAGTCCTCCCATCCAACCACCGGGTTCTAACTGTCCGCTGGCTTGGAGTTGCCCCCGTGTATAAATCAAGTTATCTTCAGCGGTTCCCGGACGGTAATCGTTACCCCAAGTCCAGTTTTGCATGGAAATGTCCCCAGGTGTGGGAGCAGTAAAATTGATACCGCCGAATTTCATCGGCTCCCCCTTTTTAGGACTCCAAATACGACGATAGGTATGCACTAACTCGAAGCTAGCCAAGCGTTGTAATTCATAGCTGTAATAAGGAGAATATTGCGGATAAAAGCTCGGCATTTCATGCTGTTGAGGATCTTTCGTAGTCTCCATCGCAAAGGTGTAAGTAAAGCCCTGAGTGCAATAAGGATCGCCAGAAACACTAGAAGAAGAAGGTTCCAAATAAGAACGCGTATCAATCCCGAGACGATAGGGAACATCAGCAAGTCCAATAATTTCGCCGGTTTCGCTAGCATCTATCACATACCAATCAGGAGCATCGCCGTTTTTCCCTCGTTTGGGAACAAAACGGATAATAGATTTGTTTAAACGTGAAGAATTTTCATAAGTATAAGCATCTTCAATGGTTTGAGACAAAGGAAAAGTATTGAGTGGGGGAGCTCCATTAGCACTTTTGTGTTGAATTGCATAGGCGCTGCCAATTATTTTCCCACCTCCGGTAGTTTCAAGTTCCTTAATTACGGTATTGGGGAACCATCGCAATTTACCTCTACCTTTTCTTCGAGCATCTTTGAGCATCGAAACCAAAACCTTGTGGCCATCTTTAGGAAGGAAACAAGAATCGCTTACCCAACAGTCACCGGGGTTAAGTTGAGAGTAAGTTTTGCGGATGCGTTTTCGTAATTCCAAATAACCGCGAGAATAGAATAACTGTCGGCGCTGGGTAGGGCGTTCATCCAGTGCGGATGTTCCTTGAGAAGAAATTTGTCCTCCCATCCAGTCAGTTATTTCTGTTATACAAACTTCTTTTCCTGCAAGTAAAGCTTCATAAGCTGTAGCAATACCGGATAGTCCACCACCCACAACTAAGATGTCACATTTTACTGTTTTATCTGGGTTTGAAGGTGGTGCAGCAACAACAAATAACGGGTTAAAAAATGACAGAAAAGTCGAGCAAAGAGTAACTAGAGATAGCGAGCGTTTCATTATTAGCAAATTCCGTTCAACTCCTATGACGGGCACCCATTAGAAATTTTTTAGAAGAAAAAACTTCTAATCGGAACCCTTGACAGACTTAGACGCTACCATTGTGAAAATGTTTACCGCAAGCGTTTTAAGAGGTAAAAATCGTAACTTAAATCACAATTCAGCCAAGTTTAATTTCTTAATACCATAGACATAATCTATGGGTAGATCATCCACAATAACGCTTACAATCGATTAATAGTGTTTTTGAGAAAACATTCTTTTTTCTAATATTTATAGTTTCTTCAAAAATACAATAAGGTTTATTTATTGAGCTTTTACGAAGAAAATACTAGTTAATAAATCTTGAAAACACCTTCTAAATTATCTTGGAGAAGACTTATGATATTATCCTGGATTATTTATTCATTTGTATAAAAGCTAGTACGGATAATTACATTAATAATTGCGGATACAGCACCGTATTTTAAAGTCTATAATTAATTTTAATGAATGTATAATCACATACAAATATATAACATATTTATACCGCAGGTTCTCTATACCGCACAGAGTAAAGCTATTATTAACAGCATGCTAGAAAAAGCATAAATACTATTTGATTGAAAACAACTAATTTCGATTTTTGTTCTGAATGAGCATATTTTTATTTATTGAATGTATATTATAGTTATTAAATTATTCTCTCAGTTGAAAATTCCTAATTTATTATGCTTGGCTTAATCAATAAGCCAAGCAATTATTTATATTTAGATACTCAAAAATATTAATTTATTCTAATCTCTGAAACAAGATAATCATCATTGGAATTTCATCATCTTTGTGTAGCAATAAGACTCTAACAACAGGTTAATTCCTAAATTATGTATTCAATAACAAAATTTGATGCCAAGCAAGTATCCTTCGAGCAAAGGATCTAAATTATTCGTATTCGTAGATTTAAAGTGCTACTAAATGAACAATATTTGAAAACTGATTGCATAAAACAAGAGTATTTATAACGAAATGTCTCCAAATAGCCTTCGTGCTCGTTTTGGCTATAGCGACACATATCTCTCATTATTATTAATATTTGTAAAACGCCGGGAAATTTTAGAAGATTGGACCTCCTTAAGTCCCTCTAATATCAAATCTGCAAATAGATACTATAAGTTTTATTCATGTCAAATGGTTAAAAGCGCTTAATTTGGCAGCATTCCCATTTTTGAAGGGGCCCGCAAGTTAAAGCGTGGCTGGACGGCAGTTGCTAGAGTGGGTGCGCGTTCGGATGGGACACAAACCGATCCCACAGAGGTGGGCTTTGTAATTGTAGCGATACTCTTATAGGGTATTGGATAGATTATTAATGAAAAGGATGCTCTCGTTAATTTCGACATTATTTCACAAAAAACAACATCAATTCTAATTTTTCAAGTATCCGCCATTAGAAGGCTGATGATTTTTTTTACAACGGAAAGAAATAAGACACCCAAATACTTGACAACTAGAGAAATAGAATATAAATGTATTCAAGTTAACAAATAAACATCTTGAAATAAAAAAATGCTCGAACTTGGAAACACTATATATAATACGAAGCGTCTGTTTCTCAAAGTAATATGTATTTATAGATAATAGATATATGAGTAACGAGATTAACGCCGCTAATTCTGGAAATAGATTGCTAGTTTCACTTGTTAAAAATGTAAAAACAAATCTTGGTGCCAGAATGGCCTTGGGTGTAGCGAGTGCTGTTCCTGTCGCCTTTGCTTCCGTAGCAGAAGCAGCACAAGTACGAATAACTCCATCATCTCTCAAATTAGGCGACACAATATCGGTGATCGTAACTCCCGATAATCCTGCAAATGCCCGAAATTTAAAAGTTACTAGCAAAGGAAAAACTTATCCAGTATTTCCAATTGCACCAAATCAGTATCGTGCTTTCATTCCTACCACTCCATTGCAAAAACATGGAAGAAAAGTAATCACTGTTTCAGGCGATGGAAAAACGCGTAATGTGGCTGTATGGGTTAATAATCGTAAATTTCCGACACAAAGGATTAATTTACCTCCTGGTAAAGCTGGTGTGAGAGCAACGCAACACGAACTCGATAGAGTTAGAGCTTTCAAAGCAATTATCACTCCACAAAAATATTGGAACGGTCCTTTCCTGCGACCAAATAAATCACGTGTTAGTACAATTTATGGCGTACGTCGCTACTATAATGGTAAATTTGCAAAGAACTATTTCCATCGTGGTGTTGATTACGCTGGCGGTACTAATTCGCCCGTAATTGCACCAGCAGCAGGGCGTGTTGCTTTAGTAGGTAAAGTATCCCAAGGTTTCGTAGTTCACGGTAATATAGTCGGCATTGACCACGGACAAGGAGTAACTAGCATTTATATGCACCTGAATCGCATTAACGTCAAAGAAGGGGATATGGTTAAACCAGGTCAGCTGATTGGCGGTGTTGGTACCACTGGTGCTTCAACTGGTCCTCATTTACACTGGGGTCTATACGTCAACGGAAAAGCTGTCGATCCAGTACCTTGGCGTTTCACTACAATAAAATAATGGGGGTGTGATTCGTTACTTTTCCCAGTAAAATGTGTATTATTTACTCACAGTGGGAAAAGTAATTAATAGAGTTGCTACCGTCCTACCAACCTTTGGGTGGCTGATAATAAAATGAGTGTTATGAGTATCGAAAAAATTGTAGAACAGGCTCTCCAGGATGGTTATCTAACACCAGCAATGGAAGCAGAAGTTGGGCGCATCTGCGACAATGCCTCCGAACTCTCCATAGAAGAGTACATGGCACTTGATAGATTAATGGGGGCATTGTTAACTGGTGAGGTAGTGGCGGTACCTCGCAAACAATTCATTAATGTTATGGAAGAGTTGGTATTAACAGAGGCAATTGCCCGAGTAGCGGAAATTGAAGCAACTAGCGAAAGCTCCCTTGATGTAGGGGATATTGCTGCTTACGCCCTCAACCGTCTCCCACCTCTTTATGCCACCACCGAAGAAGGTGCTACTTACCAACGTCAAAGGGCGAAAGCAGAACTTCAAGAATTTATTTCACAACAAGTGGGAGAAGCGATTTCTCGTTACTTAGATAGACCTAATTTCTTCCCCGAACGTCAAGCTATTGGTAAAAACACTGGTAATGAAGTTTTGCGTCAAGTTAGTACCTTACTTCAGGCTTACGCACCAAACTTTGAGCAAAAAAGTTAGTTGTTAGAGGTTGGTCATGGGGCGTATTAAGGTTAAAGATCAAATAACTTCTAACTCTTAACTCCGCGAGTTCCGGTGGTACTAACTCCGAAAGGCCCCATCTTCCTATGCCCAAGCTATTTACGCACTTGCACTGGTACTCCTAAACTGATTTGTTCGTAGAGTAAGCGGACATCGGGATTACGCATTCTCAAGCAACCGTGAGATACCGGACTTCCTACCAGTTCAGAGTTCGGTGTTCCATGAAAACCAATTTCGTTGAGTCCATCAGACCAAAAACCAATCCAACGTTCTCCTAAAGGACTATTTGGCCCTGCTGCAAAGACTTTACCAGTAATTGGATGTTGCCATGCAGGGTACTTCTGCATGTGCATAACCTCGAAAGTTCCTGTCGGCGTTTCCCAACCCCTTTTCCCTACACCAATAGGGTAGCTAGCGATAACCGTCTTTTGACGATACACATAAACTCGGCGATCGCTTAAATCAACTACTACTTTCTTCTGGACAGATCCATGTAGAGGTTTTCCTTTGACTTTTTGTTGTGAAACTGTTTGTGTCGTTGATGGTGGTAATGGTACAGAAGATTCTGTTACGTCTTTACCCACAAGAGATAGAAAACGTCTAATTTGTTGTCCCAAAAAATCTTCCGATTCAGTTTTACTGAGGACACCCGAATTTTTAACCGCTTTTGGCATCGAACTACTTATTCGCCAATGAAAGGTTAAAGATAAAATTGCGGTACCAAAGCAGAGCAACATTACTATACGCACTAAAGAATCATTTCTTACCATTTTTGTGTCTCCTGAAAGCCTCCCATACAGACTTTATATTTTTTTAAATAACCTTTTAACTAATCATAATTGGCATAATCTCATTAAACATTTAGCTTCTTCTTATAAAAAAATGTACTAATTTATCTTAAAGATGGATGATTACAATTTCTGCAATCTAGGAGCAAGCTCACCCATCGACCTTCCTTCCTAGCATGCCTCTCAATTAAGGCTTCATCTCAGGATAAAATTCAGCTATACCCAGCAGATACTATTACTTGTACAACAAAAAAACTTTAGACAATAGGCTAATATCTGGAACTTAAGAAGTGCAATTACCAATCATTAAAGAAAGGTAAGTGGGAGATAAATCATGTTAGAAAAATTATTGCTCGCAGCAACCATTACATTTTCCCTGAATATGTTTGTACAAGTTCGAGTGCCGCTACAAAATGATTATCAAAGGTTTTATCCTCTTCAAAGGGATACAACACCTCAAATTTTAGTCAAAATGCTACGAAAATAGAATTTAGCCAATTACTAAAGACGTAATAATGTATCAAAGTTTGTCATTTATAAAAAAGTCAAAAGTAATACTTATTTATCAAATTTTATCAAATATTTTATAAAAATTTCATGAATAGTATCATTGGCTTAAATTATATAAAAGGAGTGAAAATTATAAAGAATCATAATTGTGTGTTAATTTTTTATAGAAAGAATAAACAATTACAAAAACTGGGATTGTAAAACATGAATTATTGAAACAGGACTTCCTTACAGATCTACCCCGACATCAACATTGTTATAGGCAATTATTAAATTGGCACCGTAGAAGTATTTTTACTTATATAAAGCAGTATTTGACCAAAAATTAGTAGTAGTCGCTAAAACCGACATTCCGGCGAGATCATTCTGAACCGTGATTTTACTGAAATTTACCTCAAATATTTGTTCCAGTTGTAAATCCGTCACTATTGAAGGGAACTAACTGCATCTTTACAGGTCTAATAGATAGGGATGATTTGAAGCCAGTAAGATATATGAGCCAATCGATTGCTGCATCCTGGTCTACACTTGATGCCAGGTTTCCGGAAACGTCAGTAGAAGTTGATAAACTTTCAAACCATGACTTGATTTTGCGCTGTCAGACTGGCGTGCGCCCCGAACGTACTGCTTTCGCAGAACTAATGCGCCGCTATCAATCGCAAGTTGACAGAGTTTTGTATCACTTAGCACCTGACTGGTCCGATAGAGCAGACTTAGCTCAGGAAGTTTGGATACGAGTTTTCCGGAATATTAGTCGGTTGCACGACCCTAGTAAATTCCGAGGTTGGTTGAGTAGGATTGCTACTAACTTGTTTTACGATGAGTTACGTAAACGCAAGCGAGTTGTTAGTCCTTTGTCCCTAGATGCTCCTCGCACCTTAGACGATGGAGAAATGGATTGGGAAATCGCTGGCGACACTCCGGGGCCCGAAGAAGAACTTACAACAAGAGAATTTTACGAGCAGCTGCGCTCGGCGATCGCTGATTTACCCGAAGTATTTCGTACCACTATAGTGTTACGAGAAATTGAAGGATTGGCATACGAAGAAATTGCCGAAATTACTGGTGTTTCTTTAGGAACCGTGAAGTCAAGAATTGCTAGAGCAAGATCCAGACTGCAAACTCAATTACAAACTTATGTAGAAACCTAAGTTGTAGCTTTTACCCTCACTCACAACATTGCGGCTCTATTTATCCGATTAATTTTGAAACAATATTATTTGACTATTTGTTAAAAAACATTTTGTGCGTCTGCCCCCTCCAGAACTATAAGAGTGTAAATTCTCAAGCTTGTCCGCTGTGTATACCCGTATATTATTGGTAATAATGTTAAGATGAACACAGAACATCAATTTGAAGGGTACCCTGGGAAATTTTTTTCTCCTAAAAAAATTTCCCAGGGAGACCTTGACGACTCCCGCATGCAAAATCAAGAAGAATTGCGGGATGGGAACAACCCTAATACCAATCAATTAACGGGTGCTAAGAATATGGTGAAGCGCGATCGCTTCGAGCTATTAAGTGCTTACCTTGATGGCGAGGTAACAGCTGCTGAACGTAAACAAGTAGAAGATTGGCTGGCTTCGGATCCCTCAGTCCAAAGTTTGCATAAAAGACTTTTATCACTGCGGCAAGGCTTGCGGAATCTTCCAGTACCGCAGTCAGAAAAATCAATAGAAGAAACAGTTGATAGCGTAATTACACGGTTACGCCGTCGAAGCAAAATAGTTTGGATGTTCGGAGGTGCTGCAGTTGCAGCTTGCGTTATCGGTTCGCTATCGAGTTTAATTCCCAATGGGGAATCAGGAATAGTTAGATTAGCTAGCAACCCCTTAGAACAAGCACAAAAAAGTTCTGCTAATGATGGATCGTTTCCCATGGTTGCTTTGAATAAACCACCGCTACCAATACCCAAAGCAGCACAAAATTTACCCCAAGAAGGAATGAATCAAACGCAACCTCTAGGTTGGGATTCTGAAAATTTCATTAATTAAATTTGAGGCGTAAAGTTTAGGAGTTAAGAATTAGTAATTAGCTAATACTTTTAAACTTTAATTTTTAGATTAAAATTTAAAAACTTAGACCTATTTTCCACTCCACAAACCATCAATTTGAGGAGTGCCTTTTAATTGACGGACTTTAATAAAACTCATTAAATAAACCCAAGCGAAACCAAGAGAAATATTCTCTAAATCGAATATTTCAACCTGTGTTCGATTGTAGAGATTTTCTGATACATTCCTTTGAGGTTGATAGTCTTCAAGCTCATCAAGATTACTTAAAATTTCTGAATCGCTAAACGATAGTAAATATCCATAAACTAAATTATTTCCTTGCGTCATTGCTGGATATCCTTGGGGAAGGGCAAATAGTTCGCCGCGAGTCCAAGCTTTTTTTTTATCTATCACCTTTGTCCCACAGTAACATTCATAGTATGCTTCACCTGGTTTGAGGGTACCGTAGACAAACACGCGTAGCAAGCCAGAATTTTTTTGTTTACTCATATTTGTTGGTTGTTAATTGTTAGTGGTTATTAGTTATTAATAATTCTCTCCCCACCTCCCCATCTCCCCATCTCCCCATCTCCCCCTCCTCCCCACCTCCTTGTCCCCTCTTCTCCCAACAGCATCTACAATAGTTCATCAGACACGATTACAGTCGCATTAGGAGTATTTTCGGTGGATACCCGATACAACCCAGCAGATATTGAGCAAAAATGGCAAAAGAAATGGGTAGAAGT
>JBCCSG010000115.1:0-19802 GCA_039200565.1 Cyanobacteria bacterium P01_D01_bin.50 | reverse complement strand
TGCCAGAAGCAACGCGAACCACAACATCATAAACACCTGTTTGGGGAATTTCAAGCTCATAGGTTGTCCATTCTCCCTTTTTTCCCCAAATATTGTAACCACCACCAATATCTTTGGTTTCTAGTATATCTACATCATCATCACGATATTTACCTGTTTTATTACCAGCATCAGTGTCGTAATAAGTTTCCCCGTTCTTACCACTCCGATAATCTTCAGCTTCAATACGTATTTTACTCATATAAATTACTCTACAAGTATAAAATAGCACTTAAGTCTATTCTAGCTTGAAGAACCCACCTAAATATATAAATGAATTGATAAGCTTATTTAAAGATTTGAAGAATCGATTACACAATACCGCTACGAGCAATGTCATGAAGCCGAATTAAGCCAACACAATGAGCCTCTATATCTACTACTGGCAGTACGGAAATTTGAGAAGAACGATTTTCCATAAGTTTTAGTGCGTCGTAAGCCAGTTGCTCTGGTTGAACGGTGACTGGATTGCTCGTCATGATTGCTGCTGCCTGCAGGTGTTCTAGGTCTGTAGGCTTGATTGTGGCTATGGAACGTCGTAGGTCGCCGTCTGTAATAATTCCTAGTAGTTGACCTTTCTCGTCAATAACGTTGACAGCTCCTAGTCCTCCTTTAGTGATGGTGCTAACTATCTCAATCCAGCTTGATTTTGGTATAATTACGGGATTATCCTCCCCATGATGCATCAAATCTGCTACCCGTAAAGTGAGTCGTTTACCTAAACGTCCGGCTGGATGATTTAGTGCAAAATCTTGAGGAGTTATGCTTCGCATTTGCATTAAAGTCATTGCCAAAGCGTCCCCAATTGCTAAAGCAACGGTGGTACTGGTGGTGGGAGCTAAATTCAAAGGACAAGCCTCGCGATCAACTGAAGCATCTAGAACAAGATCGGCTCGAGATGCTAAAGTAGAATTGAGATTTCCCAAAATTCCAATAATTGGAACTTGACGATGTTTAAGATGGGGAACTATTTCTATTAATTCCTGTGTCTCACCACTATTGCTGAACAATATAACTACATCCGAGGCAGTAATAATTCCTAAATCGCCATGTAAAGCATCGCAGGGATGCAAATACACAGCTACATTACCAATGCTACATAGGGTAGCAGCAATCTTTTGAGCAACAATTCCAGACTTGCCAACACCTGTAAGAACTATCTTCCCCTGACAATTTACCAATAGGTTTAATGCCTTTTGTAATTCATCAATTTGTAAGCGTTTTGCTGCTTCGTTAATTGCGCTTGCTTCCAGCTTTAGAAGTTCGACAACCCGATTTACTGGAATTGAAGTAATAAATGAGTTCATAAAAATATGATTTTATTTGTATTCTGAATATTAGAATGGTAGGTTACATCTTTCCTAGTAGTCTGGCAAGTCAAGGGTTCCGATGAGAATTTTTTTTCTCCTAAAAAAACTCTTGTGGCTGCCCGTCAACTATGCGGGCTAAATAATCTTTTTTCCCTCATCTTTCCTCTCTCCACCAGCCTGCCACTACCAAGGCGATATTGATGTGATGAACTACTAGTAGTTCGCCAAGATTAGGAAGGCGGGGTTAATAACGAGAAGAAAAAATTATTTTCTACCGCCTCTTCCCCCTTCCTGTCTTAACCCGGCAATGTTGGTGTGGTAAACTACTAGTTTCTGCCCATATTTTTTAGTAAATCAATATTTTGTCGGACAAATTTCTTATAATCTGGCAAAGGAGAATTACCTTTTAGTAAATTTCGCCGCACATAAGAACGGATGATGCTTAATTCAATATCTTTTTTAGTAATGTATCCAGCATCTATAGCTTCCTGAAAATAGGTAAACCATAGTTCTCCATAGGGATGATTGGGGCTTTTCCAGGGTTGAGTGTATAGATTTGTATAGTGAATTAATTTAGTTTCTTGGTCATAATAATCGAATACATTCCACTGGGGATTAAGTGCACCAATTTTAAGAGGATGATGACTAAGAAAAGCCTTACTCATACTGGAAAATTCAGTATCAGTGTAAAGCCCTCGGTCAATTTCTCTATAATAAGATTCCAAATCAAAACGACAGGTTTCGCAGTCTATGAGCATCACACTCAGTGCCCAAAAATCTCCACCTCGATGGCCATAAGCATCTGCTTTCGCCAAGAAATCATTTCCATTCAAGGGAGTATCTAAAAGTTCGCCAATATCTGTCAGACAAATGACATCTGAGTCGATATAAATTGCTTTGCCTTGATAATTGCAAAGTTGTGGAATCAAATAACGATAAAGGCTAAACTCAGTAGTATTACGATATTTAAGATTTAAAGGTAAAGGTGCAAGAAACGGCTCTTTGTCATTCAGTTCTACGGAATTGTGAGTACCATTCAACACATAAATATCTAAATTTCTTTTACTATTTTTTCGTAAAGAATAAATTGCTACTTTTCTTTCAAGTAAACTTGCTTCTCCAGAGCCAATAAATACTCGTACAGGTTCCTGGTTTATAATATTCATTTAATTATCTCCCGTTTTATTTGTGAGGCTAATTAATTCGTCTTGTGTAGTTTCACCGCGTTTTTTGATAACTCTACCCGGTACACCTACAACAACAGAGTAAGGCTCTACGCTTTTAGTTAGAACTGTTCCAGCACCAATCACAGAACCTTTACCAATTTTGCAACCTTGAAGAATTATTACACCTGCACCTATCCATACATCGTCTTCTATAATTACGCCTTTATAAGTTGAAGGTTGCAAATCAATTGGAGTATCAATATCGTCATATAAATGATTGCCAGGATTAATCACGACGTGAGTAGCTATTCTTACCCAATTACCTATGATTAGATCGCCATTGGCAAACAAAATAGTGTAAGGATTAACGCTACAATCACTACCAATTTTTATCTTTCCCCGTGCAGAAGAAAGTCTGGCAAAAGTTCTAATAATTGAGCGTTCGCCAATGTGAATCGCGGTACTATCATCAGATGAACACTCAAGGGTAGAATAATCTTCTACAAAAACTCTATCTCCCAGAAATATTTTATTTAATGGGCTTTTGATAATAACTTTGTTGCCGATATTACAATCTTCTCCAAAATGCCCCATTTGTTGGCGAAAAATATTATTTAATCTTTGGTTTTCATATTTATTCAACTTATTATAAATACGACGATAAATTTTAGAATAAAGAAAATCCATCATGTTGATACACCTACCTTATATATCTATATTTATTTCTTATGCTTTAACAATTTTTCTTTTTAACCACTCTTTACTTTCAGTTTTAAACATAGAAATCATTGCCTTGATAACTTGAGGAGAAGCATTACACCTCAGAGCCTCTTTAAGTTGAATCATTGCAGCAACCGTATCTTGTTTTCTCAGCATTTTCTTGGCATTATTAATCGCATACAATGCCCAATTTTTTTTAGCTTTATCAGTTATTTCTTCCTTTATTAATGCTGGTAAGCTACTTTTGTTAATATCTACAGCTTTGCTTAAATCTCTTATATTTTGACCTGTTCGCTGGCAACGTTTAGTAAGAGACACCGAATGAACGCGATAATTGACTAGCACCTCCGGTTCATACCACATAGAGTAATGTGCTGCTATGCGAACCCACATTTCCCAATCCTCGCCAGTACAACATATACGGCTATCAAATCCTCCAAGCTTTTCATATACATCACGACGCACCACTATTGATGGCGGTTGTATAATGCATTGAACTGCAATTCTTTCTATCCAATTACTCAGCTTGCCACTGTGAGATTGTTCTACTTCAGGACACCATAATTCCTCGCCATTTTCATTGATATTCATCTGACGACAGAAAGCAGCACCAATGCTTGGTTCTGTCTCAAAACCCGACAGTAGCTTAGTATAAAAGTTATTTAGTAAGCGATCGTCACCATGCAGTACATGAATCAGTTTTCCTCGCGATCTTTGTAGACAAGTATTAAAGTTTTTCACATGACCAACATTGTTTGGTTGGCGATAGAAATTAACACGTCCACGACCAAGTTCTTCAACAACTGCTGCTGGATCGTCTTTAGTAGAGCAATCATCAATAACTTCAATTTGCATCATATCAGGTCCAGGGTCTTGAACCAAAACGCTCGCTAGTGTTTCCCGGAGGTAACTTGCACAATTATAGGTTGGAATCATTACAGACCATAACGGACGTGACACATCCTCTGGAACTGGTTGAATTTTTTGGCGGTAAAAACTGTGTTCGTTCATATATACTTACCAATAACTAACTAAATATAGATATAATCAAATTATCGAGAGTTAAGCAGTTTCTATAGTTTCTATATTTATTTGCTTTTGTGTATCTTTTCGCGTTAGTTGTTTTGACGGGCACCCTAGATAATTTTTTTAGGATAAAAAAATTATCTAGGGAACTCTTGACTATTCAGATAATTTTGATCCTTTCGTTAATACTCTTTATTAAATTTTTACCGAACTGTGGATTGTCTAATAAATTAAACTGTTTAATGACCTTAAGTGTGATTAATTAGATATTTTATTTGAGAAAAGAAATGCAAATCATTGTTGTGAACTAACCTCGCTTCCGCGAAACTCCCGCTTATTGCGAGGGTAGCCTCCCTCCCGACGGAGGGCGATGTGCCAAGAGTATAGTAAAAATCATTCTTTTTTAATATCCTCTTAAATCGACTTTATCCATTTTTTAGCTACCCAATTGCTAATACTGAAACTTAGAGACGGCCAAGCCGGTTTACTTTTTTAGTTTCATCGATAATCTTTGATGTGGAAAAATTATTTGCTGACACAGCCAGGATTTATGCCGGAGCCCGGAAACCAAGTTCCTAGATTATGGGTAAAGTCGAGCTTCAGCCAAAGATTATATCTCCTTGAAATTGTTGACTATTCTCCATTTTCTCGGCTGATAAAATCCGCATTCGGTCATCAGTTCCTTACTTTTAACCTGGAAATCAAAGCCAGCATGATCGTATATATAGTGCGGTTTTCTTTTGACCCAAACTCTACAACCATAAACACTAGGTTTTAGCCCACAGTATGGCATTTGAATTTGAATTTCTTGTATTCCCCGAAGAACTTCTAAATTTGTTTGATCTATATTGCTGTCTAGATTTAAGATTTTTTCACCTTCAGATAAAGAGTCGTAAACAATAATACCAAGTATTGCATTTTGAATTGTAATACGAGATTTACACTTAACACATAAAAAAACTGGTTTTCCACTCAAAGGAGTATCGATTACATTGCCCTCTTCATCTCGAAAGTAAAGTGCAATAATATCCAAACCAGTACTTTTTTCTTCCGGTTTTTCTTCAAAGAAAGTAGTTCCAAAAGATTTCTTATTTCCACTTAGAAATAAATCTTCTTCATATACACGCATTACAGAAGCTGCATCCCCTTCTGCGAATAATTTACCTTTTTGTAGATAAATAGCTGATTGGCAAATTGATAATATAGAATTAGGATTATGAGCTACCAATACAAAAGTTGTTCCTTTGTCAAGTAATTCGGATAACTTTCTGTAGCACTTAAGTCTAAACTGAACATCCCCAACAGCCAGCACCTCATCAAGAAGTAAAATATCAGGCTCAGTATGAATTGCACTAGCAAACCCTAACCTTGCAGCCATTCCAGAACTATAGGTTTGTATTGGTGAATCAATTGCGTCTCCAATTTCGGCAAACTCTATAACAGAATCAAATCTCTGATCAATTTCTTTTTTCGACAAACCCAAAATTGACATATTGGCATAGATATTTTCCCGTCCTGTCAAAATTGGATTAAATCCAGCACCTAATGCAATTAATGGTGCCACTCTACCATTAATTTCAATAGAACCAGTATCTGGTTTAATTAAACCTGCTATAATTCTAAGAAGAGTAGATTTGCCGCTGCCATTTTTTCCTACTAAACCGATAGATTCTCCTCGCCGCAATTGAAAATTCACATCTTGAAGTGCCCAAAATTCTTTGGAACGCAGATTATCACTTTTCTTTCGCAGCCCTGATATTTCAGAAGCGATATCTTGAACGCCGTAAAGCAAAGAGCGTTTCAAATCTCGACAAAACTTTTTAGAAACCCCACTGACTGAGAGAACAATTTCACTATCGTTATGCTGTGGCTTTTCTGAAATTTCTTCTTTATTAATACTCACCATAATTATGAACTCATCCTTTCAACTATATAGGGCATTGCTAAACGGTAGATAATCCAAGCAAGTAGCAATCCGGCAATTGCAATTAAACTTGCCACCCAGAATCCTTGAGGATTAGAAATTATACCTGTTGTTGCTAATTCCCGCGTTGTTACTAGCAAAGGCGTAACAGGATTAAGTTTAACGATGCTGCCAAATATTCCGTCACTGGGAACTGGGTACACAACTGGTGTCAAAAACAGCCAAAAGCTAGTTGCTAAGGTAATAGCCATTGAAAAATCTCGATAAAGCGCACTCATTGGAGCTAAGAGTAAACCGATAAAGCTTCCAAGTGTTACTAGATGAATTAAGGCTACTGGGGCTAGAATAATGCTCCAAGTTACTGGTATTTGAAACCAGATGAATAAACCCAAAATCAGAATCAGCTTGATGCCAAAGTTAAAAAATACTTCACCCAGTTTGGCAAGAATTAAAGCTTCACGAGGAAAGTTAATCTTTGATAACATTCCTTTTGCATTTCCTACAGCTTGAATTGGCCCTTGTAATGCTTCTACAAAAGTTTGCCACAGCGTCATGCTAAACATCACATAGGCTGGATAGGGAATATCTGTATTACCAACATTTACCACCCCACCACTTTTAGCAAGTGTAAAACCTGCTGCCATAACTATCGGAGGTATAAAAGCCCAGAATATTCCCAGAAATGACTGACGGTATTTAGCGCTGATGTCGCGAACCATTAGTCGCAAAGCTAGTTCTCGTGATGCCAGCAAATCCCGCCACATATCTTTAAATAATTGCAGGGGATTTCGCATTCGACTTTCAGGTCGATATACTACTCTGGGATACGATCGCGCTATTTTATTTTGTTCATAATTCGAGGAGCGTTTATACATAAAAATATAACTAATTCTCTGATATATTTTCTCAATAAATCAGTCTGTAGTAATCTATCTAAAATTTGTCACAATAATCTACAAATTAGAAAAAATCATCTCCTTGCGTTTCAATTGTCATATTAATATGACAGAAAATGTAATCACTATTAGCTATTATTTAGCAGTAAAATTAACTAAATATAAGCTTAATGTACCACTAAAAAATACTGTTTTAGAGGTGATGCTTAAACATCTAAGATTGAAGCATCATCTCCTCCGCTGTTATTCAACTTACTTAAGCAAAAAAAAACAAGTACTTGACAATACAATTAAGAATACTTTATTTCAAATTACTTACAGAATTCGATACTGAATAATTAGTACTTATCAACTGCTTCATTGCCAACCACATAAATGGTGGAATTGTCTTTGTGTATCTACTCCAAAGTCTACGCGGTTCTTGCAACCATCGATACAGCCATTCAAACCCAGACTCTCTGATTATACGAGGTGCTCTTTTATGAAGTCCAGCATAAACCGGAAAAGCTCCACCCAAACCAATCATTACTGCCTGAATTTTATCTTTATGTTCAGCCATCCACTTTTCCTGTTTTGGACAGCCTAAAGATACAAACACCACACCCGCACCACTTTCATTAATCTTGTTAATCAATGCTTCGTCTTCATTTTCTGTAAGTGGACGAAATGGTAACGGTTCCATGGCAGCAATTTTCAACTCAGGATATTCTTTCTCTAACTTGCTTCTCATTCCGGAAAGAATTTCTGTCTGAGAACCTACAAAAAAAAGACTGACATCTTGTTGTTGTGCTAACTCACATACAGAAGCTAAGATATCAAGCCCTGCAACTCTATCTTGAGAAGTCGCTCCTAACTTTTTCATCATCCAAACTAAGGGCATGCCATCTGGAGTTACCATATCAGCATCTTTTAAGACACTCGCGAACTCCGGATTCCAGTGAGCTTCCATTAACATGTGTACATTAGCGACACATACTGTTTTACTTTTATGCTCGCTTGCCCATTCAAGAATAGTTTGTATCTGCTCTTTAAAACGCAAAGCAGTAATCGGAAAATCTAACACTTTCCGAGTTGGCAGAGTAACTGCCTTCACCATAAGTCACTCCTTGTGTAACACCTAAAATAGCGAAAAATATTCGACCAAACTGCTGATATATAAAATTTTTTGTCTTAGCCTAGTTTTAGTCGCTTAAAACTTATTCAATGCTCGGTACTTAACACAGGTCGATGCAGTTACTTTTAGTGTTAATTTTAGCTTCCCTGGTAATTATTGAATCATCTAGCCTTACGTGTATTACTTTACTAGTAAAAACCAATACTTTCAGTTGTTTCGAGTAAACTTTATACTAACTTTACAAAATTTATCAAGTAGGTTCATCTTAACCTTACAATTACTGTAAAATCTACTTATAAACACTTGTCAATATTCTAATAAATAGCTATATAAATCAAAGAAGACTAATTAGATAAAATAAGTCTTGTTTGCAGTAATTAATCTTTTATTAAAAAATTATTAAAAATAACATGTGTGTTTATTTACTTGAATAATGCAAGTAGATAAAGTCTCTCGTAATGATAAGCATGATACCAAATACACTTTATATTTGATGGCATAAAAATTGGCAAAAAAATGGGGGAAGATTAAATTCTCTTCCCCCTGTTTATTCTGATTGCTTTCGTTTTGCTTCAATCTTTTTCGTAACATTTGCTGCTGTTTCTTGAGTTGTCGTTTTCTCGCAGCACCGCCTTTACCTTTATCATTTCTCCCTTGTCGGCGGGGGGACTCCCATCTTTTGAGTCGCACGATTTAATTGTCCTTTTTTTACACTTTATTTACACCTTAATTATAGCATAATTTAAAGATATTAACCTGAAGCAACTTTTCGATCGTGCAATTATGGAATAATAATTATTTGAATTTATAAATGAAAAGCATAATTTTAGTTAATGGTTACTTTCTAAGCTATGGACAAAATGCATTAGAAATAAAGTAGGTTTTTGTTTTGTTACTCAGCAACAAGAATCTAATCTACGTACAAAAAGTCTTAAATAAGACTTTGTATGTTCATCTCCTTTGTCTATTAAAATTGATATGCTGCACCGATTTTGATACTAATGTGAGAGTACTAAGAGACAAATGAAAATCCCAAAGGGATGAGAAAGTTGCCAAAAAATAATATTATCCTCACCCTGCGTCAAAAAGAATAAAGTGAGTCTATGGATACATTACCCTTTACCCGTTTTCCGGAAAACAATGTATGGCTTCTGTCAATTTTTCTGTAAGTTAGCGCAAAAAACACTATTTTAATAAACGTAAATCAAGCTCAAACCCTCTTCTCTTCTGTATTCTGCCCTATAAATTGACAGTGAGTCGTGAGTAGAGGTGCCTCCCCCGCAGCCGACCGGTCGGTCGCTTTCATACTTGGTGGGGATTTTTTTCATCGGCACAGCCTTGTCTGAGCGATAATGCTCGCTACTGAGCTACTTGCATGCTGGTGGGGAGCAACACTAAATAATATCTATCAAAAAACTTTCCTATCAAAAATAGAAAAGCTTTAAGTGCAAAAATACATTGTAAAATTATTTAACATATTTAGTGGGCCGGGAGAGACTCGAACTCTCACACCTTGCGGCGGCAGATTTTGAGTCTGCTGCGTCTACCAATTCCGCCACCGGCCCTTGGGTTCAACTTCATTATTATACTCTATTTTTTGATTTTGCAACAACTTTTCATAATCTTTACTACTTGCCCACCGGTCAATTTCTCTGGCACGCAGTACTGGTACGGGATGCGTTAATTGTGCAGTTCTTGTAGCTTTAACCATTTCTCCCAATTCGTTGTTGCTAATCTCGTCGTAAGCGCGGGCTTGTTCGATAAAAGCATCAAGATTGAGTTGGGGGGCGATAGAAGGCGAACCACCCGCTAATTTCATCAACACCGACATGACTACTTTAGGATCTTGGGTTGCCAACAACGCAGCGCGATCGCAAGTAAATTCAGCGCAACGAACCCATTCCAAAAGTTGTGCTTGAATGGCTTGTGCTAAGAATGCACCAACGGTAGGTATGGTTGTCGCAGCTAATATCAATATATTGACTGGAGTTAAATAAACGCTATGATCGCACTTGAGATGTCCTAATTCATGAGCAATCACTGCTTGAGTTTCTTCGGGTGTGAGCATATCAATTAAAGAAGTGTGCAGCACTACAAAGGGCTGCTTACCTCGCATGGCAAAGGTGTAAGCATTAGGAGCGGGATGTTGTTTAATATAAAGTTGTGGAGGTTCAATATCGAGTATCTCAGAGGCTTCTACTAAAAGTTTGTTTAACGCCGGTAGTTGTTTGTCGCTCACCAAAACGCTAGAAGCAATATTTTCTACATAAAAAACTTGCTCAGCCAATGGACCTAAAAGATTCCGTACCATCATATCTATACCTGGAATCTGCTTAAGCGTAGCAGTCGCCTCTTTATCTAGGGGATGACGGAAATAGTCTGCTTTAAGACCAATTAGCTGAGATTTTATAACTGAGGACATAGGGCGTTGCAAGCTTTAGAGAATGTTACTATGTTTTGGGGCTAGTCGTACAACAAGTCCCTCAAAAATAGTATAGCTATAAGTAGAGTAGATGAGCCGCCGAACTTCTCGTAGTTTCAACCACTTCTAGCTCGCGTTTTGTTTCGAGGTTATACCTCCATGGTCACTAACATTGCATAAAAATGGGGAGGAATAATTACCTGTATAATTTTTCCTCCCATCTTTTTTTAGAGATGGGAGGAAAACTCCCGGAGTATTTTAATGAGTTATAAATTCAAAACAATTTACTCATTGCCAAATCGCGAGACTAACCAGAAACAGAAGCGCTACCATTACTGGCAGTAGTAGAATCTTCGGCACCTAAATTTGATGGATCGGCTTCTGTATCTTTTACACGCTCAACTTTTGCTCCTAATTTTTGCAATTTTAAATCGAGTCTATCGTAACCACGGTCTAAATAATTCAACCCTCTAATTATAGTTTCACCACTTGCGGCCAAACCTGCTACTACCATAGCAGCAGCAGCTCGTAA
This sequence comes from Cyanobacteria bacterium P01_D01_bin.50, assembly GCA_039200565.1. Taxonomy (GTDB): domain Bacteria; phylum Cyanobacteriota; class Cyanobacteriia; order Cyanobacteriales; family Nostocaceae; genus Rivularia. The sequence goes on along the minus strand of JBCCSG010000115.1, from coordinate 8,653 downwards.
GTCAGTACCTTCCACAGGTGCGCCGGATAACGCTGATACTCCTTTAATAAAGGCAGAATTACCTTTAACACGAATATCTGCTCCCAAGCGATTCAATTCGGAAGCATGACGCAGACGATTTTCAAATACTTTTTCATTAATTATACTATCGCCTTCTGCGAGTGCCAGCAAAGACATAAATGGCGCTTGCATATCGGTGGGAAAACCCGGATGAGGCATAGTATTAATATCCGTAGCCTTTAAAACTTCTGCTGGTTTGATACGTAAACAATTGGTGTCTTCTTCAATTACAGGTACTCCAATATCCTTCAATTTAGCAATCACCGGCATTAAATGTTCTGGCATCACGGGTGATAATACTAATTCCGAACGAGTAATTGCTCCTGCAACTAAAAACGTTCCTGCTTCAATACGATCGGGAATTACATTGTAATCAGTAGAATGTAATTGGGCAACACCTTGGATCACAAGTTTACTTGTTCCGGCTCCTTGAATTTTTGCACCCATGGAGATGCAGAAGTTTGCCAAATCTACAACTTCTGGTTCTTGGGCAGCATTTTCAATTACCGTTTCACCGTCTGCCAAAGTCGCAGCCATCATTAATGTTTCCGTAGCTCCGACACTAGGCAAATCTAAGTAAATTTTGGCACCTTTTAAACGACCACTGCCATCGGGGACGCGAGCATTACAAATACCATGTTCAATTTGAACATCGGCTCCCATTGCTCGCAAGCCCCGGACGTGAAGGTCTACAGGTCTTGCTCCAATGGCACAACCACCGGGTAAAGGCATTTGTGCTTCTCCCAGTCTCGCAAGTAGAGGACCGATCGCAAAGAAGCTTGCTCTCAACTGAGTAACTAGCTCGTAAGGAGCTTTGGAGGTAGTAATTTCACTAGCGTTAATGTCTATAATATTTCCATTACGCTCTATACGCATACCCAAAGCTGACAAAACCTCACCCATCCGGGATACGTCTGCTAAGGACGGAACGTTGCGAATTCGACAATCTCCCGAACACAGCAATGCTCCAGCCATCAACACTAAAGCAGAATTTTTTGCTCCGCTAATGGTGACGTGACCATCTATTGTCCGTCCACCCCACACTTTTAAGACTGAGGAGTCTGAAGCAGGAGATGAATTGTCCGGGTTACCGTTAGAAGTATTAATAATTCTATCCTCCATATAGAAATTAATGGATTTTATAAAGGAAGGAAGTTGGTTTTGATTCTACAGTAAAGATTCCATTTGTCTACATATCCGCGATACATATACTCAGTAATCAGTATGCATTCAGAAGTTTGAGCTCATCAGTGACTAGTGTTTATTTCAGTTACTTTTCTTCCATTTTCTGTTACCCATGTTTTCTTAAAGAAATTATTATCTTGACAAAACAGGCGAAATTAAGTCACAATCAAAAACTGTTAATAAATTCGCGGAACTGGCGGAATTGGTAGACGCGCTAGATTCAGGTTCTAGTGCCCTTAAAGGCTTCCGGGTTCAAGTCCCGGGTTCCGCATATACAGACGGAGATTCTTAATTTTCAGTTCATCTAAAATTTCAAATCTCGAACAGTTTTTATCACGTCGGAAATCATATCGCAACACTGTCGGGAAAATCTAAAATCGTGCTGACTAGTTTACAAAATCCTCTAATAAAACAAATTCGCAAGCTTCACTCTACCAAAGAAAGGCATAAACAGGAGTTATTTTTATTGGAAGGGACGCATTTGTTGCAAGAAGCTTGCACCCTAGATTACCCCTTGGATATTGTATTTTATACTTTAAGGTGGCAAGCAGCCCATGAAAAGCTTTGGCAACTAGCTGTGTCCAAGTGCGATCGCATCGAAGTTGTCAGCGAGGATGTACTCAAAGCGTTAGCTACCACGGTAAAACCAGATGGTGTGATAGCGACGGCTAAACGAGATAATCGTCTGGCTAAAGTGCCATTTCGGGGCTTGCAAATAGCTTTGGAAACCGTACAAGACCCTGGTAATCTAGGAACTATTATTCGTACTGCTGCTGCTGCTGGCGCATCAGGTTTGTGGTTAAGTAAGGATAGTGTGGATTTAGATAATCCAAAGGTACTGCGTGCTACTGCTGGGCAATGGTTTCGCTTACCGATGCAGGTGAGCGAAGATTTGAAAGTCATAGCGATAGAGGCTAAGCAAGCAGGCATGCAAGTAGTTGCTACTTTACCAAGCGCTAATGTCACTTATTGGCAGGTAAATTGGCAAAAACCAAGTTTAATTTTATTAGGTAATGAAGGTGCTGGTTTATCGACTGAGCTAGCACACATGGCAGATTTAAACGTGAAAATTCCCCTTCAACCAGGAGTAGAGTCTTTGAATGTGGCTATTACAGCCGCGCTAATTTTGTATGAGGCGCAGCGTCAGCTTTCTTACGATCTTCGTGAGTTTCCCAATTAGTTGTTCCACAATATAGTAATTAAGTACTATAAGCAGGGAGGCTTGAATTTATCTATGATATGGAGCTTGCTGACTGATATTCTATATCATATCCGGTTAAACACTTATCATATCTGTGGGTGCTGGGTAATAAGTAATCAGCAATAAGTATTAGCCGCCATCTTCTCAATAGAGCTTCTATAGTAAGTAATTAGTCGGACATGATATTACACATAGCAGCGTAATTACTAACATTTAAAATCGAATAGTTTATAATATTATTAAACTTGCAGCCCTAAGCAAGTCAAAATAAGTCTAGTAACTAGTAATAATTTTAATTATAGTTTTTTAAGAAACAAGATGTTAATTAACTTAATCTTCTTGATTTTTACTTTCAAGATATTGTTCAATATCGGCTACTGCATCTTCCCAATCAGCTAAATCAAATTTTAGTGAGTCTTCAACTACTTGCTTTTGTGTCGCTTTATCCATTTTTGCTTCTTGTACAAGTTGTTCTTCTATAGGATCTTCTTCTAACAGATGTTGCAACTGATCGAGGGAGTCTTGAAAATCTTTTGCAGCACTACTGCGTTGTTCCTGCTCGTTTTGCTCCATAATATCTCGTTTTTTTAATCCCTAATATTAATAAAGCGGATTTATGCCCCAAGTTTAAAACTATAGTAGGCAGTGACCTTATTATACACTCAAGTATTCAGTAAGATAATTATGTTTTCCGGATGAAGATATAATTATATATGTTAAGTACGACTAATTCTTGACGGCGATAAGCCTTCTCTTCGAGAGGCTGAACTCCCGGCATGGCTTCGCAATAGTTTATCGGTTAAATATTTTTTTATTACCTCTTATATCATGTCCGCTTAAATACTTACGATAAAATCGACGCTGAGATATTTAAATATAAAAGCTTCGGAAGTTTTATATCGTAACTAATTACCTGGACTTGATATTACCTCTTATTCCTTATACCATTTCTTTATAAAGATGCGCCGAATTTAGCCACCATTAGGTTGGCTTTGTACAAGTAGCGATACGCCTTCGGGGCACAGAGCGATGAGCGCGCAGCCTCATACAGAATTGGTATTAGCCGGGCATATTTTATAAGTAAAAAGGTTTTATGGCGAAATCACCTAAGGTAACAGTAAAACTTTGTTGTTGTGCAGTAGCGACAAAATCGATGACAACTTCGCAAGCGGTTGCAACTGCGAAAGTAACTAAGTTGCGTGCTAAGGGGTAATCGCAGATATCATCATTAGCCGCACTGGGTACCCGATAGATTGAATTCCAGATGATTTCGGCATAATCTGAAGCTAAGCCGACATGAAGACAAGGTGTTTGGGAATAAATACAGTAATCTTTCACAGCTTGGCGACTGGTACTGTTATCAAAGGTATCAATCACAATAGCGCTATTTGTTAATAACTGTTGTGCGTTGGCAGTGGTTAATTCTTTAGAATGTCCATCTACTATAATGCCTAAAGCGCGGTAAAGACTATTTGTCAAAATCTTAGCTTTATACCCTCCGATATCGGAACGGTAATATGGTTGGGTGGAAAGGTTGCGTTCTTCTACGCGATCGCGATCAATCACCCTTAGCTTGGCAAATCCTGAACGGGCAAGACTTTCAGTTATATTTGCACCCAATGCACCTGCACCGCAAACGGTTACGGGAAACTCCCGCAGTTTTGTCATGAGTGCAGGTGTACGGTGTAGTTGTTCGTGGAAAAATATACTGTTCATTAGATATTGGACGTTGATGATGAGTGAATTGTAAGTGGTCAATATATTTTTTATTCCTGCTTATTATTTACTATTCACTGTTTTTTTAATTAATTTGTGCTTCAAAACTATACAAGATAATAAAGCATTCTTGATAATTGAGCGTTAATTACATATTTTGTCCGCGAATGTACTCATGAATTTTCAACATTAGAACCTGTTTTAATTATACTCTCCTGAGAGAATTAAATGCAATATAAGTAAAAATATTGACTGATTTATAAAATAAACTTCTGAATAAAACAACTATTAAGCAATTATTTCGAGGTTTTATAAACCGTATCCCCACTGGTGTTAGTTGTATTTTTTTTGCGTTATTACTTGAATATAGCGCAGTTACTTAAATGCTTAAGGGTAGCAAATACTGCTTTTATTTAATTTTTTGAGAAGGGAGACTTGAATAATGAATCGTTTTGCTTTGAAATCTTCTAAAGTGATTCTATCTGCTGCTTTGGTTTGTTCGATTGTAGGTGTAGCAAGTTCTGCTCAAGCTCAGATTTTTAGAAGAGGCTCTACTGGTACTGATGTAAGAGTTATACAAAATACTTTGAAATCACAAGGTTTTATGTCCAGAAGCGTTGATACTACTGAATACTATGGTTCAATTACCCGACGAGCTGTAATGAATTTTCAACGCGCTAATGGTTTGAGAGTCGATGGTGTAGTTGGGCCCCAAACTCTCAGAGCTATGGGATTAGCCGGTAGGGGTGGATCTGTTAATTCTTCTCCCTATGGTACTAAAGGAATTGTCAGAGTTAATAGTTATCTGAATGTACGTTCTGGTCCTGGTAGGGGTTACACTGTTAAAAATAGATTAGGCTCTGGACAAGGAGTTTTTATCTTCGAGCAAAGGGGCAGTTGGGTTAGGATTTCCAATGCAAACGAATGGGTACATGCTAATTATATTGAAAGAACTAATTAACAATCGAACTTTTTTAATTCTAAATGAGAGGTTTTGAGATTACAGCTTGATATATCTTTTATTCCCGTGGGTTTGCGATCTACTTGAAAATTTCATTTAACAAATTTGTCCTATTAGCCCGGAGTTTTAACTCTGGGCTTGATGGTATTAGGAATTATGAATTCATATTATTTACTCCCCCACTATATTGGGGGTTTTAGGCTTTATAAGGATTTATCATTTAATATTCTTCCGTTTAGCGTCTTTCTACTACTCCAACTAAGGATTGTAAATCAAACTTTTCATCTTCACCACTCAGACAAATACCTGCACTGATAACTGTTAAGTCATTTTTTGATATTGCGCTGGTGTGATATTCTCCATCGCTAGTAATCCATTCAACAACCCAGTAATCCTGACGCTCGCTCCATTCTCGTAATTCCCCTCCTCCGATTTTCAAAGCTTCTTTCAAACGCTTTTCATCTCTTCTTTGTTGCTTTAGGGCACTAAATTCTTGTGCTTGTTGTGTTGCTAAATCGTAAGTTGTTCGCATTTCTGGTGTCATGCCCTTAAAATGCAATTGTGAAGCTGGCGTTAACTGCTTGAGTTGTTCTCGCAATTTTTCCGTTATTATTACATCAGCATGGCGATCGCATTCGTCAAACCACCAAGCGGTATTATCGGTACGCGCTATTATGACTTCAAAACGTGCTGCTTCGGTTACTAAGTGTACTGGGATGGGTTTACAATATCCACAACGCTGTCGCATATCGGCTTCATTCACTGGATAAGCTAACCAGCTTTGCCCTTGTAGCGGATATGCAAGTCTTAACCGCAGAGGTTGAAAGTTTTTTAAGTACTCAGAAATTAGCGGTAAATTTGGTTCTTCAATAAAAGTGGCTTGTTTCTCATTTAATGGCTGAAAAATACCCCAACCTTTTATATTGCCAGGTTTGGGAGTAAATGTGTAAATCATTCCGGCTATACGAGTTCTTACCTTACCGTTACCCACGCAAGGGGCGATAAATTCAGTTGAGCATAATTTGTTTTCCTCAGTGGCTAGTTGGTTTATAAGTTTACGAATATCTGTCATCTGTTAATACTTAGTTTGAAACAATTAAGGCAGTTAAACGCAGAAGATAAAATTGCAATCTAAACTTGTTCTATATCTTTTCTAGAAAAATCAACTTTATATATTTTAACAATTTATATATCTTTTTGATGTAATTCCCTCCCTTCTAGAGGTGGGGATCATGGTAGAGATCAAAATTATACTGTAGTTTCACAATCTTTATACAATTTAGTTTAATTAGTAATAAAACTATTAAGATTTTTTTCAAAAAATTTTAATTTAGCTGTGCAAATGATTGCTTGTGGGAGAATCAAAATTGAGATTAAATACTTTTTTTGTCAAAAACTGGTTTTCAGCGAACGTTGAGTAAAGGACCCAATCGATCAGTTTACTTTTTTGTATAAAAGCAGTCTGATATCTAAGTAAGTCGGCACAAATAAACCTAACTATATTACAGAGTGAAAATTACCTCGAAAGCCTTTTCCCTGCTCACCCCATCACTATTCAACACTCACAAGTCCGGCATTACTATTTTCAACGCTAAACTACTTATTTCGGATAAAAGATCGTAATTCTTGATATTTTTTCAAAGCTCTTTCTAGAAAATTCCTCTGAGGAGCTTGAGATGTTTTATCTACGGAATTAATGACTGGTTAAAGGAACTTGATATAACTAGCAATCGAGGAGTATAAAAATGGCAATTCGGAATGATTTAAAAAATAGTTTATGGCAAAAATTGCGAAAAGATTCTGTTAGTTGGGGAATGCTAGCACTTTGGGCGTGTGGTTTGACGGTATTGATAGGCATGATGGCTATTTACTCTCATATTTAGGAATTTCTCACTTATAACTTAAGTCGCGATAGCACAAACCTCTCTCGCCACAAGGGAGAGGCTTTTTATTGTTTTCGTGCCGTTACGGTATGTTGATTCAGTGACAAATATTAGCAGATGACGAGAGCGGAGGTATTTTTGTATATTAAGCCTTGAAAACTTGTAAGCTGTTGTGCATTAAAAATGCACAATACTCTTGGCAAGAGGCTGTCATGCAGAAGGCAAAAGGGATAAGATTTTTAGCTTTTAAATAATATTTCTAAATATACTACTCGAAAGTGGCAGCTTATTTCCCAAGACGCTTTATGCAAAGAAACTTTTGGTGGAGGTTTGAATTTAGATAGAATCCCCAATCTCAAAAATAAACACAATAAGCGAGAAACAAAACCACAAAAGAGTCATTGGCTATGCTACTGCGATCGCACTCCTAGCCGGCTAAGAATTTCTCCATTCCTCTATCAAGAGGAGTAATTCCGGTAAGGGAGTAGTTTTTCTTGGAGAAGTGGAATTAATTGCACGGGTAACAAAAATTTATGACAATCGCTAATAAATACTCAATTGTGGGGAACTATAAGTTTACAAGGCTACTAGAATCTCCTACAAAATAACAATGAAGCGAATAAAGGGAATTATATTCATAAATATAAGGAAAAAACTTTTGAAATCAATTATTTTAAATTTGGTGTTAAGTATAAACACGGTACTATTAATTTCAGTATTTTATCCTATTTCTGCCCAAAATAATATAAAATTGATATCCCAACAATCGATCTCAAACACTTCTCAAATACCTGTGATTGCCAAAAAAGAATTTAGGCATCCCCAATCGCAAATTGAACGAGGTAAAACCCTATTTGAAGCAGCACGGTTTGCTGAAGCGGCTAAAATTTGGCAAGAAGCCGCAGATAGTTTTGAACGTCAGGGAGATAGAATCAATCAAGGTTGGAGCCTGAGCTTTGTTTCATTGGCTTTGCAAAATCTGGGAGAATTACAAAAAGCGCAAGTAGTCATTGACAAAAGTTTGGCACTACTACAAAACCAGGGAAGCAATATTGAAATTTTAGCAGTAGCTCTCAATACTAAAGGAAGTTTGAAGATCAAAATGGGGCAAGCCAAAGATGCCCTAGAAGCTTGGCAAGAAGCAGAACTCATCTATACTAAACTTAATGATCGAGTAGGTAAAATAGGTAGCCAAATCAACCAAGCCCAAGCATTGCAAGTAATGGGATTTTATCGGCGATCGCAAAAGTTGTTAGAGTCGATAAATCAAAGTTTAATTACCCAAGCCGATTCTCAATTAAAAGTTCAAAGTTTACACAGTTTGGGAGTAGCTTTACAACTGGTGGGAGATTTGCATAAATCCGAGGAAGTATTAAAACAAAGTTTAACAATTGCTCAACGCCTTTCCTTAGATACCAATGATATTTTATTTAGTTTGGGAAACACCGCAAGAGATTTAAAGCAAATTGAAACAGCTTTTAATTACTATCAACAAGCAGCAGCTAACCCAAATAATCCTTTAGTACAAGTTGAAGCGCGACTTAACCAGCTTAATTTACATATCAAACAGTCGCAATGGCAGCAAGCTTTGAGTTTATTACCACAAATTAGCTCTCAATTATATACCTTTCCTCCCAGTCGCAGTTC
>JBCCSG010000114.1:0-19880 GCA_039200565.1 Cyanobacteria bacterium P01_D01_bin.50 | reverse complement strand
CGATGAAACTGATTACTCTCTTGAAGTTTCTCCCCAGGGTTTACCGTCAGGAACAGGTATATTTTTAAATGATGGAGCAACTCCAGAATTAATTGGAATTGTTGCAAATATTTCCCCTGCCGATTTGAGTTTAGATAATCCGAATCAATTTAGTTTTGTTTAATTAAGTAGTTCGCGGGGTGCTTGTCACCTCGTGACATTTTTTAATTCACTCACAACTTTTCAAAGCTTCAATATCACCGCCGACAATCTTCTCAAGATTGCGGTTAATTTTCTCAATATCCCAATTCCACCAAGCAATTTTTAACAAACTATCAATAACATCATCGGCAAAGCGTTTTCTAATTTCTTTCGCTGGATTTCCGCCGACTATGGAATACGGTAAAACGTTTTGAGTAACAACGGATTTTGCCGCAATAATTGCCCCATCGCCAATTTGTACTCCCGGCATAATTACAGCTTCATAACCTATCCAAACGTCGTTACCAACTACAGTATCACCTTTATTGGGTAACTCATCCGATTGCGGCGTTACTCTTTCCCAACCATTACCAAATATTTGAAAAGGATAGGTAGAAAATCCCGACATTTTATGAAAAGCACCATTCATAATAAATTTTACACCTGTAGCTAAAGCGCAAAATTTACCGATAATTAGTTTATCGCCAATAAAAGGAAAGTGATATAGAACATTTCGCTCAAAATTTTCTGAATCTTCTAAATCATCGTAATAAGTATAATCCCCAACAATAATATTCGTATTTGATACCGTATTTTTGATAAAACAGATTTGCGGAAATCCCTTCATCGGATGTTTTTCGCTTGGATTTGCTCCGTACATATATTAATTGGTAATAGGTAATTGGTAATAGGTAATAGAGAATAGGGGATATGTTTTTTTATATTACACCCCTCTCTTTTATAAGGAGAGGGGATGGGGGTGAGGTATTCTTGAAGCAGTCATCAACATTTTGCTAAAATATTTCATATAAATTTATATTTATTTTTATGAAGACAATTGACAAATCGGATATTCCGGAAACTACTCGGTTGTTTTCTAACGTTTCCTTTGATGGAAATAAGCTCGTTCATAAACCAGGTAGTGTTATTGGAAGTACAGCATTGATTGCGGGAACAACTGTAGGTGCAGGTATTTTGGCCTTACCTGCGGTGACTTTACCTTCTGGTGTTTTACCTTCTACAGCATTATTGATAGGTGTTTGGTTGTATACCGTCATATCGGGCTTACTGATTGCAGAAGTGGCATTAAACGGTATGCGTTACAACGGACGTGCTAGTAATGGTTTATTGGTAATGGTGGAAACTACCCTAGGCAAAATGGGAGCGCGTTTTACAGGTGGTGCCTATCTGTTTTTGCATTATGCTTTGTTGATAGCCTATGTTTCTCAAGGTGGAGGAATTTTAATCTCTGCGGTGGAAAGAATATGGGATATACCACCGTTACCCACATGGATGGGAAGCACTGGGTTTGCTGCGATCTTTGGCGGTATATTGTATCTGGGAAGAGATAAATTTATTGAGAGATTAAATAGCTTTTTTGTTGCAGTTGTAATCGCTTCGTTTTTGGGGTTACTGCTCCTAGGTTCAACTCACATACATCCGACTGCTTTATTATCCCAAGATTGGAGTGCCCTTCCTCCCGCACTTTCGGTAATGTTGGTAGCGTTATTTTTTCATAATATAGTGCCGGTAGTTGCAACTCAGTTAGAAGGAGATGCATCTAAAGTTCGTCAGTCTATCGTAGTAGGTTCAGCAATTCCTTTAGTAATGTTTTTGCTATGGAATGCGGTAATTTTAGGAAGCGTGACTCCGGCGATGTTACAGAATATTTCTGGTGGTAGCAATGTTTTCGATCCTTTGCAAGTACTGCGTGCTGGTGATGCTGGGCAATGGTTGGGGATTTTAGTTACCGTATTTTCAGAATTTGCGATCGTCACATCTTTTATCGGATTTTTCTACGGGTTGCAAGATTTATTTAGGGATATGAATTTGTTTGTAGGAAACCCCACTCCACGTTTACCCTTAGTTTCCTTAATTTTATTCCCTCCAATGGGTTTTTCCGCAATTAATCCCAACATCTTCTTTACAGCTTTGGATTATGCAGGTACATTCAGTATTTCAATTTTGGGAGGCGTGATACCGGCTGTGATGGCTTGGAGACAGCGGGATAAATATAAGGAATTGAATCAACAGCTTGTCCCTGGTGGTAAATTTATCTTGGTAATTATGATTAGTATTGCAATGATTGCCATCGTTTTATCAAAGGTTACAGGTTAAAGATTTTGACTGAATTACTCCTCATCAAATTATTACACCATTGTTTGACAATGGTGTAATAATTTTGTCTTTAAAGCAAATGGTGAAAGGATTTTAAAACTTTTGTTCTGTACTCAGACAAAACGACATCCCTTATTTTTTGAGGGAAAACAAGGCAGCGGCAACACCCTCATCATCATTATCGCTATACAATGCAGTAGGGGGTGCATACTTAAGGATATCTTCCTTTAGACTTGGATTATTCAGGATCTCGGACCCTAAGTATGGACCTAATTGGTTCAAATCGTAGACTTTTCCGTCGCCATACAATGCAGTAGGGGGTTCAGACTTGACGATCTCTTCCTTTACATTTGGATCTTGCAAGATCGCGAACCTCAAGTATGGATCTAATTGGTTCAAATCGTAGACTAGTCCATCGCCATACAATGCAGTAGGGGGTTCATACTTGACGATCTCTTCCTTTACCCTTGGATCGTGTGCGATCGCGTCCCTAAAGTATGAAGGTAATTCGCTCAAATCGTAGACTTTTCCGTCGCCATACAATGCAGTAGGAGGTTCATACTTGAGGATATCTTCCTTTAGCCTTGGATCGTGTGCGATCGCGTCCCTAAAGTATGGATCTAATTGGTTCAAATCGTAGACTAGTCCATCGCTATACAATGCAGTAGGGGGTTCAGACTTGAGGATATCTTCCTTTAGACTTGGATCGTGTGCGATGTTGTAGCTCAAGTATGGATCTAATTGGTTCAAATCCCAAAATGTCGATGCAAAAGCGCTTTTACCTGTCCCCAGCAAACATAGTAAACAGATAACAAAGATGGCACACTGCTTGGCTAATAGCTGCCAGTTTAATTTCATAGTTCAACTCTGATTTCAAATCATTTTCGTAGTTGATAATACTTTATTAATTTATAAATATGTGTAAACTAAAATACATTAAATGTTTTTTTTAATACGCTTAAAATATAGCTTGCTGGTTATGAAGGGTAGTTTAACTAATCAACCATGGGGCGTTGCTGATTGAAAGTATGAATACGTCTAAACTAGAAGCGCAAAACCCTATAAAAACGTTATTCAATAATGCTAAAAATTTAAATTCATACCCGAATTCACCAACGCCAACCATGGTGCCTAATCACTGTTCATGCTCTGTACTACCAAATCAGGATTGAGTTTATCACCATCCCGATTAAACGACCTTAATTGTTTAATTGTAAGTTCATTCACCACACGTAAAAATAATTTATCTTGACCAAGAGAATTGATATAATCTGCACTTAAATAACGACTATAATTTGAATTATTCGCCACATAAGTTTTGAACATAGCAAGAGCTAAATACTCAGTATAATTACGTGCTAAAGAAGGAGAAGGACCAATTACTTCCGACGGTACAGGAATAGAAGAGTCTGGTGATTCTGCTATTACAGAAAAGTGAGTACCACCGTTCATTAATACTAAATATTTATTATCGTTTGTTAACCAAGTAAAAGGTATAATCTGTTCTGGATAGGCAGGCGCTACAGTATCGCCAGTTCCTGCTACAATAGTTACCGGAATATTTATTTTGCTCAAGCCTTCTTGACCGTAAACGCTGCTGACAACTGGATTTATTGCAACTGCCGCTTTAACTCTTGGGTCAGATAAATTATAGTCAAATTGAGGTAAACGCAAGGCTAAGCATTGCAATAAAAGCGAAACATTCAAAGTATTTTCATCAACCGGACAATTCTTTTCTAATTGTGCAAAATTAATTTCAGCGCCTGCTAACGCTAAAGCCGTATAACCGCCAAAAGATTGACCAATTACGCCTACTTGTTCCATATTTAAACGTCCCTTATATGCGGGATTGGAAGTAGATAGACCTTCGAGATAATCTAAGAGATATTTTACATCTAAAGGTCGGTCAATAAATTCCTTGGGGTCTGCAACTCTATCAGCAATTCCTCCTAATAAGGCTTGTAACTGTTGAGCATTACTACCGGGATGCTCGGGTACAGCAACCACAAAACCGTGGGAAGCAAGGAATTGAGCCAAATAAGCGAAGCTAGTGCGATCCGAACCCAATCCGTGAGAAATTACAATTACCGGATGTGAACCAGTTGTTTGCGGTAAGTAAACATCGGCCGGGAAAGTGCGAATGCGGGATGTATCGTAGAGAGTGAAGCTTTGCTTTGTGTAGGTAAAACGTCCTTTTCGTAATGCATCTGACAAAATACGATTTGATACGGTATTTGAACCGGACTCTTGAGACTTATTATTAATAAGTTCAACTGCTTTTTGGGTACGATTGACAATATTTCTCAATCGAATTGCAATTTCTAAACTGCGGAATAAATCTATCGAAATAGTTTTAGAAGGAAATTTACGTAATATATTTAATAAAGTAAACTTTTTTGGCTCAGCGGCTGCTAATATCAAAGCAGAGCGAGTTCCATAAAATCCGCTATTGCGCCGAGATTTCTTCTGAGTAGATCTACCGCGATCGCGAAATTCACTTTGAACTACTTGAGAAAGAGTTTCTAAAAGTGTCTCGCCAATGGGAGAATATAGGAATTGAGAAACTTCAACAGCCCCTAAAGGAATGGGAGCAATTAAGACTTGTCGCAACTCTTCCAATTCAGATTCAGAAACGTACTTAAAATAGGCAGCTAATTCATCATTTACCTTACCAGTTGCAGCATAAGTTTCGAGAGCATCAACCGAAATTGATCTTTCTACCACCCCAAAAGAAAGTTTTAACCTTTCAGCAGCAGCAACACGACTAGAAGTCACAAAAGATAAAGCACAAGTAATCAAGCAGCTTAAAGCTATATTTAGCGGAAATGATTTTCGATGAACCATATCACTACAATTACGCTCCTCAACCAGGTGAACAATCCCAGAGTTGTAATTGTATCGATAAAATGAGCGGCGATGCCACAAAGATTTACCATTGCTACAAAGATATCGAAAGTAGCGATAATCCCCGTGTAAGTAGGCACAAATAAGCCCAATTATATTACAGAATTTTTTTTTAGTTCCTTCGCCTTGTTCCTACTCCCTACTCCCTTGTTCTACTTAGCTGTAAATTCTAACCTTATAACTCTTCTCATTTACTAATTTTTTCGCTTATGTTAAGATGTCAAGTAACTTATATCACTTTGTGTCTACTCTAAATTACCACAATTTACACACACTATCCGATGGAATCAGTAGCTCTACAAGCAAAGGATGCTGCTGATTTTTTTATCTGGAAGGCAAAAATTATCTGTAATAATAATGACAAACGCGGTAACGTTGAGGAATACCACGGTAGTAACGGACTTTATAGCCGCATCTTCTATAACGACGAGTGCGATACCTATGTCGTCTGGGATATCGATATCTACCTCTTCTACGGTATACAGGATAACGACGACGGCGAATTATACGCACTCGTCGTCTGCGGCGGCGATGACGCCGAGTAATTAAGGGAACGTTGTCATCGAAATTGACTACAGCTTCGTTTTCGGTGGTTTTGACGAAAGCGTTGGCTTCAGGAATTAGCGTAAATGTTGCAGATGCAGCGCATAATCCCAATATTGTCAGCTTGATTGACTGAAGCATAGTAACGTAACCTCGAGAACCTTACTCCTATTATTAATTAGCCAGAGTTTATTGAGCTATGCTCGCAATGCATTGCAACAATCACAAAAAAACCCCTTTCGGGGCCAAGAAATTTTTGGATTTATTCAACGGGTGAATCCGGGAACTTGAGGATTGATTCTGGATTAAAATTAAGCAGTAATTAGGTACTGGATGTCGGTGAATCCCCTAATGCCATTACAGCACTTATTTTAGGTGCGTGGGCAAAAAAGGCTATTCCGCCGCAGGTTGGACATTGTATGCGATGGTCTATTGGTTCAGTTCCATCATGGTAAGTTTGAATTAACAGGGGTTGATCGCATTTATAGCATTGCGTGAAAATACGCGGACTATCCGTATTGCAGTCTACTACCGTAATCGGTTGGAATTTCTTTGGTGTAGGTGGTTTCGGTCTTGGTTTTGGGATATTTTCAGATTGTGTCATCAAATTATCTTTGTGCTAACTTTACTTCAGTTTTGCTTTGAGAACTTATATAATTACTTACAACTCAATTATGGCAAAATTGTTCCTTTGGGTTACTTAAAATGCGCGGATAGGTAGATCTGCAAAATAGAATAATTTATATAGGTTTGGGTTGATTTCTCTGGTTTACCCATTCACGCTCCTTGCTACTACTGGGTTTGAGCGATTTATCTCCTTTTCAATCTCCGTTGTTGATGCTATTATTTGTTCATCCGCGCGATCGAACCATGAAAACTTTATATTAAAGGGCTTTCATAACCCCGCAGTTGCAATTTATTCTAATCCCTGCGCCGGGATTGAAACGGAAAAGATGATAAAAATATTAGCTCAAAGAGCCTCTGCGCTCCTTTGCGTTTCCCTCTGTCTTGAAAAGTTGTTCATGGGGGAAACCCCCAAGACCACACTTTATGTCCTAACGGACACGCTCCGCGAACGCTGCGCTACTCTGCGTTTTAAAAATATATAATTCCGATACCAACATATTTGAAAATTATTCCTCCGCCGGGATTGAAATGCAGCGATCGCAATTTATGATTTTTTGGAAAACCCTCCCTCACTCCTTAAAAGCTGAATATCGCATTTTCTCAAATTCCTTCCGCTTGCCGATGAATCACTTCCAAATCATCAGAAGTCATCTTATCAAGATTTTTCAAAATAAAATTCATCCTTCCCTGAAATTTTAGTTTATCCCGATGTCGGTTCAAAAAATCCCAATATAAAAAGTTAAACGGACAAGCTTTTTCTCCAATGCGTTGGGAATGTTTGTAAAAACAACCTTTACAATAATCGCTCATCTTATTAATATAATTAGCAGAAGCGGCATAAGGTTTCGATGCGAGTAAACCTCCATCTGCATATTGTCCCATACCAATGACGTTGGTTTGCATTACCCAATCGTAAGCATCAATAAACGCTGCATGAAACCAATTTTCTAATTCCTGTGGCGAAATTCCGGCAATTAAACCAAAGTTATTCAATACCATCAATCTTTGGATATGATGAGCGTAACCCGTATCCATTACTTGGGTTAATATTTGATGCAGACAGTTCATTTTGGTTTCACCAGTCCAATAAAATTCCGGTAATGGTTTATTATGGCTAAACCAATTCTGCTGGGAATATTCTGCATCGACATGATGGTAGATTCCGTGCATATATTCTCGCCATCCCAATATCTGGCGAATGAAGCCTTCTACACTATTTAAAGCAAGTTGATTTTCCTCATAAGCTTTTTCTGCTGCTTGAATAATTTCTAAGGGTTGCAGTAAACCAAGATTAATATAAGGAGAGAGCATGGCATGCCACATAGTTTCTTCTCCCGTAACCATCGCGTCTTGGTATGGGCCAAATAATGGTAAACGAATATCTATAAAATATTTTAGTACTTCCAGGGCTTGGGAACGAGTTACTCCCCAGCGAAATTCTTTTATTTCTCCATAGGTTGGAATATCGAGGGAATTAACTTGTTGAATAACTTCTTGGGTAATTTCATCAGCTTCAAACCACTTGGCATCGGGAGTATTTAAATTACCTTTAGGTGGCTTGCGATTTTCCTTATCAAGATTCCACTTTCCTCCCACGGGTTTATCAGCTTCCATCAAAATATCAAAGCGTCGTCTTCCTTCCCGATAAAAATCTTCCATCAACAAACGCTTGCGATTTTTTGCCCAATTATTGAATTCTTCTCCACTCCATAAAAATTGGTTGTTGGGAATTAAGGTTAGGGAGCAAGGTAAATTTAAATCTTCTATCGTCTTGAGAAAAGGTTTGTCATTGGGAGTCATCACCCGTAATTCGGTAATTTGATGCGAGTTTACCCAATCAATAAGGGGAGTTTGAAAATCTTCGGCAATTTTATAACTTACTGAGTAACCCAATTGACGTAAATCTTCCGCAAAATGTCGCATTGCCGACCAGATTAAAACCAGCTTTTGCTTGTGATAGCGGCGTTTTTTGATATGAGCATAAGATTCAATTAAAATAATTGATACAAGTGAACTGCCATCACAACTTTGTAAAGCAGCTTGTTTTAAATGTAATTGATCTCCTAATATCCAGATACCAGTTGTCATTCGATTTTAGATTTTAGATTATATAGCTTGTCTATTCTCAAAAATTATGTGAATTAAATCACGAATGATGAAATATTGAAGATAAGAATAAGCTGTAGCTATTATATAATCGAACGTTTTATGCTATTACTCCCTACTCATTACTTATTACTCCTAACTCCTCAATCCTTTCTCTTTCAAAACCCCATCAGCCCAAGCTTTCTCTTCTTCACTTAAACTTGGCAGAGCTTCTTGACTATAATCAACTACCAAATCATAACCAGAAACATCATATATTTCATTTAATAATTCCTGTAAGTTGATAACAGGTTCTGTGTCATCACTACGCAAAGGTAAACGGAAGGAAGGAATTACATTTTGCAAATTAAAAGCATATAAATCGGCTATTGGACGGGTATCGCCACGATAAACTAAAATCCGATAGTGACTCTGAATATGATTATCAACTATCGGCATTGGTTGACCTTTTCGTAATAAATCAATCTCTACTAAATTGGTGCGAGTTTCTAAAATAGTTTCTCGTTTTTTCAAATATTTTTGTCTTCCTTTCCCAAAACGTTTATTGCTAGGTGAAAGAATTTCTATTGTAGTTATTAATGCTTCTGTACCTACTTCTCGAACTTCTAAATAACCTTCTTTAATTGTTAAAGGAACGGGAATTCTGACTTTTACAGGTTCTACAGTCGGTTCGGCAACTGCTACATTAGTTACTGTAGAATCATTTGCAGTTTGCCGACTTTTTACTGTTACATCAGGAATACCTACCTGTAATGAATCTTCATCTGAAGTTTCATATGTTCTGACTTCAACTGCAACCCTGTATTTTGGACGCAATTGAGGAGATAAAAATCTGGCTATTTCGATAATTAACCAATGATGTAATCCTGGAAATAGTTCGGGATGTTCTAAATATGGGTTCATTCCCGGAAATGGAGAAGACATAATTTATCTTATTTTTTGTTCTTTTAAAAGTTCATCTAACCATATTTTATCTTCTTGACTCAATTCAGGTACGGGCTCTTGACTATAATCTATAACTAAATCATAACTAGCTCTTTCATAAATACCATTAATTAAATCTTGTAAATCAACGATAGGTTCTCTATCACCTTCCCGTAAAGGTAAAGAGAATATGGGAATACTATCTTTTAAATTAAATGCATATAAATCAGCTTGAGGACGCTTTTCAAAAGTACTAACTAAAATACTATAATCGCTTTGAATATGATTATCCAAAATATCCATTGGTTTGCCATCTCGTAACAAATCAATTTCAATCAAATGTGTTGCACTTCCCAATACTTGTAAGCGTTTTTTATTATAAGCTCTACGCCCTTCACCGGAACGTTTATTTTTAGGAGAAAGAACTTCAATTACTGTGACAACTTCCTTTGTGGCTATATCTCTTACTTCTAAATAACTTTCCCTGACAGTTTCCGGCATGGGAAGATTAACTGTTATTGGTTTAACTGGTGCAGAAGCAACAGCAATATTTCCCGTCTCCGATTTATTTGTTGTTTGAGAAGCTTTTACCGCAACATCAGGAATACCTACCAAAACCGAATCATCAGTATTCCGATAAACTCTTTCTTCAATATCTACTATATATTTAGGACGTAATTGGGGAGATAAAGAATCTGCAATTGCTACTATTAAACGTTTATGAATTTTCTGCCATAATGCAGGATTTTCTAAATATGGATTCATTCCTGGAAATGGTGAATTCATTTCTCTACCTTTATAATTTTTTGTGTTAAGTTCTTAAAACCCTGCAAAGACGTTGCACTGCAACGTCTCTACATTAAAATTCTCTTCTATTTCATATCGTAGCCAAATAAATTCACGTCAACTTCTCCCAATTTCAAATCATCCAAGCCATATTCAGCCCATCTCCTTTCTACCATCGCTGCTACTTCGTCATCAGATTCCAAAGGAGCACCCCATTCATGTTCAGTTTCTGGAGGAATTTTCGTTGTAGCATCAACACCCATTCTTCCACCCAAGCCTAATTTTTCACTCGCAAAATCTAAGGTGTCAAAGGGGGTATTTGGCAATATAAATACGTCTCGCGTCGGATCGACTTTTGAACTTATTGCCCATACAACTTGACGCGGATCGCGAATATTTATATCCTTATCTACTACAATCACAAATTTGGTGTAAGTAAATTGCGGTAACGCACTCCAAAATGCCAACGCTGCTCTCCGCGCTTGTCCGGGGTATGCTTTATCTATAGATATAACCGCCGCTTTATAACTCAAAGCTTCCATGGGAAGGAAGAAATCGACAATTTCCGAAACTTGCTGTCGGAGAATCGGCGTGTAAATCCTATTTAGTGCGATCGCCATCATGGCTTCTTCTTTGGGTGGACGGCCGCTAAATGTAGTTAAATACACCGGTTCTTGACGATGAGTCATGCATTGAAAGCGCACTAATGGCGAATCTTCAACACCGCCGTAATAGCCCATATGGTCGCCAAATGGTCCATCTGGAAGTACTTCTCCGGGGGTAATGGTTCCTTCGAGGACAAATTCTGAATCAGCAGGGACTTCTAAATCGACTGTTTTACATTTTGCCAAACTTACTCCGGAACCACCGTATAAACCAGCAAATAACCATTCGGATAAATCTACTGGAATTGGTGTCGCCGCCGCCATAATAATTAAAGGATCGACACCTAAAGCAATTGCTACTTCTAACTTTTTGCCATTTTCAGCAGCTTTACGTAAATGTCTGGCTCCGCCCCTTACGGAAAGCCAGTGTACGGTCATGGTATTTTTAGATTGGAGTTGTAAACGATATACCCCCACATTTGGAGTACCGGTTTCGCAATCTTTAGTAATTACCAACCCTAAAGTGATAATCTTGCCTGCGTCGCCGGGATAAGGGCGTATCAAGGGTAATTTATTTAAATCTAAGTCATCACCTTGGATGACAACTTGCTGGCAAGCAGGGAAAAAATCTCTTCCCGGTTTGGCTTTGACAACATCAAATAGCACCTTACCAAAATCTATCGCTTGAGAAATCTTTTTTGGTGGCTTTGGTTGTTGCAACATCGCCAACTTTTTCCCCAACTCCTCCAACTCTTGGGGATGCTCCATATTCATAGCCCAACATATCCTTTCTACGGTTCCCATGAGGTTTACCGCTACAGGAAAATCAGCACCCTTGACATTCTCAAAAATTAAGCCAGGACCACCTTTTTGCAGCATTCGGTTGGAAATCTCCGCAATTTCCAACTCAGAGTCAACTTTAGCGGTAATTCGCTTTAATTGTCCCTTATCTTCCAGAATTTTGATAAATCCCCGTAAATCTCTCGCCATTGTAAATATAAATCGTAAAGTTATTTGAAGCGTTTTTTATATTATCAGGCAAAAGTGAATGATTGGGGATTGGTAATTGGTAATTGGTAATTGGGGATTGGGGATTGGGAATTGGGGATTGGGGATTGGGAATTGGGGATTGGTAATTGGGGATTGGTAATTGGGGATTGGTAATTGGGGATTGGGAATTGGGGATTGGTAATTGGGGATTGGTAATTGGGGATTGGGAATTGGGGATTGGGGATGGTATGTGGAAATTATTTGAGGTATTGTAATTTTCTAGTATTTTTGGGGAATTATAGAAAAGAAATCGTTATTATAAAAAAATAGGTTGTCAAAACCAGATTTTGAGGATTTGCAAGTTTATCAATTAGCTGAGAAGTTGGCTAATGAAATTTGGGATATTGTTCAAGTTTGGAAGCAATTTGAAAAAGATACAGTTGGGAAACAAATAGTTCGTTCGGCAGATAGCGTTTGTGCGAATATTGCAGAAGGAAGAGGACGGTTTAATTTCCAGGATAATCGCCGGTTTGTTAGAATTGCTAGAGGTTCTTTGTATGAAACTATATGTTTTTTAAGATTAGCTTATATTAGAAATCTTTTAACTAAAGAACAGGTATCTAAACTTAAACCAATAATTGATGAACTATCACCAAAACTGAATGCTTACCTTAAATCAATAGGCAATACCAAATAATTGAATCCCCAATTCCCAATCCCCAATCCCCAATCCCCAATTACCAATCCCCAATTCCCAATCCCCAATTACCAATTACCAATTACCAATTACCAATCCCCAATCCCCAATTCCCAATTCCCAATCCCCAATTACCAATTCCCAATTCCCAATTACCAATTACCAATTACCAATTCCCAATTCCCAATTACCGAGTTAATTCTTTAATTCTTGACAGCGCATCTTTATAATCATTATCTTCACCTTTTTTAAGAAAAATATCTGCAGCGGCTTTAAAATCTTCAATTGCACCAGGTACTCTTCCTATATCTGTACGTAGTAAACCCCGATTATAATAAGCTTGAGCGTATTGGATATTAAGTTCAATGGCTTTGGAATAATCTGCCATTGCTTGTTTTAATTTCCCTAATTCTAAATAAGCATTACCGCGATTATTGTATGCCATTGCTTGATTAGAATCTAGTTTAATTGCTTGGTTATAATTTTCAATTGCCCCTTCTATATCTTTCATTTTGAAACGATATTTACCCCGGTGAATGTAAGCCTTGGCATTTTTGGGATTCATTTCTATAGCTTTTTCGTAATCTTCATAAGCTTGTTTGGGATATCCCAAATCATTGAAAACATCTGCACGAGCTACATAAGCTTCAACAAATTTTGAATCTAATTCAATTACTTTAGTAAAATCTTTCTTTGCGGCATTTTTTTCATTAAGTGCGTAACGAGTTTTACCGCGTTCGTAATAGGCTTGTGTATATTTAGGATTGATTTTGATAGATGAATCAAAATCGGAGATTGCTTTTATCTTATTTCCTATTCCACGATGAATCATTCCCCGCTGAAAGTAAGCCAAATCAAATTTAGGATCGATTTCAATTGCTTTATTCAGATCGGCGATCGCCTTAGAATTTTCTCTAATTTGATAACGAGCAAGTCCCCTACCATAATAAGCACTTGCATATTCAGGATTTAGTTTAATTGCTTGGTTATAATCTACGATTGCACCATTATATTCTCCGACAGAATAAAGACTAAATGCTCTATCGTAATAAGCATTAGCATCATTGGGATTATGACGAATTGCTGCACTAGAATCTTGTTGAGATTTTTCGTAGTTTCCTAAACGATAATGAGCATCTCCTCGAGAATTATAAGCTGAGGAATATTCTGGATTTATATTAATAGCTTGGGAAAATAATTTAATTGCTTCTTTGTATTCAGCTTTCTCGTAGTTTGCAATTCCCTGTTGATATAGTTGTCTGGCCTCATTTAAATTTCTTGGTGAGAAGAAAAACCAACCTGCTACACCAATTACAATAAAGCTACCTATTCCAGCTACTAACTTAGAATTTTTTGATAAATGTTGATATACCAGATTTGATTCCGGTTGATTAATTTCTTTTAAATCTTTTAATACTTCTTTTGCTGACTGATAGCGCTTTTGATAATTTAAATGCACCATCTTATCAATAATTTTGACAAATTTGGGATTAACTTTATAGCCGTGATGCCAAATTATTTTTTCAGCAGTTGCCTTTGTATGACTTTTTTGTGTCGTGATTTGACTTGCTGGTAAACCTGTTAACGCTTCAATCGCAATCATACCCAAACTATAGATATCGCTATTCAATTGAGGATTACCATGAATTTGTTCTATAGGCATATATTCCGAAGAACTCACAACGTTAGATACTGCCTCTTGAGGCGCACCAAAGTCTGTTAAAACAAGTTTACCGTCAGATTCTCGGCGAATTATATTGGCTGGTTTGAGATTGCGATGAATTATCCCGCGACTATGTATAAATACTAATACTTCTAATACTTCTGATAATATATTCTGTACTTGTGACGGACTCAAGGTTTTTCCCGGAAATATCTCTTCATTTAATGGTTTACCTATAATATATTCTCTGACTAAATAAAAGTTTTTATTCTTTTCAAAAAAAGTAATTAAATTTTTAATTTTATCGTATTGTTGTGCTAGATTATCTAAAGGTTTTGTCTCCGTATCTAACACGTTATAAGATATTTTTAACAGTGTGGGGTCTTTACTAGGTGGAAGAAACTGCTTAATTACATATCGATTCACATCCGATTCACTCGTATCTTCTCCAAGGTAACTTCTCCCTGCTGGAGTACCGCTAAGCAATTCAATTATTCGGTAGCATTCGACCACAATATTACTCATCAAAGATAACTAAACTTGTATAGACAACTTTGTCATCTTAATTTAAGCCGATCAATGAAGAAAGCAAACTACACTTCCTTTTTAAACATAAAATTGTTGAATATATATACATTTAAAAAAGTTATATGTTATCAAAATACTGATTAAAACATAATTTTTTTTGTAATCAAGTTGGTGATTATTATAATCGGCATTGTCATCCGATATAATTTGTAATATTAGAAGTATTGAGAAACTCAGTTTATTGCATTTAACGAATTACTTAACTATATTTTGAAAAAATTATAATAATATTTTTTTTGATGAATATGGCGATGTATTTATGATGGTTAGCAGAAAATTTTCTGAACTAACTTATTTTCGATTATAAAAATATATTAAGCTTGTATTTCCGTCTTTTTGGTATGTAAATATCAAGGGTTCCCTGCCAAATCCTTAACTTTTTCTTCGGGATATGGTGGTAGCAAAATTTAAAAGCCAAAATAGAATGTAGGAGCTTTATAAAAAAAGCCTGACGGGTACCCTGCCAAATTTTTTTTAGGAGAAAAAATTTGGCAGGGAGCCCCTGACATTTTACATGGAGAGTGCTATCAGTGGTATTACAGGTTGAAAAAGACATCTACGAAGAGAAAACACAAGAAATTGCTCGGCAATTGTTAAGTACAACCGGGGAAAATCGTTCTTTATTCTCCGCATTGCGCGACCAAATGCGCCCTGATGATAAGTTATTAGCATGGGCAATGAGCAATCCTGGTTTGAGGGTGCAGTTATTTAGGTTTATCGATGCTCTCCCTGCTTTAAGAAGTAATCCGGAAATTGCAGCACATTTACAGGAATATCTTGGTGATGAGTCGGTAGAATTGCCTTCAGCATTGAAGGGAATGTTAAACTTTGCTAATCCCGATTCCATGCCGGGGAAAGTTGCTGCTACAACAGTATCTAAAAGTGTAGAAACCTTAGCTCATCGATATATTGCTGGCGAAAATATCAAGCAAGTTTTGAAAAGTATTGAGAGACTGCGTAAAGAAAAGATGGCTTTCACCGTGGATTTATTGGGTGAAGCGGTGATAACGGAAGTCGAAGCGGAGTCTTATTTACAAAAATATATGGAATTGATGTCACAATTAGCGGAAGCTTCTAAGAGTTGGAAGACTGTGCCGTTAATTGATGAAGCTGATGGGGAAGCTTTATCGAAGGTACAGGTTTCGGTAAAATTGACGGCGTTTTATTCGCAGTTCGATCCGTTGGATGATAAAGGTAGTGAAGAGAAAGTAACTTCCCATATTCGTACCTTGTTGCGTCATGCCAAGGATTTGGGTGTAGCCATCCACTTCGACATGGAGCAATATATTTACAAAGATCTTACCTTGAATATTTTGAAGAAACTCTTGATGGAAGAAGAGTTTAAAGAGCGTAAAGATATTGGCATGACAATTCAAGCTTATTTACGCGATAGTGAATCAGACACCAAAAGCTTGATTGAATGGGCAAAACAGCGCGGCAATCCAATTTCAATTCGTTTGGTAAAAGGCGCTTATTGGGATCAAGAGACTATAAAAGCAGAACAAAAACATTGGCCGCAACCAGTTTACAACGATAAAGCCGCCACCGATATTAACTTTGAGAAGATAACTCAATTATTGTTAGAAAATCATCAAAATATATACGCTGCTATCGGAAGTCATAATGTCAGATCCCAAGCAAGAGCGATCGCAATTGCACAAAGTTTAAAGGTACCCCAGCGCAGTTTTGAAATGCAAGTCCTTTATGGCATGGGGGATAAAATTGCCAAATCTTTGGTAGATAAGGGTTATAGAGTGCGCGTTTATTGCCCCTACGGCGAATTATTACCGGGAATGGCTTATTTAATTCGTCGCTTATTAGAAAATACTGCCAATTCTTCCTTCCTACGGCAAAATATGGAAAATCGTCCCATCGAAGAATTAATTTCCCCTCCCGTCATCAAAGACGAAGAAAAATTTTCTACCCCCTCCCCCCTCTCCTTCCATCCAGCTGCCGATAGCGATTACGCAGAATCAGAATTGAGAAAGAAATCTCAAGCTGCTTTTCAAACTGTTAAACAACAGCTTGGGAAAACTTATTTACCTCTAATTAATGGGGAGTACGTAGAAACTGAAGATAAAGTTGATTCGGTTAATCCCTCAAATTATTCTCAGGTGGTAGGGAAAATAGGTTTAATTAATATCGAACAAGCTGAAAACGCCATGCAAGCGGCTTCTTCAGCCTTTAAAACCTGGCGTAAAACATCCGCAAAACAACGCGCTGATATATTACGCAAAGCTGCCGATTTAATGGAGCAACGCCGCGCCGAATTATCAGCGATTATCGTTTTAGAAGTTGGTAAACCAGTGCGGGAAGCCGATGCCGAAGTCAGCGAAGGAATAGATTTTTGTCGCTACTACGCTGCCGAAATGGAACGGTTAGATGAAGGTTACAACTATGACGTAGCCGGAGAAAATAATCGTTATATTTACCAACCACGGGGAATAGCCGTAGTCATTTCACCTTGGAATTTCCCATTTGCGATCGCAACTGGTATGACTGTCGCAACTTTGGTTACAGGTAATTGTACTTTACTCAAACCTGCCGAAAATTCTGCGGTAATTGCAGCGAAAATCACCGAAGTTTTGGTAGATGCCGGAATACCAAAAGGTGTATTTCAATATGTCCCCGGAAAGGGTTCCGTTGTCGGCTCGTACTTAGTCAATCATAGAGACACACACGTAATTGTTTTTACAGGTTCCCAGGAAGTAGGTTGTAAAATTTACGCAGACGCAGCAATTTTACAACCCGGTCAAAAGCATATGAAACGCGTAATTGCCGAAATGGGAGGTAAGAACGGGATAATAATTGATGAAAGTGCAGATTTAGACCAAGCAGTTGTCGGTGTAGTGCAGTCAGCATTTGGTTATAGCGGACAAAAATGTTCTGCTTGTTCGAGAGTAATAGTAGTAGAAAGCGTTTATGATAGCTTTATTAAACGGTTTGTAGAAGCCACAAAATCCCTTAACATTGGAGAAGCTGAATTACCCAGTACTCAAGTAGGACCTGTAATTGATGAGAAATCTCAATCCAGAATCCGCGAGTATATCGAAAAGGGTAAAGCAGAAGCAGAAGTCGCTTTGGAAATGTCAGCACCGGAAAATGGATATTTTGTCGGTCCAGTAATCTTGACAAATGTGCCACCTGATGGAATAATAGCGCAGCAAGAAATCTTTGGTCCTGTAGTCGCAGTAATTAAGGTAAAAGATTTTCAAGAAGCCTTAGAAGTTGCGAACAATACTAATTATGCCTTAACCGGAGGACTTTATTCTCGAACACCTTCTCATATAGAAAAAGCACAGTCAGAATTTGAAGTAGGGAACTTGTATATTAATCGTAATACTACAGGTGCGATCGTTTCCCGGCAGCCTTTCGGTGGTTTTAAGCTTTCTGGAGTAGGTTCTAAGGCAGGAGGTCCCGATTATCTGTTACAGTTTTTAGAACCCCGTACTATAACTGAAAACATTCAGCGTCAAGGTTTTGCGCCGATTGAAGGAGCGGAGTAGTTGGTGAAGTGATGTAGATTTTCGTTTGGGAAGGATATTGATAACATAAAGCGCAAAGTAGAAATTGCTTTGCGTTTTTTATATGTAGAGACGTAGCAATGCTACGTCTCCAGTAATGGTTTAAACGCAGAGGAGCGCGAAGGAAACGCGGAGGGGCGCAGAGGAAGAAGAAAAGAGAGGTATTTAGCGCACCTTCATAAATAATTGGTATAAGATAAAAATAAAACAAGGGTAAAATTACTGAAAAAATATGGCAATAGAATTAACAGCAACCAAGATTATCGAACTTGCCTTTGGTGGAATCATACAAGGTGCTGTGGGCAAGGTTACGGAAATGGGAGTAGGTGAGTTAGTCAAAAGATTACAAGATAAAATTCGGCGTAAGTTTCAGGGTAATCAAGATGCAACAAAAGCAATAATAGCTGTTGAGCAAGGCTCGGAAGCCCAGTTACCAGAGGTTGCTAGATATTTAAATGCTTTCATGACACTTGAGCCAGGATTTGCTCAAGAAGTTAGAATTCTGGCGCAACAAATTAACCAAAGTAAGCATGAAGAAACAACAACTATAAATCAGAATAACTACGATAACGCTAAAGGTTATGTAGCTAAAGCTAACGAAATTGAACACATTGGTGATGTAATTAATCCTGGCTGAAGCAAGTTAATTGAAAAGTCAGCATGAATCAAAATAACCACCATAATAGTAAAGGTTATCAAATTGAAGCCGATAAAGTAGGACATATCGGCGATATATACTACTCAGATAAAATCCAGCAAAATCTACTTAACCTTAATGATATGCGCCCTAGTTTAGACTATTGGGTAGGGCGCACAAAAGAAATTGAAAGCATCCGGGAATGGCTGGCAGATGATAAAATCTGTTTGATTGGGATTGCTGGTTTGGGTGGTTGTGGTAAATCAACTCTCGCTGTCAAAATTTACGAAGATGAGAGCAGCGATTTTGAAAATAAATTTTGGGTTGATGTCTCCCGACGAAGAATTACTTTTACCGAATTGGCGCAAAGAATTTTATTACAGTTGGAGATACCGGGAAAAGATTTAGAAGATATTTTAGAGTCGGATTTTGTAGATAAGTTAGTAAATCATCTACGAGAAACAAAATATTTACTCATCATTGATAATTTAGAAAGTCTGCTTAAAGAAAATGGGCAATGGTTAGATGATAATTACCAAAAATTTTTCAAAGCATGGTTTGATTATGGTGGTACAAGCAAAATTTTGGTGACGACGAGGGAGCGTCCAAAATTATCAGAAATCAAAACTAAATGGCTGCATTTATCCGGTTTACAAGCAACAGAAGGCGTTTCTCTGTTAAAAAGTTTAGAAATAATTGGTAATGATGCACAATTGGAAGAATTAGTCGAGAAAGCCTATGGTTATCCCCTAATACTCAAATTTATCGCCGGCTTTTTACGAGAAGAAGAAGAGTTACATCCAGAAATTAGCTATTTGCAAAAATATAATTTAGCTAATGTTTCTCAGTTATTGACTGACGACAAACTAAAAGGAGATCACAGAGGAATTGAAACTGTGATGCGCCAAGTTTTTGATGCTAGTTTTAATCGTCTGAGTACGAAATTACAAAGATTACTATTAAATGTCAGCGTCTATCGGATACCTTT
>JBCCSG010000113.1:0-19901 GCA_039200565.1 Cyanobacteria bacterium P01_D01_bin.50 | reverse complement strand
TGGGGAGATGGGGAGATTGGGAGATGGGGAGATGGGGAGATTGGGAGATGGGGAGATGGGGAGATTGGGAGATGGGGAGATGGGGAGATTGGGAGATGGGGAGATGGGGAGATTGGGAGATGGGGAGATGGGGAGATTGGGAGATTGGGAGATGGGGAAATTGGGAGATGGGGAGATGGGGAGATGGGGAGATTGGGAGATGGGCAGATTGGGAGATGGGGAGATGGGCAGATTGGGAGATTGGGAGATGGGGAAATTATAAATTCTTATCTTAAAATGTGGTTGAATGGGGAAGCCCAGGTGAGAGAAAAGGTTGATAAAACTTTGGCGGAAAAGACGGAGTTATTTGAAGGTAAAGTTGCTTGGTTGCTTTCTCAAGTTTTACCACCCCAAACGCCTCTATTTATCGCCAATAGTATGCCGGTGCGCGATGTCGAATTTTTCTGGAAACCGAACAATTTAAAGGTTAAACCATTTTTTAACCGGGGTGCAAACGGTATTGATGGCACTTTATCAACAGCTTTAGGAATTGCCCATCGTCAACAAAGTAGCGTCATGTTGACGGGTGACTTAGCATTACTGCACGATACTAACGGCTTTTTAACTAGAAACAAGTTTATCGGACATTTGACAATAATATTAATTAACAATAATGGTGGCGGAATCTTTGAAATGCTTCCAATCTCTGAATTTGAACCGCCTTTTGAAGAATTATTTGCGACACCTCAGAATATAGATTTTGCACAACTTTGTAAAACTTACGGCGTGAAACACGAGTTAATTAGTTCTTGGAATGATTTATGTAATAAGTTGAATCCATTGCCAAATAAAGGAATTCGGGTTTTGGAAATACCTACTAATCGTAAAACGGATGCGCAATGGCGGAAAGATAATTTGGGGAAGATGGCTAGCGAAGTTTTAATATAATTAACAACTGACAAACAACAACTAACAACAATCGTGTTTACAACATCATATTTCTGGTTTTTTTGCTTTAGTATCATATTTTTACTTTCTCTTGATTTTTGGAATTGGCAGCCAGAAATATCATTATCTATATTTTCTCTTCCTCCTTGGGTTATATATTTTATTGGCTTACAAATTATTACTTCTTTAACTCTTTTAATATTTGCAATCAAATTTTGGAAAGCACCTTCAAACTAGTTGAAATATTTATGAATATAGAAAATTTTATTCCTTATTTATTCATTGCCGCTTATTTAATATTAACTCTGATTATCGGAATTGCTACTTTTAAAGCACAAAACAATACACCTCAAGAATATTTTCTTGCTAATCGTAAAATTGGAAGCATTGTTTTATTTTTCACCCTGGCTGCCACAAATTTTAGCTCCTTTGCTTTTTTAGGATTTGCTGGTGCTGGTTACCGTGTAGGTATTAGCTATTATCCAATGATGGCATTTTCAGGGGCATTTCTAGGAGTTTTATTTTATTTAATTGGCTATAAAGTCTGGCTTTTAGGTCAAGAGAAAGGATTTATTACTCCTTCGGAATTAATCGCAGAACGTTTGGGAAGTCAAACTTTGAAAATCATATTCCTTGCAGTAATGGTGATTTTTACATTGCCTTATTTGGCTTTGCAACCCATCGGAGCGGGATATCTTTTAGAGAATTTAACTAATGGACAAATCCCTTACTTTTTTGGAGCAATGGTTTTGACATTTGCGATCGTGATATACGTTTTTATGGGTGGAATGAGAAGCGTTGCATTAACCGATGTTTTGCAAGGTATTTTAATGTTTGTTTTGATGGTTGTAGCTGTATTCACGATTGCTAATAGTTTAGGAGGAATTACCGCAGCCAACCGTGCTGCTTACGAACAATTACCAGAACTTTTTTCCCGACAAGGAGTAGATTACTTTTTCACAAAACCCAAGTGGTTTAGTTATATGCTTTTGTGGATTCTTTGTGTTCCTATGTTTCCCCAAATGTTTATGCGGTTTTATATTCCCAAAACACCCACTCCTTTAAAAGTTTCTGCAGTTTTGTATCCCTTAATAACCACGATAATATTTATTTGTCCAGTATTAATTGGAGTTTGGGCACATATTCCTTTTCCCAATTTAGTAGGAAAAGCAACAGATCAAGTAATGCCTATGATGTTAGCAGAATATACTCCCGTTTGGGTAGCTTCTTTTGTGATGGTGGGAGCATTAGCAGCATTTATGTCAACATTAGATTCCCAACTTCTTGCTCTATCTTCGATGCTGACACGGGATGTGTATATTTCTTACTTGCGCCCAAATGCCTCCCTTCGCGAACAAACTTTAATCGGTAGAGTGTTAATTGTAATTCTGGCGATTATTGGTTTAATTATTGCTTATAATCCACCAGCGACAATTTTGGCGATCGCTCAAGCAGCTTTCACCGGATTAGCTGTTTTATTTCCTACGGTTATTGCTGCTTTGTATGGTAAAAATATTAATCCTTTTAGCTGCATTATTTCGATTATTATTGGCGAGGTAATATTAATCGGTTTTCAATTAAATATAATTCCAGAAAGTTTTACCTTTGGTTTTTTACCAGTTGTACCGATAATAGTGGTTTCTACTTTGATTATTGTTTTAGGAAGCGTATTTTCAAAAAACATATAGAGCACGTACGCTCACAATATGCCAGTATCCATCTGTTAATATCGAAATTATATTAGGAAGCGAGCATTAAGGCACATTTTTTCCTAGAGAGTTATATTATAGTGCGAGCTAGATAGCTCGCTAGTATTATACAAATTAAGTGGGAAACAGTTTATCAAAAATTAATTATAACCTAGCAATTGCGCTACGTTAATCAAGTCAATAACACCCAAAAAATGATGCTGGTGAACATAGATATAAACTTTTTCGCCAAATAGCATATGTAGGATTGTTCGCAACACCCACAAAACAGCGAAAAGAAAAACAAAACACCCAACAAAACCGGTTAGACACCCACAGCCAAAAGCGTTGTCCTCAATGTCAAACATAATACTATTTTTCAACTACTAATTACTTTTTATTCCTCTTCACAGGCACCCAGGCGATAATCTCTTTGGGCTTATCGCACTTACATTCTTGTATCTTAAATATACTGTAAAGAACCTAGACACATAGTTTTTATTTATACTAATAAATATATTATTTATAATTAAGTATCAAAGTTGTTTTAAATACTTTTAAATAGATGAATTGTTTTGTGATGTTGGAAACATCTTTGAATATGGAGGTTTTCGGCAACCTCACCCCTTTCCCCTCTCATTAGTAAGCAGAGGGGTGAGGTTAATTATTATTTTTGAAAACATAAAAAAATTAATGTACATTAGTGATAAATGCAGCATTATCTCACTCAATTGTGCGTTAATATTTGCGTCTAAGGCTCCCTACAAGACCTCATTTTTTTAATAAATAAAGCGAATTAATATATTAGTTAATACTCTTAAATCACTGTCGTCAGTGTAATTTTTTAACAAAAGCTTGATGTTCTACTGTAGCTAATCCTTGCTGCAATACTTCTAAAACTTTGGCTAGATTTCCTTCTAATAAAGTTGATTTGTCTAACCATAAACCAGGAAAAATCTGAGAACGAATTATTCCCTCAGTATCAGCTTCTAATTGAATATAATTACCTTCGTTTAACTTAAACCAATCAAAAGCATTGTCGTATACTCGCCATACTAAATATTCTTGAACCTGATTGCGACGGTAAACTTTGAGTTTTTCATGCAAATCGTAAGAAGCAGTACTTGCAGCAATTTCTACAATTAATTCTGGTGCACCTTCTACATAATCATCTTCAGTAATCCGTGAGTGTCCCCCATTTTCAATTCTTAACAAAGCATCTGGTTGTGGTTCATTGTCAGCATCAAGACGTACTGTAGAATTATCTGCGAATCCAACACCAGGTGTTGCTGCTTTGTAAACTCCTAACCAAGTCATAATAAAACCATGAGGTTCTCCATGACTTTTAATTCTTAAGGGGGATGCCAAGTAAACTACTCCTTCAATTAATTCAGCTTTTTTTAAATTTGGCATCGCATGATAACGACGCTCGAATTCAGCACGGGTGAGTTTATCACCGTTTTCGAGAGGAGGAATTTTTAAGGGTGGTTTGGTGGTAGTTTGGGGTGTCATATCATATCAGTTTGCATCGGAATTATATTTTTTAAACGCAGAGGAGTGAAGAGGAAAGCGCAGAGGAGCGCAGAGTTTTTTTAATAGTATTTCTTATCATTCCGATGTAAGCTGGGGGGATATCATATCACGTTCGTTTAAATAACTGTCATTGGGAGCGAAGCAATCGCAAAATATTGTGTTAATTTTTGATTTTTGACTGGTATGAGTATTGAATTCTTGAAAAGCTTGTGTTGAACTAAAAATATTCTATTTTATAAATATTTATCAAAGACTGAAGCGCCTATATGTTACATTCTACAAGTTTCTGCGCAAGAGAAAAATAGAATAAATGATAATTAAAAATTCTCAAAACATAATAAGCCCCCAATTTGGATGGGAGATGCCCTTTATGGGCATTTATTTCAAACGTATATTGATTGTACCTCAACCAATCACCTCCACTTGTCCAGCCCACGCGATCGCCAAAATTTTTCCATACTTTAGGGTTATATTCTAAAGTACCCCCCAAATTTTGGTAAATATCTTTCTGATTTCATCTTTTGCTATTAAACAATCCCAAATCGTTACTTATGACAAACATTTTTTCTGCGATTCTGGAATAATATCTTGTTTCGTATTACTTGCATTATTCGCTGCTATTTTTAGAGGCACAAATACCTTTTGTAATTCCAAAGTAAACTCGTTATCTAAACCTTTGGTTTCATCATCTCGACATTTGTATTCTAAAGCTTTATAATAATTACGTTTAAAAGGTGATACTAAATCTTCTAATTTATTTTTAATTAATTCACTTAATTCATCTGCCTGTCTATTTTGTAAATCTCCCCAAAATAGTGCTAATTATTTAATTATTTTCACTAAAAACTCTCGCGCTGTCAGTAAAATAATTGAAATTAAAGTAACAGTGAAAGATCTAAATACTGCATTTGAATTATCAATTTTCAAATAGTGAAATGTGAGAAAAACTCCAATCCCAAAAGACAGTAATAATAATATATTCTGCCACCATTTTGGAATTAATAAAAAACTCGGTATTATTGCACCTAAACCACATAGGATTAATGATATGTTTCCAAACTCTGTCCCAAATTCTTCCGGAATTACATTAACTTGTAGCAACCCGTAAATCACAAAACCCATTAAAAATAGCAAAAATCCACCAATCCAATTAGATTGTAGATTTGTTTGAATTTATGAATTGATATTGCTTTGTATTGATTTTTGTTGTGACTCTTTTGCATAAATAGTGAGAATGTAAACCAGAACAACACAAATAGCCGTAAATATATATATTGAGATGTTGGAAAGAACGGGAATAACTTTTTGTGAATCTGCTCTAATTGATGGCAATTGGTTGATAAAGTAAGCTAAAGCACCATTGATTAGTACTGTAGATATTGGTACTAAATAGTCTTTCGTTAATTTAGACATACTTATAGAGTATTTGTTTGGAATTTTTTTATACTTGTATCAATAATATAAAGTAAGTATCTACTGATTAACAAAGAATGAACCTAAAAGAATAAATATATTAATCTTGAGTTCCCACACTACGATAAAATTCTCAAGCTAGGGCTGATTAATATCCCATCACCAATTACCAATTAACCATTACCAAATAATGCAAATAAACTGGCAAACCGCCAAAACCTACGAAGATATCCTTTACCATAAAGCCGATGGCATTGCGAAAATCACCATCAACCGTCCCCACAAACGCAATGCTTTTCGTCCTAAAACTGTTTTTGAACTTTATCAAGCCTTTTGCGATGCCCGCGAAGATTCTAATATAGGCGTAGTTTTATTTACTGGTGCTGGTCCCCATACTGATGGTAAATATGCTTTCTGTTCCGGTGGCGACCAAAGTGTGCGAGGGAAAGCGGGATATGTCGATGATGATGGCGTTCCTCGTTTAAATGTATTAGATTTACAACGCTTAATTCGTTCCATGCCTAAAGTCGTAATTGCCTTAGTTGCAGGTTATGCGATCGGTGGCGGACATGTTTTACATTTAATTTGTGACTTGACAATTGCGGCAGAGAATGGAATATTTGGACAAACCGGACCAAAAGTTGGTAGTTTCGACGGTGGTTTTGGTGCTAGTTATTTAGCACGTATCGTCGGACAAAAGAAAGCTCGTGAAATCTGGTTTTTGTGTCGTCAGTACAGCGCTCAACAAGCTTTAGATATGGGTTTAGTTAATACAGTAGTACCCGTAGAACAATTAGAAGCCGAAGGTATCCAATGGGCACAAGAAATTTTAGAAAAAAGTCCGATCGCCATTCGTTGTTTAAAAGCAGCATTTAACGCTGATTGTGATGGGCAAGCCGGTTTACAAGAACTTGCTGGAAATGCTACTTTACTTTATTACATGACGGAGGAAGGTAGTGAAGGAAAGCAAGCATTCTTAGAAAAGCGGAAGCCAGATTTCCGTCAATACCCTTGGCTACCTTAGTTGATTTTTGATAACTTGGATTTCGGTTTCAACCTGTAAAAATCAAGTTCCCTTAATCGCTATTGTTAAGTAATTATCCCAACTTGATATAAAATCCAGCAATCTAAATAAACATAAAAATTGCACCAGTAATTAAAAGGTGCAATTTTTTGGCGTTTCTGAATTAACCTAAACTTTGTAACAAGCATGAAATCACTGCACAGATATAGCAATGTGAAATCACAACTTGATATTGACATGAGCTAACGCCAATTTTTTTAATGCAAGGGTGATGAAAACACTCACAGAAAGAATTTTAAAAACAAATTTTATTTCTATATTAATCTTGTTCGGTCGGTTCATTACCTATATATTAAACCGATTCATCACTCTTAACTAACACATTTTATAAACCATTAGTAGTAAGGCTTTTAGCTAAACAAGAATGAGATGTTTATTTTATTGATTGCGATCGCATTTAATAATAATGCCATAATGGCAGACTTCCCCCTCTTTGAGCACTCATATAGAAGATTTTTTGCATTTTTCCCCGAAATTTAATTATTCAACTGTTTCCAAAAATTAAAGATAATTGCTCCTCACACAAAAGTTTAACTTAACAAAGCCTCAACTTTCTGTGAAGTAGATACTCGCTCAATATCAGCTTCTACATTAGTCTTAACTACGAACTTATCAGAAGCTTCTGCTAATACAGGAGTCGCATCGGGTAAACTCCAAGCATCTTCCAAAGTTTCCCATGAGGGCGCAAAGGGAGCAACAGCTAAAGAACACGCTTTCCAACTTCCACGTACAGGCGCTCCTAATTGCTGACAAACTCCTCCGCGCCGCCCAACTGGATCGAAGAAACGACAATTTCGGCAAGCTGAGGTGAAGGTTTGAATGCTTTTCATTTTTTATGCCGTCTGCTGGCTGATTTACATCTCTATATTTTGCTCTTAGTCATAAATCCCTCATAATCGCACCAAGCCATTATTGTATATAGGTTTTCATGATCCCAGACGAAAAATCAACTTTATAATATCTTTATATTTCTGTTATATTTTTAAATTTTTATGTAACAGAAAAGAAACAAAACTGTTGAAAATCATTCTAGACCTTGGGATCAAAACTAGTTAGGGATCGTGATTAATCGATCTAGTTTAGATAGAGGAGCATAGTGTTACCTAGCTTCAAGGAGTACGCCACTAGGCAAATTAGTTGATATGAATTGATGATTAATAACGAACAGTTATCAACTAAAATTATCAATTACATAATTCCCAATCCACGATCCTTATTGCCCTTTAGTTATTTTGGCAAAATTCAAAAAGACTTAGCAGCGCAAATAGAACAAACTCCCCACCGTGCTAATTCTCCTTTCGGAGTAGGAGATTGACAGCTAGGACAAAGAGGTAAATGTTGCGATCGCATTTTTACTGTTGAAGCCCAATTTGCAAAAACAGTATGAGGATTTTTAGGAAAAGAACCCACATAGGTGTGTTGGTTAATACTATTTTCTAAATAACTAGGATGCTCTCGGGATGAAATACTTTGTTGCTGCAATGGTTTTTTTTTGGCACGCTGCCAGCGAGCGGTGGAAAAGCGTATATCTACTAAAGGATTTGGTAATATTTTATTTAACTTTTTCAGCAATCTTTGGCGCTCAAAAGTCAGATTTTGCGCCCAAGCAGCGCTGGAAGTTGCCACCCATAAAACGTCGCGTTCAATTGAAATTGGCTGAGTATGAGTGGCAATGATTTTACCCACAACCTCTTGCCAACAATCAAGTAAACGTTGCAAGGGTTGTTGTTGGTATAAAGTTTCTATTTGCAGAATATCTAAGATCTCTGGAATTGATTGAAAAGACATCTATTATATTTGGGTGAGTAGAGGAATTTCAGCTTGCTTGGTCAAGGGTTCCCATCAGAATTTTTTGATTAAAAAAAAATTCTTATGGGTGCCCGTCAAATTGTATAACTATTTAAATTGAGCAAGATCGCTCTCGATTTATCTATGAGACAGATCAATAGCTTTTAATGTAAATAAGTTATTAATCTTAAATATTTGATAAAATAAGGAACAGTAGAAGCCATCAATTAGATACTTCTTAACCCGATTGCTATAAGCATTCAATTTGCTTAACTGAAGCTAAAAAGAATAGCGATCAGCTTAAATATTGGGGAATATAAAATAAAGAGTAGGAATGATATTCGTTAAAGACATCGACTTCCGCATAATGATTCAGGAGATGTTTAGCAAATACAGGCTTGATAGTAAGTTAGGTCAAGGATTCCCATAAGAATTTCTTGATTCTAAAAAATTCTTATGGGTGGCCCTCACCTCAAATAAATTTTGAAATGGGTATTTTGTCAGCTTGGGGTAAAATTTGCCTAGATAGAGTAAAAAGGCACAAGCAAAATTGTCCCCAATGTGGCTGTGGTAGGGGCATTGTCAATCGACCAGTTGTATATCTACACTCCCAACAAATACTGTTATATAACCGGATGTAGCGAGTGCTTAAGTCATCAGAAATAGAGGATTAAGTGCGGTGGTGCAGTCAGTGTTTTAAAATGCTCCTAGAGAGTTACTGACCGGGTCTGAAGTAATTCAGTCCAGTTAAGTGTCTGTTTTATTAAGGGAGTTAGAAGTTGGAACAGGGAAGAAAAACTCGCGCTAAAAAAATGAAATTGAAATTTTGACATAAAAATTCCCTTGGGCTGCGCTTCTCAAAATGGCAGTTTCATTTTTTACTATTGGCGCAGCCTGTCCGTACCGGAATCAGTCCCGGAGGGACTTAGAACACACTTTAAACGAGCGCAACTTAAGTTTTTCGGACTTTTGACCAACTTCTATCTTCCGCTCAAACCCTCTTCCTCCGTTTGTAATAATAATCTCCCTATAGGCGGTGGAAGTATTAAATTTTGGATAATCTGGCAGTCGGTACGGAGGCAAATGGCATATGAGTGAGAACCCCCTATATTATTCTGGTAGTCAAACATCAAAACCATCTAATTTAAAACCAGCACTAAGTGCGGCATTAGCAAGTTTAGAAGTAAAACTTGATGAAGAATTATCGCGGTATCGTCGAACACGAGCTGCACATAGAACTCCAATTCAAAAAAGTCTCGGTAGTTTGATTGCAGCTAAACCGCAAACTCAAAGTGCTATAACTGTTGGTAATATTAGCAATCAACAAAGTTTAACAGGCGAAGAAGCTGTAGCTTATATAAGACAACAGCAGGCAAACAACCCCCTAGGTAATTTTGAAACACCTCCTCCACCTCCTCCCGCCCCAAAAATGTCTTCAGAAGTGAGCGACAACCAAGGAACTAATTCGGAGCCAAAGCAAATTCCTTTTCTAAACGAGCAAACAATACCACGATATACAGAGACGACAAAGGCGAGAAATCGAGCCACAGTGGTGCAAAATCAAAGCAGCATTGTTAAAAAGGATATTAATCAAAATACACAAGCCAACAATTTACCCGACTCCAAAAATAACCCTCCTAAGCAGCCAGATGACTATCTGGAATCCTCCGAAGCTTTACTGCGAAGTTTGGCAGAAGAAGAACAACAAAAACCATCTCCTAAAAAGCCAACAGACAACAATGACAGTCTGCTATCGCCTTTAAGCATTGGTTCGATGCTGCTACTGTTGTTGTTAAGCATTACCTTTGGCTATATATTTTTTAACTTAGATAACATACCTTCATTTACCTTTGCCGGATTATTTAAGGACAATCCAAAAGTTAAAGATGGTGAAGATACTGGCAATACTGGTAACATAAATACCGAACCAGAATTAACACCCATACCTAAGAATCCCAATCTTGCAAGCGATGAGCTTCCAGATATCAATAGTATTGACGATGTAGCAGGGGCAACACCTAAATCGAAGCCTACTACCGCAGCAAAACCAGCTGATGTTGTGACAAATCCAGCCCCAAGAGAAACAGAAACCACAGTTGCAGAAAATAGTCCTGCGACTCCTGTTTCCGAATCTCAAGCAGCACCAGCACCCCAAAATCTCGATGAAATAAAACCTTCAATTGGTGGGTTTTATAATGTCATTGTAGATAATACGGGGAACACTTTGACCGAAGTAAAAAAAGTAATTCCAGATGCATATTTGTCACCAGAAGGTAAATACGTTTATTTGGGTGCTTTTAAATCCAAAGAAAGAGTTAAAAAACATTTAGAAGTTCTCAAACAAAATGGAATTACCGCAAGAGTAGAAGAACCCAATTAGAACAGTTTACAGTTGAGGGCAAATAATGCGATTAAGGGCGTTGTTGAAAATATGTATGAAATTAATTTGGAAGGGTAAACGAAACCCTTGTAGAGAGAGCGATAGTATCCCGTCTGGGACATCTAAATTCATACCCGGATTCAGCAACGCCCGCAGCCCGCATGTGGTAGGAGATTTCAATCGGCTACCAAATCCCAAGTCATCCTTATTGCTAAAAGAACTTATAACTGTTAACTGATAATCGATCAAACACGGAGGCTTAACTTATGGGGCTGATTGAGCGTATCCTGCGCTTGTTTCGTTCAAATATTAATAGTTGGACAGCACAACGGGAAGATCCGGAGAAAATTCTCGAAGAAACTGTCTATGAGATGCAGGAAAATTTGGTGCAGATGCGACAAGGAGTAGCAACTGCGATCGCCACTCAAAAACGCACCGAA
Source organism: Cyanobacteria bacterium P01_D01_bin.50 (assembly GCA_039200565.1). GTDB lineage: Bacteria > Cyanobacteriota > Cyanobacteriia > Cyanobacteriales > Nostocaceae > Rivularia. Next base: position 8,648 of record JBCCSG010000113.1, on the reverse strand, counting down.
CGAAAAGCGGCTCAGGCTCAGTCTACAGCAGAAGAATGGTATCGTCGCGCTCAAATGGCTTTAAAACAAGGTAATGAGGCTTTGGCTAGAGAAGCCCTTACCAAACGTAAAGCTTACCAACAAACTGCAAATGCGCTATTTGAACAAATTGGGCAACAAAAAACTTTAGTCGCTAAACTAAAAAAAGATATGCAGTCTTTAGAGTTAAAAATCTCTGAGGCTAAAACTAAGAAAGATATGTATATTGCTCGTGCTCGTTCTGCTGAAGCTTCTTTACGACTTCAAGAAATGCTTGGCGGTGTTGGCGATACCAACTCCCTTAAAGCTTTTGAGAAAATGGAAGACAAACTCTTAGAGCTCGAAGCGAAGCAAGAAACAATTGCCATATCTGGTGCAGACGAATTAGAAAATAAATTTGCGAGCTTGGCAGAAGGCGATGATTTAGATGCCGAACTTTCGGCAATGAAAGCACAGCTTCCTGATAGTACGCAAAAAAATCAACAGCCTCCCCAATAGTTAGATCGGATTCGATAACGTCAACTTCTAACATTTCGGCACCAGAATTATGGTTGAGCCGGGAGGGCTAATTCCGCAAGAGTAAGATTACATTTAAATAGGTAACTATATAAGTAGTAAAAAACCTAACTTTTTATCGCAAGAGCGTAAATCTCCAGAGGAAAAAAATTATGGGATTATTCGATCGTGTAAGACGAGTGGTAAGCGCCAATCTCAACGACTTAGTCAGCAAAGCTGAAGATCCAGAAAAAATACTCGAACAAGCCATTGTCGAGATGCAAGAAGACTTGGTTCGATTGCGTCAGGGGGTTGCTCAAGCAATTGCTGCTCAAAAGCGTACTGAGAAGCAATATAATGATGCTAATAATGAAACTAACAAGTGGCAGCGTAATGCCATGTTAGCACTACAAAAAGGCGATGAAAACCTAGCTCGTCAAGCCTTAGAGCGCAAAAAATCTTTTACTGAGTCTGCAAACACTCTTAAAGTTAGTTTGGATCAGCAAAACGCTCAAGTTGACAATCTTAAACGTCAATTAATCCAGTTGGAGAGCAAAATTTCTGAGGCAAAAACCAAGAAAGAAATGCTCAAAGCGCGGATTACTGCAGCCAAAGCACAAGAGCAACTTGAAGGAATGGTGCGCGGCATGAACAGTAGTAGTGCAATGGCTGCATTCGAGCGCATGGAAGAAAAAGTCATGATGCAAGAAGCACGCGCTCAATCAACAGCAGAATTAGCCGGTGCTGACTTAGACAGTCAATTCGCACAACTTGAAGCCAGCAGTGGCGTTGATGATGAATTAGCTGCCTTGAAAGCACAAATGCTGCCTGAGGGGCAATCAAATAACCAACCCAAATTAACAGCACAAAATGACACCAACCAACCAACTCAGGAGAAGAAAAAAGAACCAGTAGATGCTGAGTTGGAAAAACTACGAGATGAATTAGACAATTTGTAATTTTTTTTATACTTAAGAGTCAATATTTTAAATTATCCCATGACTGTATCGGTTGTGGGATTTTTGGAATATTACAGGAATGGTCGCGATTGTCACAAGAGTGGGATGGTACTTGTACACTGACTTATTATTAGGTTAAAAAATAAGTCAGTGTACAAGCACCCTACAAAAAAATGTGCCAGTTGCGACCATTCCCATATTAATGTCGAAGGATACAAACTACAACCGCGGTAACTAGTACAGCACACTCAGTAAGTAAGGTACCAGTTTTAAAAGGTTGAAATCCTTATCCTATTTGACTTTTGACGAACGCAAGTGGTACTAGCGGCAATTCCCTACAGCAACTAAGCTTTTAATTGGGAACTTATTTTAGATTCCGTTAAATTTGTATGATTATCAAGGACGCTAGTAGATGGAGATTAAAATGAGCGAGGGTGTAATAAATATTAATGATGCAGATTTTGACAAAGAAGTACTGCAAGCTCAAAAACCAGTATTAGTTTACTTTTGGGCTTCTTGGTGTGGCCCTTGTAAGCTAATGTCCCCAGCAGTTAGTGCTGCTGCTAACGCTTATGCCGACAAGCTGAAGGTTGTCAAAATGGAAGTCGATCCAAATCCAGTTTCAGTTAAGAAATATCAGGTAGAAGGTGTACCTGCTTTGCGACTAGTTGAAGGAGATAACTTATTAGCCTCCAATGAAGGAGTTGTTACCAAAGATAATTTAATGAGTTTATTAGATAATCATTTAAAAAGTTAGGTATTCCTCAACATTCAAGCATTTACTTATGGGAGTTAGTGTTTCCTTAAATGCGCTTGTACAAGCATACCTAAACAATTCAAAGTTTGTCGCAGCGGCATCTTACACAAAAAGTGTGCCGCTTTTCTTGGCTGCCGCTTGATTCAATCTCCCTTCTCACAACAGAATCTGTCTTGGGAAAATATGCTGTAAGAAAAAAGCTAGGGGTTAGTACATAGTGGTTAGTTAATGATAGTTTAGACAATTAACGAGCCTTCAAGCAGCAACTAACAAACAAGCGATTATAATGCAATTTGCGAAGCGTTTAGAATCCCTGCAATCCAATGTATTTGCAGATATGGACATCGCCAAGGCTAAAGCTTTAGCTAACGATCGCCAGTTAATTGATTTGTCATTGGGATCTTCGGATTTACCAGTCCAAAGTCATGTCATCGAAGCGATCGCCAATTCCTTACACGATAAAAGTACTCACGGCTATTTATTGTTTCATGGAACCCAAGAGTTTCGTCAAGCGGCAGCCAAGTGGTATTCACATCGATTTGGTATATCAGTAGACCCAGAAACTGAAGTCCTACCCCTGATTGGCTCCCAAGAGGGGACGGCACATCTTCCTTTGGCCGTTTTAAATCCAGGAGATTTTGCTTTATTACTTGACCCAACCTATCCTTCTCACGCTGGGGGAGTTTACTTAGCTTCTGGTCAAGTTTATTTCATGCCTTTACGGGAAGAAAATGATTTTTTACCCGTATTTGAAGAAATTCCCGCCAAAATTTTAGCACAGTCGCGGATGATGGTATTAAGCTACCCGCACAATCCTACCAGTGCGATCGCACCCCTATCTTTCTTTGAGGAAGCTGTTTACTTCTGCAGACAACACAATATTGTTCTGGTTCACGATTTCCCCTATGTAGATTTAGTTTTTGCTGAAGACGAAGCACTTTCAACCACAAATCAACAGTGTCTTGCTCCTTCAATTTTCCAAGCTGATTTGGAAAAAAGTATATCAATTGAATTTTTTTCTTTCTCTAAATCCTATAACATGGGTGGTTTTCGCATTGGTTTTGCCATCGGCAATCGCGAGTTGATTGGGGCTTTACGTCGCGTAAAAGCGGTAATTGATTTTAATCAGTATAGAGGAATTTTAAATGGGGCGATCGCCGCTTTAAATGGCGAGCAATCAGAGGTAGAAATAAATGTAGATAATTTCCGCAAACGCCGCAATGCTTTTGTTAATGCTCTACATCGCATCGGATGGCAGGTTCCTATGCCTAAAGCAACAATGTATGTTTGGGCAAAATTACCGGAAGCTTGGAGTAAAGATTCTATTGGGTTTTGCAAACAATTAGTAGAAAATACGGGGGTTGCAGTTGCTCCTGGCGCTGGTTTCGGTAAGTCGGGAGAAGGTTACGTACGCTTTGCATTAGTTCGGGAGCCTGCTGTATTAGAAACCGCTGTAGATCGCATTTCTCAGTTTTTGCAATTGGTTCACTAAATCTTCATTTAGTTTTGACATTAAATTAACCTATTTGTGTCTGCAATTACAGTAATATCACGTTAAAATTAGCGTGGTATTACTTATTTTTTTGCCTTTAATTTTTATTTTGAGGGAATATAACATTGTCACTAAAAGTATAATTTTAAGCTTCGTAGTTCGCTGCATAATGAAAATCGTTATATTGCCCTTGTCAATTACATTGTATAGATTTCTTCTTGTTTAAATATCCTTGTAATTGCACTGAAATGAGGAAAATTATATTCATTACTTATGTTTAAACGGTTAAGGAAATAGCTCACATGGTAAAAACTATCAAAAAAATTGGCAATTACGCATTACTGGGTACAATAATTAGCGCAAATGCTACAACTCCAGCACAAGCTGCCTTACTTCAAAATGTAACACCTGATGATGGATTAACGACTACTCCACATAAGGAAGCATCGTCTAGTAATAAAAATACTTTGGCTGCCGTTAACGAGTCGGATAAAATGTATTCTTGCATTTCTGCTCCCGAATTTGATTTTTGTAATCAATTCAAAAATGATAAGAATGATGCAAACTCACTAAAAGGCTCATTTTTGCAAAAAGCCAAAAACAGCATAGAACTAATTCAAGCTGGTGAAGCTATTAAAGTCAAAACTTCGGATAAATTTGTTTACTATATATACGATATTGACTATACTGCATCGGATATTGCTGTCGCTGGTAAAAAACAAGATTTAAATACTTATACTAATATTTGGAAACAGCCTCAAGTAAATGCGAAAAAAAAGGTTCCGGAAGGCTCAGCACTGTTAGGATTAATTGCATTTTGTTTGTTTGCTGCGAAGTATCAATTAGCAAAAAATAATTAAGAAGTAAAATTTACTTACTTCCTCTGAAAATCATGATAATTCCTTCTAAGTCTGATTATTTATAATTTATTCAACTAAATTTATTTTTATCTAAATTTAAGGCTCTTTCATTGTCGTTACCTATAGACCGACATTTTACATTTTATTCAAAACCTCTACTATAAGCGAGGAGAAATTCTTAGCAAGTAACAGAAAATGAAGACTATATTTTTAATATCAGGACTTACGAAATTGTCACAAGAGTGGGATGGTGCGTGACACCACAAGCCGTATTATTAGGTTAAAACTCAGTCAAAGTGTCACAGCACCCTACAAGAAAATATGCCAGTTGCGTAAGTCCTAAATATATAGGAATGACCGCAACGCCGCACATTTTAGGAGCATCCCAATTTTGCAAAAATAAAATTTGTAGTGCGTACGCGTTGTGTGCGCGTACCTTTATGTCGTTCCGGAGGGACTTAGCGCTCACATCTTGCTCGCTAGCGCTAGTACTAGGGAACGAGACGCTCCCACTACAAAAAAATAAATTTACACCTACAGGGATGCTCCCCACATTTTTTTTGCCAGGGCACGTAGCGCAAACTCATTAAAATTCTTTTGAAGAAAAATTCTTAATGGGAACACTGTGACGGGCACCCTTAACACTTGCACTGAGTTTCAAGGTAATAATAAGGTTTTTAATGTCACACACCATCCCACTCTTGCGATGCTTGCAAATAGTCCTGATATGTAAGTAACTCGGCACAAATAAACCCGCCACAGCTTATTAAACTCAAATAAATAATAACCCTAAATCTTATCATGTTCTGCGCACTATTAATAGGTGACCGTTTGCAGTAGCAATGTCTTTCCCGAATGTAGTACAAAGGCTAAAACAGTCGTAATAAAACAAGGAACTTCATATTATTGATGTACGATCATTTCTTAAAAAAATGTTAAATAAAACATAAATACTTAAAGTAAGGTTAAAGATTGGTTTAACTTTACTTTAAGTTTATAAATTGAGTTAATATTTATAAGCATAAATAATAATGTTCCTAAGTTTTGCTGATAATTGTTCCTGGATAATTTGCTTTTATTAAAGTCTATATCTTTAAATAAGTTTGAGAATCAAGACGTTGTTACGTTATTTGACAAAAAATTGACTTGTGACCTAAGATGATGGGTGAAAATGACAGTGCAGCTAATAAGTGTAAAGCAGCAATTTGAGTCACATCAAGTAAAAAAAGTTTTGCTAGTTGAAGATAATGACGTTAATAGGATGCTGTTGAGTGATTATTTAAATTTTTGTGGATACGAAGTTAAAAGCTTGCCTAGGGGTTCAAAGTTTTTCTCTACAATAGAGAATTTTCAACCAGATTTAATTCTATTAGACTTAAAATTACCAGATATTGATGGCTACTCGGTGCTAGAAAAAATGCAACAAAGATCGCAAGCCGATCAAATACCTATAATTGTAGTCTCAGGGCTAGCTTTTAAATCGGATTGCGAACGAGCGATTAATTTAGGCGCTCGTCACTATTTCGTTAAACCTGTAATTCTCACTGAACTAACCCAAGCTATTGAAAAAGAGTTATCCTGTCACCAAAGATAATATATACTGCCCTCAATTATTTTGATTCTGACTTTTGGCTAATTAGATATTCTTCGACACTTTGACTCAAATTCTGTACGGAAGAGCCAATTATAGATATTTTTCGTTGTGCTTGTGCTAAGAGTAAAATTGCTGATTGCAATTCGTTAAGTGTATCATTCATTGCTTGACGATATTCGGATTCAAAGTCTTGAGTACTCATTTTTTTTCCTAAAATCTATTTTCTCGGTTTATATCAATAATAATCGTGGATTAATATCTACAAATCAGTTGATTCTCTTAAGATTTTTTGCTCTAGCAAAAATCCGGAATCATGCTTATTTAAATTGAGCCATTATAATGAATTTATGATGATAAAACGCTAAAATTTAGAACGTTTGCGAAGAAAGGGCTTGAAATCTATATCATACCCCTCCAAATAAGATATAGATATTTAATTTAACCTTAGGTTTACAAGAACATAATCTAGTTTTCAAAGATTTTATAATTAATTTCTCCACAAATATAAATAACTCATAATCAGGCATATCAATTTTTATTGTAAAGATAAGTAATGGTAAAGGTAACAGTTAGGAATTAATAGACCCGCAAATATGATTCCTCGAATAAAATAAATTTGTGTAACATGGCGGTGATTTTACTTAAAATAGTAAATGTGAGTCGATTGTAAAATTTTTCTTCCTTGATTTGTGACGAAATCCGCCCAAACGTTACCGCTAATCAAAAATCCAGAACTTCTGGAAAACCGTTTGAAAGAAATTCCCCCGGAGCCTGGGGTTTATTTGATGCGGGATGTAAGTGACCGTATTTTATATATAGGTAAATCGCGAAAATTGCGATCGCGGGTTCGTTCTTATTTTCGGGAGTCGCAAAAACTTACCGAACGTATCGCTACGATGGTAAGACAGGTGAGTGATATTGAGTTCATTGTCACTGACACTGAAACAGAAGCCCTAGCTTTAGAAGCTAATTTAATTAAGCAGCATCAACCTTATTTTAACGTACTGCTTAAAGATGATAAAAAGTATCCCTACGTTTGTATAACTTGGGGTGAGGAATATCCGAGAATTTTCATTACTCGAAAACGCAGAATTGGTTCACATAAGCATAAGTATTACGGACCTTACACTGATTCTCGCACGTTAAGGGGAATATTGCGTTTGTGTAAACGAATATTTCCCCTCAGACAACGGCCGCAACCTTTATTTAAGGATAGACCTTGTTTGAATTACGATCTAGGAAGATGTCCGGGTGTTTGTCAACAATTAATTTCACCCCCGGAATACCGCAAAATTGTACAAAAAGTAGCAATGGTCTTCCAAGGTAGGTCAAGTGAATTAATTTATACACTCACTCAACAGATGCATCAAGCTTCTGAAGAATTAAACTTTGAAACTGCGGCACGAATAAGAGATCAAATTGCCGGTTTGAAGTCCTTAAATGCCGACCAAAAAGTATCTTTACCGGATGATACTGTTTCTAGAGATGCCATAGCTGCTTCATTAGACGAAAAGCACGCTTGTATTCAACTATTTCAAATTCGCGCCGGAAAATTAGTAGGAAGATTAGCATTTTTAGCTGATGCACAAGCTGAAGTCGGCGCTATTTTACAACGAGTATTAGAAGAACATTATCAAACCGCTGAATCAGTAGAAATACCAACAGAAATTTTAGTCCAGCACAATTTACCGGATGCAGAAATTTTGGCAAAAGTGTTGACGCAGCGTAAAGGGAAAAAAGTTACTATTGTCAATCCCCAGCGTCAACTGAAAGCAGAATTGATTGAAATGGTGACAAAAAACGCCAACTATGAATTGCAAAGAATGCAAAAATTTGGCGATCGCAATACTGTTGCACTCGAAGATTTAGCTGCTATTGTGGATTTACCCGATTTACCCCATCGCATTGAAGGTTACGATATTTCCCACATTCAAGGTTCAAATGCGGTAGCTTCGCAAGTGGTATTTATCGACGGGTTACCTGCAAAGCAGTATTATCGCCACTATAAAATTAGAAATCCCGACATTACAATCGGTCACTCGGATGACTTTGCTTCTTTAGCGGAAGTTATAGGGCGACGCTTTCGCAAATATGCAGAAGATCCACAATTACCAAGAGTGGGTAATCCAGATTTTCCCGATTTAGTGATGATAGATGGTGGAAAAGGACAATTATCTTCCGTCGTCACCATTTTGCAAGAAATAAACTTATTAGAAGACGTGCAAGTTGTCAGTCTTGCTAAACGACGAGAAGAGATATTCTTACCTGGAGAATCCATACCCTTAAAAACAGAAATTGAACAACCTGGAGTACAACTATTACGCCGCTTGCGAGATGAAGCTCATCGTTTCGCCGTCAGCTTCCATCGCCAACAACGCACTGCAAAATTACGACGATCGCGTTTGGATGAAATTCCTGGTTTGGGATACAATCGCCAAAAACAATTATTAGCCCATTTTCGTTCAATCGATTA
>JBCCSG010000112.1:0-19910 GCA_039200565.1 Cyanobacteria bacterium P01_D01_bin.50 | reverse complement strand
TTTTTAATCCAAGTAAGAAGGCAAACCTCTTGTAAATTCATATTATTTGCCGATTTAAATTGATGTTTTATTAACTTATGAAGGAGGCGCAAGGCGCTACCTTTAATATTTAGTATTCCCACACTCAACCCCAAACTCTCAGTTGTCACTGCGTAAATTGGAAAAATTATGTTTGCTGCCTTCTTGCTTCGAGTGCATTCAAAATTAGAGATCGAGTCGTTTCAACTTCATTGTAATTTTAATTGCCGGAATGGGAACACTAAGAACGGTTAATCAATGACCGACATCATATGTAATTTTACTTAAAAATAGATTTTGATTTTATGGATCACGAAAAACTATTTAGGAAAGAATCTTTAGAACGCTTATCTTCCCCAGAGCGTTTAGATCAACTGATGCAGGTAGTCAATCCCAGAGATTGGTTGCCATTAACTAGTTTAGGTGTTTTTGTTGTTATGGCATTAGTTTGGAGTATTTTTGGACGCATCCCAATGACAGAGAATGCACCAGGGGTGTTAATTCGACCAAAACGGGTAGTACAGTTTCAGTCACCAATTTCTGGACAGTTAAAGTCAGTGAATGTCAAACAAGGAGAATGTGTAGAAAAAGACCGTGTACTTGCAACTATCGATCCTTCGGAATTAAAGCAAAACTTACAACAACAACGTGCTAAACGCAGAGAATTATTAGTACAAGCATCCGATAGTGGGACATTACAACGTCAGCGCAGCAAATTAGAAAAAGAGGCGCTACTTTCTGAGCAAACTAGTTTAAAACAACGGTTGCTGACTGCACAAGAACTTTCTCCCATCATTAAAAATCAAGACTTAACAGCCATTACCCAACAACGTCAAACTCTTTTACAGAGATTGCGTACTATACAAGCCTTAACCCCTGTTCTTAAAGAGAAAGCATCCAATGCGATCGCCCAGCAACGAGTCAGTATCCGGCAACGTTTAAGAGACGCGCAAGCTTTAGTTCCTATTCAAAAAGAAAGATTAGAAAAGCGGCGAAAATTACTAAAAGAAGGAGCAATTGCTAAAGATACATTATTGCAAGTAGAACAAGAATATCGTCAAGCACAGCAACAAGTTGCTGTATTACAAGCGGAATTAACGCAACTAGATGTCAACGATACAGAAGCGCAACAGCAATATTTAACTAATCTCAACAGCATTAGTGACATTCAAGTACAACTGAAAGAATTGAAGGTGAAGGAAACCCAAACAGAACAAAGATACTTAGATAATCTCAATGAAATTTCTCAATTACAAGCCCAATTACAAAGTATTAATACTAAAGATAAACGTATCGAACAAGAAAATTTAGAAACAAACAATAACAGAAGCAATCAAATAAAAGAGGTTGAGCGTAATATTGCTCAATTAGAAAAAAAAGTAGCTGATAATAGCACAATTGTCAGTACCCAGGCAGGGTGTATTTTAGAAATCACAGCAACTAAGGGACAAATTGTTAACCCCGGTACTCCCATTGCCAGCATAGACGCTCAGAATACGGGTGGAAAAATGGTAGCTATTACTTATTTTCCAGTCAAAAATGGCAAGAAAATTAAAGCAGGAATGCCAATTCAAATTACTCCCGACACAGTAAAAAGAGAGAGATTTGGCGGTATTGTCGGCAAGGTTGTTTCAGTTTCTCCCTTTCCTATTTCTTCCCAAGGAGCAGCCTTAGAATTAGGAAATACAGAATTAGTAAATAAGTTAACTGCTGGCGAACCCAAAATTGCAATTACAGCGGAATTAGAAATAGATGAATCTACTTTTAGTGGTTATCGTTGGTCATCTTCGAGGGGACCAAAATTACAAATTTCAACTGGTACTACTACCACAACTCACGTACAAGTTGAACAAAGAGCGCCGATAACTTTTGTGCTGCCAATTCTTAGAGAATGGACGGGTATTAGCTAATAATTATTGCTGATTAACTAGCTACATAATCGTAAATCTAAAATCCAAAATCTAAAATCTACAATCGAATGACCAAGACTGATACTAAATATAAAATATCCAAGCGAGCCAAAACCCCTACACTTTTGCAAATGGAAGCTGTAGAATGTGGTGCTGCTGCTTTAGGAATTATTCTGAGTTACTACGATCGCATAGTACCATTAGCAGAATTGCGTCAAGAATGTGGTGTCTCCCGCGATGGTAGTAAAGCTTCTAATGTTCTGAAAGCTGCCAGACGTTATGGAATGAAAGCTAAAGGTTATAAAAAACAACTTGAGAGTTTACAGGAAATTAAACTCCCTTATATTGTTTTTTGGAATTTTAATCATTTCCTTGTGGTTGAGGGTTTTGTTAAAGATAAAGTTTATTTGAACGATCCAGCTACGGGACCGCGTACAGTATCTTTACAAGAATTTGATGACGCTTATACTGGTGTTGTTTTAGCTTTAGAACCGAGCGAAGAGTTCAAAAAAGGAGGAACTAAGCCTAGTTTAATTCTAGCTTTAATCAACAGACTAAAGTCTTCTTTATCAGCAATTTTATATTGTCTTTTTGCTGGATTTTTGTTAGTAATACCCGGTTTGGCAGTACCGGTATTTAGCCAAGTATTTATTGATAATATAATTATCGAACAAAGGTCTGACTGGCTGCGTCCTTTGCTTATAGCAATGGGAATCACAATTCTGTTGCAAGTAGGTTTAAAGTTGATACAAAAGCGCTATTTACGAAAACTGCAAATCAAATTAGCAGTAGGAATGACTAGTCGCTTTTTTTGGCACATTCTGCGCTTACCGTCAAGCTTTTATGCTCAAAGATTTGCTGGTGAAATTAGTAATCGTGTCAGCATCAATGACAAAGTAGCGCAAATACTTTCTGGACAATTAGCAAGTACAGCTATTGATGTAGTGATGCTAGTTTTCTATGCAATTGTAATGTTTACTTATGACTGGATTCTCACCACAATTGGTATATTTTTTGCCGTTGTAAATGTCATTACTTTGCAGATGGTATCCCGTCAGCGTGTAGATGCCAATATTAAATTAGCTCAAGATATGGGTAAGGTTGCAGGTGCTGGCATTGCGGGATTGCAAAGTATTGAGACGATTAAAGCTGGCTCTTTAGAATCAGATTTCTTTGCTCGTTGGGCTGGTTATTATGCAAAGGGAATTAACTCCCTACAAGAACTATCTGTTGCTAACCAAACTTTAGGAATTTTGCCTTCATTACTAACATCTTTAACTTCTTTATTGATTTTAGTAATTGGCGGATTGCGAGTCATGAACGGTCATATGAGTATTGGGATGTTAGTAGCATTTAAAAGTTTGATGGGTAGTTTTCAAAATCCTGTCAACACTTTAATTAGTTTTGCTAGTACAATTCAGGAATTAGAAGGAGATCTCAACCGTTTAGATGATGTTTTAAAAAATCCCATCGATCCGCAATTAGACAACAATGATTTTACAGAAGCAAAACAATTAGCATCGCCAGTTTCGACATATCGTCTCAGAGGCCAAGTAGAGTTAAGAAATATCAGCTTTGGCTACAGTCATGTGGAAGCTCCTTTAATTGAAAACTTTAATTTTACACTCCAGCCAGGACAAAGGGTTGCTTTAGTTGGTAGTAGCGGTTCTGGTAAATCTACTGTTGCCAAAATGATTGCAGGGCTTTATCAATATTGGGAAGGAGAAATTCTCTTTGATGGGAAACCCCGCTCAGAAATTCCTCGTTCAGCTATTACTAATTCACTTGCATATATTGAACAAGAGATTTTACTTTTTGCGGGAACAGTAAGAGAAAATTTAACTTTGTGGGATGGAACAATACCAGATGGACAGTTGGTAAAAGCTTGTATGGATGCTGCTATTCATGATGTTGTTGTGGCATTACCTGGTGGATATAATGGTGAATTGATGGAAGGTGCAGCAAATTTAAGTGGAGGGCAAAGACAGAGGTTAGAAATTGCCCGTGCATTAGTGAATAATCCTTCAATTTTAATCATGGATGAAGCCACTAGTGCTTTAGATTCTGAATCAGAGAAAATAATTGACCAAAATATTCGCCGTCGGGGATGCACTTGTATTATTGTTGCTCACCGTTTGAGTACTATTAGAGATTGTGATGAAATTATTGTCATGGAGAAAGGTAAGATAGTGCAACGCGGCACCCATGAGGAATTGTGGTCAATGGATGGTTATTATGCTCGTTTGATTCGTTCTGAAGGACAAGCAGTTGCTGCTTAGGGGAAATCGAGAGTTTTGGCATTTAGTCAAGACTCTGTTATTTTTTTATCTTGTGCTTTAACTATAGCGGTTAACTCTAAGGGTGCAATACATTTATAACCCCTCTCCAAACCTCTCCCCTCGTGAGGGGAGAGGCTTTCAACCCCCGAAAATTGCTATATTCTCTCGTTAAATCTTATAGTTTTGTAAATAATCACAAAATATTTTTGATGATAATTGGGCTAAAAAGCTAGCTATATCTACTTTTTTGGACGTTTCTCATTCCTTGGGATATTTTGAATAAGAGTATACTTGTGTACTGAATATATTGCGAATAAATCATGATATTAAGTCTTGAAGAAAGCCACGAAATTAAATTTCGAGAAGCATTCTCTGTTGGGATTGCCAGAAAGACATTAGATCCAAGCGATAGTCAAATGACAGCGATGCTGGATTATATGCGGATCGCAGAAGAATGTGCTCCGGCTGCTCTGAAAGATAAACAGAACTCCTCGGAAGAAAAGAATAAATTACTGACTGGCGATAGGCTTGGAATGGCAAGCCTGCATCAGAACATAGAATTCGAGTGGCTCACCTCTGAAATTGAAGCTTTCGTGTTTGAGTACCTCAAGGCGAGCAAGATTAATTACGATAAAATTTCACTGTTTCACCAAAAGTCTTGGCCGGTGATTACACAAAATGGGGGATATGTCAGTCAGCACAATCATCCGAATGCAACTCTCAGTGCAGTTTTCTATCTGCAAACGCAGCCTCGTTCGGGAGGAGAACTCATTTTCCATAATCCCTATAGCCCGCTAGTAGTTGGTAATATCGATGACCACACACCAGGGAGAGCCTCAAGCTATTTATACGGGTTAAAACCAGTACCCAAAATGCTGGTGCTATTCCCCTCTAGGCTTTTTCATCATGTGGAAAAGTATCGCGGTGAAGTTAGTAGATGGAGTGTTTCTTACGATATCTTTATTACTGGACATCATTCACTCGGCGCGGGGCGTAGTGAAAATATGATAGTTCATCCCTCATTTTGGAGAGAGTTTCAGGAAACTCAAGAGACTTCTAGAGAGCCAGCGAAAAAAATCTTTGTTGCTCAAGAAAATATATCTAACTCCTTACCCACAGATTCCGAAAGATTTGAGACAGATGGGTTTTTAGTCAAAGAAAAAGTTATTGCACCAGATGCATGTCAAGCAGTTTTTGAGCAAATTATCAGAAGTTGGAAGCATTCAAAATTAGACTACATACATAGCCCCAAGATGAGAATTCATGCTCCCCTTGAGCTATCCGAGACAGCTACTAGGGTAATGAAAAAAATCTTAAAGGAATATTTACCCGTTCTAAATGCCTTTCTCCCGGAAGACAAAATGCGCTACTTAGCGGAATTTAGTTCTATATGCGTATTTCCTGGAGCTAAAGCCCAACAACTTCATCCCGATCAAAATAATCAGGAGCGAAAACTTATAACCATTTTTGTAAATTTGTTTGAAATAGGCGAACAATGCGGTCCTTTATTGCTTATTCCCCACAGTCATAAGGGGAGTAGCACGCAAGTAGAAGAAAATGGAAATCAGGGTAATACTAAAGCTTTACAAAAAATGATATTACCCTCTGGCTCTAGCATATTGATGGATAGTCGGCTTGTTCATGCAGGAAGCGAAAACACCACAGCAAATAGCATTCGCCCAGTATTTTACTTCTCATTTGGTGAGATTGACATTCAGGGTCCTACATATAGTATTCTTCCTGAATATCGCCAAAAATATACTTTGGATGATTTTATAGATAATGATAATGAGACTTTGAAAACCCGAAGTCTTATAGCTGTTCAATGAAAACTGTGAGCCAGTCTTATATCACGCCTAGTACTCTACCACATTAATGAAAGCGGGGTCAGAAAGTCGCTACGTAGGTTGGGTTAAGGGTCGCTAACCCAACACCCGAGTTGGGTTAGCGACCTTCAACCCAACCTACAAATTCTATTGTTTTACCCCTCATAACTACTCCACCACATTAATGAAAGCGGGGTTATAAACTCTCTTTAAAAAAAACGCAGAGCGCGCAGAGTAGGCGGAGGAAGAGGATTTAGAGGATTTACCATTTACCAAAACTAAGTTCCGGCAGGTTCTCTACCAGTAAAACAACCAGCTATCCTGAGTGCGGATACAATGTCCTTGTAGGGTAATACGCTCATCAAGGGGCTGAAGATTTCGCCCTGGTGCTATCTGGTGCACTTCATGGCCAGAATGAAGGACAAATTTTCCTATTTCATAAGGGTGATAATGTTTTGCACCTCCAGCAATAGCGCTGTTGATTTGCTCCTCCGTCATACTCTGTATATCGTCGTGATGCAAATCCCAAGTTAGCAATCCTCCACCTTCTTTTGGTAGAGCGATCGCCAAAGTTAAGGATAGAGTATTATTAAAATCTATTGTTTCAGGTTCTTCCCAGTTCAAGAGTTTGTACTGCAAGTCTCGGTGAATTTTAGCCATAGGTTGTTCAAAAGCTTTGTGTGCTTTGAAAATATGAAATCCCGGAAGTGCTAAAGTTTCTTGAAAAATAACTGGATCGTCTAAAATACTTGATAATTTCTGTGCTAACTTTTGGTATAGCCAGTCAAAATTATCCGATAAAATCGGATTGTAAAGTTTAACTTTTTGGTAGTAAATAGCATTATATTCTACTGCATTAAGGTAACTTGCTGCACCCAAAGTATAGAAAGGTAAATCTGGCGCATGTTGCACCCAATATTCTTGTAAATTATCTACAACTGAACGGATTTTGAAGCATTCTTCTTCTGTAAGTAAATTAATCGTATTTACTGAATCAAATATATTCACTATTACATTATGCATTTTAAGCCCTAACTAATAAATTTTGATTTGCATTTTCAGAATTAGATTCGGCTAACATCTTTTTGTTTTTCTTTTACCATGATTATTTAAGTTGATTATTTAAGTTGATTATTTAAGTCCAGTCGTTTCTAAAGTCATAGCGTCCAGGAGCTAAGATATCATTTGGATCTAAGGTTTGCTTTAGCTTACGCATTAAAAATCCATAATCATCTTGGGCTGCTGGCAGGCTGTTCATCGATTGAATACCCAAACGGTAAGGGATATGTCCGGCATTAGTTAACAATTTAAGGACATCGTCATGACAAGACATTGCCCGCTCGTCTTCTCCAGGGATATCGCGATCGTACATAATGGCAACAAATATATCTACTCTTCTGCCACAATTGCAGTTCATCGCAATATTGGGTTCAAAGTCATACTTTTTCACCATTGCTTCAACTAGCTGTACCGCTTCTGAAATAACTTTTCCATCGAAGGGTAAAACCGGACAAAGCCAGAGAACACCACAACCATCTCTATCAGGATTCATTTGCTGTGGAATGGAAGTTTTCTTACGCCAATAGGTGCTTCTAATGTTCTCGTCACTGGGAACTCCTAAAAAAGCACTGTCTCTAATTGAGTCGCCGTACTGTTCTTCGTCAGCAAAAATTATCCTTTCAACGCCATCCCTTAAAGCTTCCTTAATTATCTTCCGTGTTGCTAAACCTTCCTCTTTACTACCAGAATATACAGCACCATTAATACTCCAGCGCTCAAATCCTTTCAATTCTTTTAAAGATAAAGGGGTTTTCCCATCGATTACTTTCCAGGGATATCGCCCTTCTTTTGCCAAATATTTATAGCTATTCCAAATCCCCAAACAGCTACCTTTGATAATATCTTGCAATATCAGAGGTTGTACTCTATCGAGAAGATTAGACAGATAAGATACATCCTGAATTACACATTGAAAAACTTGAAAATATTTTGGTAAAGGTGATAGCCACAAAGTCATTTTCGTGACAATACCTAGATTAGATTGGGTAAATAAACCATCAAATGCAGGTCCAACACCCCAACGATGAAAAGCTTTAGTGCTGGCATTTGCAAAGCGACCAAATCCTGTATGAATACATTCTCCAGTAGGTAATATAACCTCATAGCCACATACATGAGCAGCTCGTTCGCCATAGGGACCTGAACCATCACCCCTTTCTAAGGTATTACCAATGACACTCGCATCTGGAGAACCACCGATAACGGAGATAAATAACTGGGAATTTTGCTCTTGCAGAAACTCATAAACCTGACGAAATGTTACCCCCGGTTCAACAGTGATATATGCTAGCTTCTCATTGTAATCTAGAATGCGATTCATCCGGCTCAAGTCAAGGATGACGTTGTTATCTTGAACTGGTACCCGCGAACCTAATCCCCAATTTTTACCGCAACTGATGGGATATAGAGGTGTTTTATATTGATTAGCTATTTTTAAGCAAGCTTGTACTTCATCTACACTACTAGGTCTGATAATACCAAGTACTTGCTGTGTAGTGCTGAATGTTGCATGAGAGGCAGTTCTGATAATATTCGATTCTGTAATTACATTCTCTGGAGAGAGGATATCTTGCCAAGCTTTAAGTGCATCTATGTTTTTTTCAGGTATTTTAGTAGAGCTAATATTCATGATTAGACATTTTAATTAATTTAGGAATCTCGAATAGGGAATAAGGAAGCAATCTTAAAGCCTGACTTTAAATGCTTTTAGGATAGACTAAGGCAAAGTAACTGATGCTTAGATTCTGCGAGCGAGAAAATTAAGAAAATACACGGATTATAAGCATTTATTCTCTCTTAATAATTATACTTATTTTATTAATTACTATTTTAGACCGTAGTATTGCATAAGGTCATCTAGTAATTGTACGGTCTTTATAAGACAAAAATTAGTTAAGTATTGTTTTTCAGTATACTTACGTAAGTAATATCAATTGTTGCCAATCGCTTTAGTAAGCAGGGGAATAAGAAATCTAGTAGTCCCATTAAATGCAGTTCCGCTGGTAATTTAAGTTTTGGATGTCCCTAAGTAAGTCGGCATAAATAACACTATGTAGAGACATCTAGCTTGAAAACAAGCAGAAGGCAGTCGAAAAAGGATATCACATAGACACTACTAAATTTTCTAGCAAAGATTTAGAAGCACCTCGACTTTCTTCAACTGAATTCATATAAGGTTTCATGCGTTTATTTACAAAGTTAACCATACCATCGTGAATATATGGTACTGTCCAAATTCCCTTGATGATTTTGGCATCTATTTGCTTATTTATAGAATTTACATACATGGGAATAATTCGTCCCATCTTTTGCAAATCTCGACGGACAAAACTGCAAGTATAGCGGATGGTATCAGGTGCTAGACGGTGGGTAATAACCCAACCTACAACTTGTCCTTGATAGCGTAACCCTAGACTGTTGAGAGGTTCTAAGTTTTCTTCATGCTTGAAAGGTATTAAATCTTCGGGAATCCAAGGATTTGCTTGTTGTGTTTCTTTAATGATTTGACGCTCTTGTGAAGTAATTTCCATCCAAGGAAAAATTGTATAACTAGCTGGTAAGCTAGCTTTTTGCATCCAAGGTGCATCAACTATTCTATCTATGGTCGTTTTACAAACCAACATTCTCGATTGGAATTCTTTCCAACCAGATGAGTGTAATAGATGTTCCCAAGCAACGGTTGTGGATTCTCCTATAATATAAATTACTTCGTATTTGATACACTCTCTTGTTGATAGTTCCTGTTCTAAACGATTCAGTAAAGCACTACCAATTCCTTGACGGCGATTGCTAGCTGTCACAAATAAAGAAAGTAATTTTGCTGATTTACCATCATCTTCAATCTCTGCAAGAGCCAAACCCGCTGGTTTTCCCGAAACAGAAGCAGCGATCGCCACAATGGAACCATTTGGTTGCAAGGCTTTTAGCTTCGGACGAAATAGTGGATAGGTAAATCCTTGGTAAGCCAATGCACTAAAGGGATTATTCGGACAAGTTAAGACATACATGTTGATTATTTCCTACAAGCACCTTTTTTTATCATAAATATTACTGCTTTCCGTTTATAACATTGTATGCTCTTGATGTATTTAACATAACTTTACTTGTGTTCGTAAGTATTCTTTTATTTAAAAAATAAATAGATTTACGTATGTAAATAGCTAATTAATCCCGATTATTTTAGGAAAAGTGCATTAAATGCGTTAAATTATTTAGTTAATTTTGTATCTTTTTATGGCTAATTACTGATTTATTACCCTAATCCAATTTTCACAATTCAGTAATTATAGGGATGCTGTTATCTAGAAAACCTTTTTTACTGGTATAGGGTTTGCAAGGAAATCGATTGGGTTATCCAATATCTTGCAAAGCATCAATCGCTATTACTAGTAACAGGAAAATAAAAATGACAGTTGAAGCAATTAATTCTTTCGCTAATAAAGTTGCTCAAGATGCAGCATTGAAACAGGAAATTGAAACATCTGTTGGTATTCCTCTAGACACATTACTAAGTATGAGTCTAGAGCAGGTACAAGGAGCAAATAAGGATTACCCAGCACTTATAACTGAAATAGCTGCTAAAAATGGATTTGAATTTTCTAAAGATGAATTGATCGAACAAATTTGTCAAGCTAGTTCTTCTGAAGAATTAAGCGATGAACAATTAGAAGCAGTAGCTGGTGGAAAAGGTAGTGTCAGTGGTAAGGTTGATTCAAGTGGTGCTAGCGGAAGTGTTTCTTATGGAGGTTTCGGAGCCAGTGGTAGTATTGGTTCAGGTGGTGTGAAATTTAAATTAGGCGGCTGGTAAGTTGTATCAATTCCCTGTTAGGGTTTTGAGCAATTTTTAAAGTAGTCTATTGACTATGAAATTCTGGATAAATTATTTCTGTTATATTATTATGTTTATAATATTTAAACAGTGTTATCTAATAATTTATCCACCAGTAATAAGTAGATAAAAGTCTAGAGATTTATCTATATAAATTTATAACAACCTGCTATTCATTATTTACTATAATGATAGCAGGTGTTATTTTTGGCATTTATTAATAATTATTGATGCGATTGTAATCTGCTATTATATAGATACCCGACTTACAAACATAAATCAGGCATTTATTTTGGGAATTACTGCACTCTGTCAATAGCAGCTAATTCTTCTAAAGTCATGTTACAAATTCCAGTCAGGATAACGGCAGGATTAGTATTATTTGTCTGCTTACTTTCCATTTCTTTCATATTTCGAGCAGCAGCAACAACTAAAGATTGCAGTACTTTAAAGCTATTTTCAGAAAGATTGTCTCGGTAATTTTCCAACCTACCTCCAGCGCGATAATTAGGGAAAGATTCTAAACCCATAAACCGTAAAAACCAATCATCGCGATAACATCCTGTCGCGGCGACAATTCCTTGGTAATCGGCAATAAATTCATCTAATAAATTATTACGCATAGAACCAAATAAGCGCTTGGTAAAATAATGAGTGCATTCATGTTCTAAGCGGATTTTTAATGATATTTCCAGCCATTGAGCCTCAGTCAATCCCACATCAGCGGCTGAAACATTACTATAGAAACCTTGACTGAGAATGATAAATCTATCTTGATACAGTTCCTTGCGGGGAATCAAACGTTTAAATTCAGCATTCCAATCAATTTCTGTAGAGCCTGGATGATTATTTTGCCACTGTTGGCGATATTGACGAATTCTATCCCAATTATTGTAGCCACCTACCATACAGGCTCCCATAGAAGCGGGAACTTCTTTGGGTTCATTACGCATGGTTATAGCTTGCACTAAGGATACGAAATCTGCTCTATTACCTACAATAATTACAGGTATAGCCCCAGCCAAACTTTTATGCACAATCAACTCTAGTTTTTCTGGTTCTGTTAATTTTAAACCAGTTGTTTGCTCTATTTCATTTGTTAACTTTCCTTTACGAGTAGCTTCTTTATAAATCTCTGTTTGGCTAATTCCTTCCTGAATGGGAAAACGTAACTGCACAAGCTTATTCTGTAAAGTTGGAAATACCCCTATTTCTAGCGCTTGAGTTAGATATTCTTTCCAAGTAGCAACATGAGATTCTGGAGGTAGAGGAAACTTGCTAGAAATATCCAAATTCAAACAGTCAAAGACATTTTCGTTGTAAGCCAGTAATTCTTCAATTTCCACAGCGCTAGCACCATAACTAGCAAGGATATTAGCGCGATATTCTCTTGATTTCATATTTTATTTTTAGTGAGTAGTGAGTAGTTAGTGGTGAGTGGTGAGTAGTGAGTAGTCGGGTATTACAAAACTTCACTACAATATAAGTTATTTTCTCTCTTCATCCCCCCATCGCCCCATCTCCCCATCTCCCCATCTCCCCATCTCCCCATCCTTTCCTTAAGCCATCTGTCTAGCCATGAGACTAGCAAATAATCCTTCTTGTTGTTTTAGTTCGTCAAAACTTCCCTGCTGTACTACTCTACCGGCTTCAATTACATAAATGCGATCGGCATTGCGAATAGTACTTAGACGGTGAGCAATGACTATTCTAGTCACTTGCAATTTATCTAAACTTTCACTCACAATTGCTTGAGTATGATTATCTAAAGCAGATGTCGCTTCATCAAAAATCAAAATTTTCGGTTTCAAAACCAAAGAGCGAGCAATTAACAACCGTTGACGCTGCCCTCCAGAAAGGTTGGTACCACCTTCAGAAATTACGGTGTGCATCCCCATTGGCATCCCTTCAATATCTTTATCAAATCCCGCCATTCTTGCTGCTTCCCAGGCTTCATCCATGGTAATCAAAGCACCGCTAGAAATGTTTTCAAATATTGGAGCGCTACTAATTCGTCCATTTTGCAGCACTACGCCCAATTGACGACGTATTCCTGATATATCTAATCCCGATAAATCTTGGCCGTCGTAATAAATACTTCCTAACTCAGGCGTATCAAATCCTAATAGCAAGCGGATAGTAGTAGATTTACCGCTCCCACTAGGGCCAACAAATGCAATAAATTCCCCTGGCTCAGCCTTAATGCTCAAATCATCAAGAGTTAAAGGGCCATCATCTCGATAACGGAAAGATACGTGTTCTAACTCTACTTTACCTTTAAGTTTACCTGGATCTGCTTTAGTTAAATCAACTTCTGGTGTAGCTTCAAGAATTGGTTTTGCACGTTCCCATAAAATGACTACTTCTAAAACACTAATAGCTGTATTACTTAAGCCGGTTGCTCCACCAATAAAAGTAGCAAAAGCTGTATTGAAAGCCATAAAAGTTCCTGGTGTTAAAGGTGTGCTTCCTCCACTAGGATCTAAACTAGCCTCAAGCATTAACTTAGCGGACAATGAAAAAATAATCATAGAACAAATTGTAGGCAGCATAACATTAAATATACTGACCAAATCTTCAATTAATTCAGTACTCAACATCAGCTTCAATTGCTTCGTATATTTTTTTGCCCAATGAGCAAAAGCACGATTTTCTGCACCTGCAATCCTGAGCTTAGAAACCCCACCAATCAGCTGTACCATCAAACCTGATATTTCTCCCATTAGTTCTTGCAGAGGACGCATTTTCTGACGAGTTACCATACCAGAAAGAATAGTAACAGCCATTACTACTATTGCAACTCCCACTGCAACTAAAGCTAATTGGGAATTATAGACAAATAATAAACCTAAATTTAGTAAGGCAAAAAAGCTGGTAAAAATACTTTGTAAAGTGCTACTACTTAAATGTTGACGAATCTGATTAATTGCTGAAACTCTCGAACTTAAATCACCCACAGAATAGGAACGAAAAAAAGACATTCGCAGGCTTAATAACCGATCCCACACTGCAGCTTGTGTAGTAGCATCGGTACTACTTTCTAATCTTAAAGAAGCAAAACTTTGAGTTAGTTGAAATATAGCTTGACCAAAACTTGTTGCTAATAAACCCAAACCAATTTGTAGTAATAATCCCCTGTCGGCATCAGGGATAGCTTTATCGATCAGAATCGCAGTAGCTTGAGGAGTTAACATTCCTAACAAACTACCTACAATTCCTGCTAAAAAAACCACAATTAAATCTTTAGTTCGACCTTTTACGGCAAATTTAACTACATCTACAGCTTTCAATGTTTTATCAAAAAAAGACCGATAAAGCATGTAAGCTACGGGTTCTAATTCATGTTTTTGAAGAAATGTCTGTGCGGAGGTTCGTTTGCGGTTTGCTGGATCGAATACCTCGTACTTGCCACTTCCCACAGGTAATAATGCTACAGGACGCTTTTCTTCACCAACATAACCGATTAGAGGTCCGGCATCTTTTTTCCACCAATCAGGGGTGAGGATAACGCGACGCATCCGGACACGAGAAGCCCTTGCGATAGCCTCTATCGGCTCTTTAAGACGGTGGATGTCCTCCGACCTAGCAGGAGGTCGAATCGTAATTCCTAAAGCCCTTCCCACCGCACCAGCAGCCATTAATAGATCGCTGTCTTCTTCAACAAAGTCTTGATTTTTAGATTTGATGATAGAAGCTAGTTCATCTAGTGCGTTAACAGTAACTCGATGATTAAGTTTTTCTCTAGCTTGAAATTGAGCAAGTTTTGCTTCATGTTCATCTTGTTCTAATTGGTGAAGATAGCGCAGAAAATCTCTGTGTAAATGTCCTACTTTTTCTGATACTCTCTCCCAAGTATGTAAAACTGAAGCATCATCCCAACTGTATGCAACCGAAGTATCAAAAATTGTTGAAGCATTAACAACACTGGGGAAAATAGAAAATTTCTCGATCCAGTTTTCTGCAAGTTGAATAAATTCTTGTCCCGCAGCCTTCGGTATTAATCGAGTGGAATCATTGCTTCTTAAAACTTCAAAGTCAGTTTGAGTGATTTGACTTAAAGATACTTCTTCTAAGGGAACTGCTAAAATACCGTATTCTTTCGGATGGTCATCGTTATCATTTGATGTAACTATCGATTTAACCTTGGTAGAATCGATGGCAAATAATGCCTCTCCAACAGTGGAACTAAATAGGTAACGACGTTCGCTCACTGGTGTTTTATCTTTTACGACAACTGCAAACAACGCTACAGTGCCCGATTCGATCGTCCAAACAATAGAGGAGTCTTCTAAAAGTAAGGGTTGATTAGCTTTAAAAACAAATTTAGTTTTGGGTGCATTTTTATTATTGTTCATTTTTAGGGAGTTAAACTCGTGAATACAGTATTAGTTGATTCAAAAATAGTCAAACAAGAAACTGTTAGTTTTGATTCTAAATTAGTTAGTCCCGAAGCTGTAGAATTGTTATCGCGTCTGACAACAAGGAAACTCCATCATACGCAAATAACTCCAGAATTGATGTTTTTAGCATCATTAGTCACTATGACTCTTGGGGTAATGTTTGCCGATGGAGTGGTGACTGAATCGGAAGCAGAGTTATTAGAAAAAACCATTGAACAGTTAGTTCCATCAAAAGGTGATGTAACTGTATTAATTCAACAATTAATTAATGGCAACCGGGAAAATGCGGTATATCAAAATCCATCAGAATGGTTGAAGCTGACAGCAAGTTTATCACAACAAGAAAGAACTTTATTGATGAGTTTTGCTTACGAAATGTCAGCGGTGGATGGACACATTGTTCCTAGCGAGAAGGAATATTTAAAAGCAGCAGGCAATGCTTTGAAAGTTCCAACTCAATATACAGAAGTATTAGAGGCTTGGTATGGCGGTAAAGAAGTTCAAGAATCTGCTTGGAATAATTTACAAGATTTTATTAATCCGCGAAATTTTAGTCATTTAAATTTGCGTTTTGTGAGTTTAGATGCGGTAGAATTGCTATCGCGTCTGACTGAGCGACAGTTTGTTAAAACCGATATCAATGATACTTTAATCTTCTTATCAGTTTTGCTAATAATTACTTGGGGTGTAATTGAAGCTGATGGGATGCAGGAGGAAGCTGAAAAGAAATTGTTAGCAAAAACCATCAAGCGTCTAATTCCTCGTAAAAGCAATCAAATTCGGGAAATTATGGAGATTTTACTCTATAAAGTTCCACAAACTGGAATTTATCAACATCCTCAAGAATGGCTAAAAATTGCGACATCTTTAACGGAACCAGAAAAGATATTAATGATGAGCTTTTGTTATGAAATGTCAGCGGTGGATGGAGATATTTCTATTGAGGAGAAGAAGTATTTACAAGAAGCTGCAACTTTATTAGATATTAATCTTAAATACACGGCGGTGTTAGAAAGTGGTTTTGGTGGTGATGGCATCGATGATACAAAAACTTTTGATGAATTACACTCCTTAATTCATCCCGATAAATTTCAGGAAATGGATGAGGTTTTCGTTGAAGCTGCTAGATATATTATTGACAGCTTGGAAGTTTTAAGTTTTTGAGTATAGATTAATATAATCTACCACAAACAAGCCCGCCTATTCGGGCTGAAATAAGAATGAAAAGATTCATCAATAAAATATTTCTAGAACTATCTCAAATTTTGCAGAACCCTGTTTTGAAAATAGGACAAACTACCATATCTTTAGCATCACTATTACAACTGATTTTTTCATTTGTAATAGTGATTATTATTTGCAGAGTTTTTGATAATTTACTCAAAAACAAAATACTCGTAAATTTTGGCATAGATGAAGGTAATAGAGAAGCACTTGCTACAATATTTACTTATATTTTTGGTACGCTAGGTTTCTTAATTATTCTCGAAAGTACGGGGTTTAATTTAGCTTCTTTAGCTGTATTAGCTGGAGGTTTAGGTATTGGACTTGGTTTTGGTATTCAGAATATAACGGCAAATTTTTTAAGTGGACTAACTTTATTAATAGAACGTTCTGTAAAAGTTGGTGATGTTGTTGAATTATGGATATCAGAAGAATTTAAAACACTCCAAGGGAAAGTTAAAAAGATTACTTTACGTTCTACTATTATTCAAACTATTGATGGTAGTAGTTTAATTATTCCTAATAGTGAGTTAGTTCAAAAACCAATTCTGAATTGTACTTATAATCAGAATATTATACAATTTTGTATTCCCGTTAAAATAGAATATGGAAACGATCCATTAGTTATTACCGAAATATTACTCGATTCTGCCTATATGGAACCATTAGTTATACTAGATAATCCTCCAAAGGTAATTTTTAACGGTTTTGCAAATGGTTATTTAGATTTTGAATTGAAAGTATGGATCGATCAAATTAATGAAAAAAATGATATTAAAAGTGTTTTAAATTATATTATAGAATATAATTTGCGCCATCAAGGTATTAATTTAGCTTCAAATAAACATATTAATGAAATAAATTACTCTTTGTATTCTCAATATAATCAATTTGAAAAAAAACAAAAAAACTCATCTTTACGAACTTTATTAAGACAAGTTACCTATTTCCAAAATTTTAATGATTTAGACTTAAGAAAATTAATGGAAATTGGGTATCGACGGCAAATAAAAGAGTCGCAAATTTTATTTAATGAAAACGATCCAGGAGATGCTTTCTATATTATTCTGTCTGGAAAAGTTGAAGTTTTTGTGGCAAAAATTAATAAACATCTGACAACTCTTGGAAAGGCGCAGTTTTTCGGCGAATTAGCTTTAATGTTAGCAATCCCGCGTACCGCCACAGTTAGAGCTTTGGAAGATACGACTTTGTTTGTAATCAATAATCAAGCATTTGAAACATTTTTAAAAGGAAATTCTGAGTTAGCTGAAGAAATAATTAACGAATTAGCAAAGCATCAAGAAGAATTAACTTCCCGTCAGCAGCAATTGCGACAAATGGGTTTAATAGATGAATCAGAAGATGATGTTAATCCAGTGATTTGGGTTCGCAAACGTATTCGGAAAGTTTTTAATCTTTAATAGTAGTATTTTTTCTCAGAATATTTATATATTTATAGCTCTTATTTATTGTCGTTAAAATTTTCACAAGATAGGGAAGAAAGCCCGGAATGTTGTGGATTAGATTCAGAAACTTGTGCAACGAAAATCACGTTACCATCAGCATCAATTTCCCATTCTGTAGCTTCTACAATTTGATTTTCTTGATTATCAACACTAAGATAGCTATTTTCATTCTTTATTTTAGACGCTACTGATTCTGGTAATACTAAATCAACCAATTCAATAATAGCTGTATTTCCAGTAAATAAATCATCAGGGCTTTCTGGTAACCCTCCCCTACCGCTGATAACAAAGTTATTTCCCGCAGAAGCTGCACATCCAGCCTCAATTTTAGTTGTTCCTACTAAATTGGATGGTAATTCTATTAAACCAGAATCAGGGTTTACGTTAAGCTGGTTTACTGTTACTTCTCCGCTAACGCCAAACTTAGAACTTGCTGTAATATCACTATATGATGTTTTGCGATCGCGAAATACTAAGCCAAAAATATTCTGAGTGGTGATATCAATATTACCGCCATTTCCTTGAGTTGCATTTGCACTAATATCGCTATTTTCAAACCTTAACCCGATGGTAAAACCTTCGGCATTATTTATAGTAATATTACCGCCATTAGCAGTATCAAAAGCTTCGGCAGAAATTAAACTGCCATTTCGCATCCACAATAAATCTTGGATATCAAGGGTGATATTGGCACCTTCGGAACTTTCTCCAACTCCTGTTTCAGCAGTCAATCTACCTCGATTTAAAAATAAATCATCTGCTATAATCTCTAAATTTCCTGCTTGCCCTAAGCGACTGCTAACGGTTACTTGAGCTTCATCGTTTATATTGAATTGACTAGTATTAACTATTACTGAACCTGCGGTTCCACCTTCCGTTGATTGTACTGAAAAACCGCCTTTTCCAGTTAATTCTATCGAGTCTGCGGCGTTAATATTTAAAGTACCTGCAACCCCGTCTTCTGTCGATGCCGAAATTTCACTATTATTCAAGCTTAAAGAAGTTAAATCATCTAAAGTAATATTACCGCCGATACCTGATTCTGTAGTGCCAGATATTTTTGCTTGATTGTCGAGAAAAACATTGCTTGCTTCAATTAACATGAAGCCGGCATTTCCCCTACCTTTACTGCTAACCGTTGCTTGAGAATTATCTGCTGCTGCAAATTGATTGGTAGTTGTGGTGATATCACCTGCTTCACCATTGCCGGTTGCTTCGGAAGCGATTTTACTCCCATTTTCTAATTTCACTGAATTGGTGGCATTAATATCAATATCACCTGCAACACCGTCAATTGTAGATGCAGAAATTTCACTGTTATTCAAGGATAGAGTTGTTAAACCATTTAAGGCAATACCATCACCAACACCAGATTCTGTAGTTGCAAATATTTTTGCATTTTGGTTCATATTTACATCACTTGCATTGATAAACACATCACCAGCAATTCCGTCAGCTTTACTACTAACATTTACTTGGGAATTAGTCATTGTAAATTGATTAGTGGTAATTATTAATTCCCCTGCTTCCCCTGAGCCTCTTGCTTCTGAAGTAAGTTTACTGCCACTTTCTAATTTAACTGAATCTGCGGCATTAATATTGATATTCCCTGCTTCTCCATTAATTGTGGATGCGGTTATTCGACTGTCAAATAGTTCTAAAGAATTTAAATTCTCTAAGGTAATATTGCCATCGGTACCTGATTGTTCAGTTGTTGCTGCTATTTGTGATTGATTGTTAAGAAAAACATCACTGGCACGAACAAAAACACTACCAGCACTTCCATTATCTTTACTACTAACGTTTGCTTGGGAATTATCACTTATTCTTAATTGGTTGGTGGTAATATCTATATTCCCAGCGATACCGTCACCAGTTGCTTCGGAAGCAAGTTTACTA
>JBCCSG010000111.1:0-20045 GCA_039200565.1 Cyanobacteria bacterium P01_D01_bin.50 | reverse complement strand
TTTTACAAAAGTATCCTTTTCGCAGTCGTTTAGTTTTATTTTTAACTCCTTTTTTCATTTTATTGATTGCAGAGGGAATCGATTATTTAATTCAAAGAAGGGGTTTTAAAAAAACTTTTATCCCGGGTATAATTCTTTTAATAGCATTACTTTTTCAACCTGTAACTTCTGCAAGTAATTTATTAATAAAGCCACACCAAGAAGAAGAAATAACACATGTTCTTGACTATGTAAAAGATCATCAGCAACCTGAAGATACTATCTATGTATATCAGCGAGGACATTATCAATTTCTGTATTATGCTGAAAAATATGGTTATCAACCAGATGATTACATTATTGGTGTAGATGATTTAGATCAATATGATGGTAGAAAACTATCCGCAGCAGAAGAAGAAAGATATAAACAAGATTTAAATAAATTACGTGGCAATAAGCGAGTATGGTTGATTTTTTCTCATGCTCACGTGAAGAGTGAAAATAAAATGATTAAATCTTATCTCGATAGTATAGGAAAACAAATAGACTTCTTTGAAACTGTAGGCGCATTTGTCTATTTATACGATTTATCCTAACTCTAAAGTTAATATATTTGTGTTTGAATAAATTAAATACAATCTCCCATCAACCAGAATATTTAATCACAGGGTTATTTAATGACACATCTAACTGCATTTAAAAATCCATCTAAAGCACAAAAAAAATTTAATATTCGTAAAATTATTGCGATCGTTATAGTTATTGGCATATTTTTTCGTTTTTATAACTTAGAGCAAAAAGTTTACTGGTACGACGAAACCATGACTTCTCTACGTATTTCTGGCTATACGAGCACAGATTTAGTAAATGAAGTTTATAACGGTGAGGTTATTAGTGTTGAAAAGTTACTGGAAAATTATCAATATCCTAATAATACAAAAAATCTCAACGATAGTATTAAAGCTTTAGCTGCTCATCCAGAGCATTCACCTCTGTATTATCTCATGGCGCGATTCTGGTTACAAGCATTCGGAAATTCAATCTTTAATATTAGATTGTTATCTGCTTTAATCAGTTTGTTCGTATTCCCCGCCATGTATTGGTTATGTCTAGAATTATTTAATTCTAAACTAACTTCTTGGGTAGCAGTTAGCCTAATAGCTATTTCACCCTTTCACGTTTTATATTCTCAAGAAGCGCGAGAATACAGTTTATGGACTGTTAGTATTTTAGTCTCTTGTGCGGCACTACTTTGGGCAATTAGAAAGAAAACGATACTTCCTTGGATTACTTACGGTATCACGGTATCTTTTGGACTTTATACCCATCCATTTTCTGCATTCGTATTTGTGGGACATGGTATATATGTTTTAGTTAGTGAAAGTTTTCGATTCAATAAAACTTTTAGGAACTATATATTTTCTAGTTTGTTGGGGATATTACTATTTCTACCTTGGTTATTAATAGTTATCGCCAACTTTTCCAATCTTGTCGAAAATACAGAACACGTTAATCTCGTTCGTAAAGGATTTTTACCTTTATTTTGGGGACAAAATCTCAGTCGGATTTTTATCGATGTTAACCAAGGTTTTAGTCCCTTTAGTCCGCTACATTATCTTAGTGCATTTTTAGCTGGATATGCATTATATTTTCTATATAAAACTGCACCAAAAGCGGGTTTATTTATTATTACTTTAATCGGAGTAATTGGCATAGCTTTAATTGCTCCAGATATTATTTTATCAGGTCGTCGTTCTAGTATTGCTCGTTATGCTTTTCCTTGTTACTTAGGAATTCAAATTGCAGTTTCATATTTACTGACTAATAAGTTAAAGGAAACATATCACGATATTAAAAAATTTAAAAAATGGCGTTATATTACGATTGCTTTGATTTTTAGCGGTATTCTATCTTGTACAGTCAGTTCTCAAATCCCTATATGGTGGAATAAAAGTACCTCTAAAACTCGCCATAATCCCGAAGTTGCCCGCATTGTAAATAGTTCAGAAAACTCTTTAGTTATTAGCGATATTCGACCTGGTGAATTACTTGGTCTAACTCATTCATTACAAAATACAGTTTATCTTCAATTAATATCGCCAGCAAATATTCCTGAAATGCCTAATAATTTTAAATCAATTTTCATCTATCGTCCCTCTGAAGAATTAAGAACAAAATTTCAATCTCAATATAATATTGAAAAAGTTCATTCTTGGTTATGGAAATTAAATAAATAAATTATCTCATCTCTAACTATGTTAATCAAAAGCCTGGATAAAAACTTGTTGTCTCAAAATACAAGAATACCAAAAAAACAAGTATTATTTTGGTTCAGTTTAAGTATGGTATTTGCCATGACTTATGCCATCTTAGGATTACAAGAAGCTTTTAGTAGCGAGTATGTTGTGCAGGATGATGCACGACAACATGTATTTTGGATGCTAAGATTTATCGATCCAAATCTATTTCCTAACGATTTAATTGCTGATTATTTTCAATCTGTAGCCCCTGTGGGATACTCCTATATTTATCGCGCGTTTACTTTTTTGGGTATTAATCCATTAGTTTTAAATAAATTGCTGCCATTAGTATTAGGATTGCTTACTAGTAGCTATTTCTTCGGCTTTTGTATGCAAATATTACCGTTGCCAATAACTGCATTTATCGCAACGGTAATCTTCAATCAAAATACCTGGATGAAGGATGATTTAATTTCTGCTACCCCTAGAGCATTCTTATATCCTTTATTTGTAGCATTTTTATATTATTTATGTCGTAAATCTTTATTTCCCTGCTTAATTACAATTGTACTTTTAGGATTATTTTATCCCCAGTACGTGTTTATCAGTGCGGGTATTTTAGTTGTACGATTGTGGGATTGGCAGAGTGGAAAATTTCGTTTTTCGCAAAAAAAAGATGATTATATTTTTTGTGCAGTTGGTTTAGGAGTAGCTTTTTTTGTAATGTTGCCCTATGCTTTAAAATCATCTGAATTTGCACCAACAATCAGCGTTGCTCAAGCAAAACAATTACCAGAATTTTTACCAAGAGGAAGAAGCTCTTTTTTTAGAGAAAATCTGTTGGAATTCTTTTACCGCGGGCGTAGCGGAATGTTTCCATCATCATTGTTTACTCCCGTAACTTATTGTTTAGGCTTGCTATTACCTTTTTTGATGCTGTTTCGTTCTAAGTTTTCTTTGCTACAGCAACTTAGAAAAGAAATAATTATTTTACCTCAAATGTTATTAGTAGCCATAGGAATGTTTTTCGCGGCTCATCTTTTTCTATTTAGACTTCATCTACCTAGTCGCTACACGGGATATAACTTTCGACTGATCGTAGGAATATCAGCAGCTATTACTTTAACAGTTATTTTACAAGCTATTCTTTCTACTAATTTCAGAAAAAACACAATTTATAATAAATTCAGACAATTTTTTGCGTTATTAATTACCGCTTTTATTTCATTAGCAGTACTTTTTTATTATCCTTTATTAACAAATAATTTGCCTATGACTAGCTATAAAACTGGAAAAATACCAGCTTTATATGAGTTTTTTCAGCAACAACCAAAAGATACTCTCATTGCTTCGATCGCAGAAGAAGTAGATAATTTACCCACATTTTCACAACGTTCGATTTTGATAGGTAGAGAATATGCAATTCCCTATCACTTTGGTTATTACAGTCAATTCCGTCAGCGAGTGATAGATTTGACTCAGGCTCAATATAGTAAAAATTTAAGGGATGTAAAAACTTTTATTCAAAAATATGGAATAAATTTCTGGCTATTAGAATCTCAATCTTTTACACCAGAGTATATCAAAATCAATTCTTTACTCAAGCAATATTATAAAAGTAATCTTAACCAAGATAAATTAGTTCAATTAACCAAAGAAATATCTCAAAGTTTAGAGCAAGGCAATGTGCCAGCTTTATCCAAAACAGTGCCAAATTGCACCGTCGCCAAAGTTAAAAATTATATAGTGCTCGATGCAAAATGTATTGTAGCTAAGAGTTAGGAGTTAGGAGTTAGGAGTTAGGAGTTAGGAATTTTCTCCCCATCTCCCCATCTCCCCATCTCCCCCTCTCCCCCTCTCCCTACTTTTCAAGCCCCAGACAATTTATAGTAAAGTTGTCTGTTAATACTTAATAAAAATTGTGAAATCTATTACTCTTATTGGCTCTACTGGCTCTATCGGCACTCAAACTTTAGATATTGTTGCTCAACATCCCGAGCAGTTTCGGATTGTCGGATTAGCCGCAGGGCGCAACGTAGAATTGTTAGCATCCCAGATTCGGCAGTTTCAACCTACTATAGCGGCAATTTGCGATGAAGATAAATTACCACAACTTCAAGAAGCAATAAAAGACCTTGAAGCTAAGCCAACTTTACTATCGGGAGAAGCTGGTGTTATAGAAGTTGCTCGCTGCTCAGAAGCTGAAACTGTAGTTACAGGTATTGTTGGTTGTGCTGGATTATTACCTACTATCGCCGCCATCAAAGCCGGTAAAGATATAGCTTTGGCGAATAAAGAAACTTTAATTGCTGGTGCACCAGTAGTTTTACCTCTAATCGAAAAACATGGAGTTAAACTACTACCCGCAGATTCCGAGCATTCTGCAATTTTTCAATGTCTACAAGGTATTCCTGAAGGTGGCTTACGCAAAATTATCCTTACAGCCTCCGGTGGTGCTTTCCGTGATTGGGATGTAGAAAAATTAGCTTCGGTAAAGGTTGCTGATGCACTTAAACATCCTAATTGGTCAATGGGGCGTAAAATTACAGTAGATTCAGCAACTTTGATGAACAAAGGTTTGGAAGTAATTGAAGCGCATTTCTTATTTGGTTTAGATTACGACGATATTGAGATTGTTATTCATCCCCAAAGCATCATTCATTCGCTGATTGAATTGCAAGATACTTCTGTTTTAGCTCAATTAGGTTGGGCTGACATGCGTCTACCTTTGTTGTATGCTTTATCTTATCCCGAACGTATCTATACTGATTGGGAACGTTTAGATTTAGTCAAAGCTGGTTCTTTAACATTCCGCGAGCCTAATCATCAAAAGTATCCCTGTATGAAATTAGCTTACGCTGTCGGCAAGGCTGGTGGTTCAATGCCAGCAGTTTTAAACGCCGCCAACGAGCAAGCTGTAGCTTTATTTTTAGAAGAGAAAATTCACTTTTTAGATATTCCCCGTTGTATCGAAAAAGTTTGCGATCGCCATTCAAAGGATAACCGTTCAAATCCTAATTTAGATGACATTTTAGCAGCCGATACATGGGCAAGACAAGAAGTTATCGGTGCTGCCCAAAGTTTAGAAAACGCGCCGACGGTAGTTTCGATGCGATAAATTCTATGTGTTAGTTGTTAGTTGATGGTTTATAGTTGATAATTACCCTACTCCTAACCACTAACCACCAACCACCAACAACTAACCACCAACAACTAACAACCAACCACTAACTCTTATTCGATGCAGAAAGTTTAGCAAAAACCTCTTTAACTCCAGGAGGTAACTGACGCATTATTTTACCTTTTTCCATATCTTTTGCCACTAAAGTCACCTTGGCACTGACATACAAATCTTGCCCATCGGTTGATTGAATCGCATAATCCCAGTTAATGCGAACACCCGTTACCTCTTCCATACGAGTTTTTACCACAGCTGCTGTACCTAAGTTAAGCATCTTATGATAGCGTATTGACATTTCCACCACTGGTAATTCACAGCCTAAAGCGAGTAAATCGGTATATTCAATCCCAATTGAACGCAAGCATTCTATTCTTGCTTCTTCCATCCAAGCAATATAATTACCATGCCACACAACGCCAGCATAATCAGTATGGTGAGGTTGAACTCTCACTTGATATTCAAACCAATTTTCAGATAAATGTAAATATTGATTGTCGATAGCCCCAGTAGGCGGTAGTTGCGGTTGCTGTGATTTTTCTTCAGACATCTTAAAGTTTCTTCCCAGATGCGTGGGTTGTTTAACAAATTTAGAATATAGCTAATTTAACGCAACGTGTCGTTACAAAACTCTATTTTTTTTCTTTTAGTTCAAAGCCTAATAATGCCGGTAGGGGTTACAATTTCCACTACGGCATTCATAAAGAAAGTTAGAAGTTGGAAGAAGGAAAAGGCGATCGCCCCCTAAAACGTAATATTGAAGTAAGCACGTAAATATTTATCCCGCTTTACGCCTCGGCAGATTGTTTTTATTTTTACTGAGCTTTGAACTCAGGAAAGGGCAATACCGGCAAATTCTCTCAAACCTCCTCTTTTGCTTCTATAAGCTCTGCTTCTCTCCCAATGACAATTTTGCATTGTGTAAATTGTAAAAAAAATCAAAAGATCCTGCTGGGACATTTGATTTAAATAGTATTTTATAATACAATCTAATTGTGTAAATCCAATTACCTAGAGTCCTTAGCTTTAACAGGATTTGTTTTGAATGACCAATTTTATCTGTAATTATCCGGATAAAAATTCAAAAACTATGTGGTCAATAACCCGCATTCTGGGTTTGAGGTATAAGCTTTACAAGCATGTTTTGATGGCAAAATACAGCTCAAGCAACCCATAACCGATGAGTCAAGATAAATTATATATTATTCCTATATAGAAAGAAATAGTTAGTAATTTTACTTGTAGCTTTACAAACCCATCTCTTTAAATAATGCCCGATCTTTCAGGAATTATCATTGGTAGCCTCAAGTACCTTCTCTAGCATCAAAACTACAAACTTTACTTTGTTTGAAAGAATATTAGTGCTATGAAAATTATGAAGGAATCAATTTGTCAATTTCAGCAGCCCCCCGGGGCTACTTTGTACCTAATACCGAACGGGAAATACTAATGCTCTGGACTATACAAGCATATATATAGTCACAAGTTCAGTTAATAATGCAAGGAAGGTGATATCACTTCATGTCTTACATGGACACTCAAAATATAGCTCGCTAACAGTTCGTAAAAATTAACAATGAACCGGAAATATCGCGCTCATTTCTTCGATAGAAGTAAGTCAATTTTACATTGTCATGGCTCGGAGGCTACCTTGATTTTAGAGCAATTCTTAACAGCGTTTTGCAAGGGTTTTGGGATTACTATTCGCTTCTATTGGTGGATGCTTAACTATATTTGCTAATTCCTGTAGTTGGTTTACAGCTTCTGCGCCCTCCAACTTCATTAATTCGCGATCGTCACGCATCTCAGTCCAAGTAATGCCGTAATCAGATACCAAAAACCGAATCAGATGATTTTCTCCCAAGCTAACCATAAATGAAGCACTATTCATTTGATCGCCGCAGGTGTAGCAAGAGGCAGGGTATCCCCGTCTCTCTAGCACTATCGCTAAGGCTTGTAAGTTCATTACCAAGTCTTGAACGAATTGCCGGTGTTGTTGCGCTAATCTTAGAAACACTTTTATCCTCCAAACACCACAATTATTTTAGTCTCTTTTATATTTTTTTTAGATTTTCTCATCAAATGGTATTGTAAACTAAACATTACAATTGTCCATAAATGATCAAAATCGAAAAATTACTACCTTGGGAATAGTAGTTCATATCGACAAGTCGTGTCGTATCATAATATTCACTTTGCAATCAAAAAATTCCCGATACGATTGGTTAAATTTTACTTTGTATTTATATTGCCGGGGTCAGAGTTGATACTGACAATATAAATCCGCTATAACATTAACTCATATTCAGTAGAAGTCAACTGCCAAAAAGTAATAAATAGTATCCTCATAGCCTCTCAACTGCTACTAAGCTCGGTTTTTATAGCTCGATTGCCTTCTCACTTCATTTTATTCCTACTCACACTATAGTGAATCCAGATGGATTTAAGCTACGTAAACTATTTTTCTTTGTAAAACAGCTACTGGAAAGGAAAATCAGTGACATTTATCCTTTAGATTTGGCATTGCCAGATAATCCTGCTTTAAAATCAGATTTTACATTTAGTTGGACAAAGCTCAAATCACTCGCTGTAAATGATTTAGATAGTAGATTTAACTACTGCAATTTCCATCCCAAAACTTGAAGATAGCCTAATTATCAAAATCCGTGCTGCCAATTCGGCAGAATTATGCTTAAATCTTTATAAAAATGTATATTTCACTACTTTTACTAGAATAAAAATAATAATAAAAATATTTCTGATAAGATTTATAAAGAAATAATACTTAAAGATAAATTATCTGAGGAGCAATCATTAGAAAGATTTTGCCTCTGTGTTGGCAGTGTCGGTTTCCATAGAGCAAAAATTTCCAAAAATTAGGCTCTTTTATTAGAGTGGCTCGAAAATTTTAAGTTCACTTAGAACTTAAATATAAAATCCGATCGCGATCGGATTTTATACAAGGAATATAATGCTAATTATTTAGAACCGAAAATTTAGAAAACTAGCCATTACAAAGGTTTAGACTACTTCCCACCAACCAAAAGCAGGGCCAATAAAACGAACCGTCAACCAAATCGCAATCATTATAAAGATTCCAATCCAGGCACCGCGAGTAGTCCAGTTGACAAACTGTTCTGCTTGTGATTTAGTTATCGGAATCCAAGGTAAAATGCGAGGGGATTGACCGTAATCCTTTCCTAATGAAGCTTTACGCCGCTTTGCTTCGCCCATAATGATATTGAAATTTAGATTTTGTACAGAAAACTTATTCAGAGTTGTTTACCTTGATGTTTGCTTCCTGCTTCTATCAAGGGAGTTTGTACCTTATTGTCCAAAGGGGTAGATTTGGGTATAACTGAACCTCAGTACATAGTTAAAACTATTGGATTATTTAATCGAGCTTGATTATGGCTTAGATTAGCGATCGCATTACAAGAAATTTCCTTAAATGTAAATTCTAAGAAGTTATTTAAAGTAAACAAATTTAAATAACTAATGATTAAGAAAACGATCGCAATTTTTATGCTCCCATCTTAAATATGGAAGACTTTTCTGAGTCTAGAGGGCATAGCTTGAAATATCCTGCTTTAGCTCTCGATTAGCCAGATTTACAACATGCGCCGCACTTGGCTTAGGTATCTGACATTTACCTCGTCCATAGCACGCCTAGTACCAACACAAGGAGTTAAGGGTTCCCCGCCGAATTTTTTTCTCCTGAAAAAATTTGGCACGATACCCGTCATAGGTCCGTTAGAGGGTATAGTTCCCGAGAAACCCTCGGTAGATTTTGCCCTCATACTAACTTCTAGATTTTAACATTTGAAGAGACACAAATGCGCCCAATCGGTTCTACATCTCTCATTTAAAAGACGGGATCACCAGAGCTCTGAGAAATTTTACAAAACACAGCTTTGTTGTAGTGCTTTTCAAAAATTATTGTTTTCGTTACATTTATTTATAATTTTTGTTTAAAATTATTGTTATTAATCGTCATTTGAGCATCTTTTTTCAATAGTTGTCACAAACGAGCTTGCTTAAGTAATTTTTCTTAAAAAAAAGAAAAATTTGCATCTTTGAAATAA
The DNA here is from genome assembly GCA_039200565.1 of Cyanobacteria bacterium P01_D01_bin.50. Lineage (GTDB taxonomy): Bacteria > Cyanobacteriota > Cyanobacteriia > Cyanobacteriales > Nostocaceae > Rivularia. The sequence continues at coordinate 10,563 of JBCCSG010000111.1, read as the reverse complement.
TTCAGGAAGTTTTTGATGAGTAATTCAAAGTCTTTAGAGGTAAAAGTTAGAGGAATAACACCTACAGAAAAACAGTTGCAGCCATTCTTACAACTAATTTCCGATTTATGGTGCATCGTTGCAGAAAATGGTTACTATCAAAAACTCAATGGTAGTTATTGGAAGGATTTACTGGGGTGGAATGAATCAGAGTTAATGGCAAAACCGATGTTAGGATTTATTCATCCAGATGATATGGAAGCGACTTCAAAAGCTTTGTCTGGATTGGCGAAAAATCAAGTTATCGAATTTAAGACACGTCATAATCATCAAGATGGAACTTATCGCTGGATTTCTTGGAGGATGAATAAAAATGAAGATGAGTTAATTTTCGGTATAGGTAAGGAGATTACACTCAACGAATTTCAACATAAACTCAAATCTGAGTCATACTTAGAAGATGTAGAAGTTCGCAAAGCCTTAGAAAAAGAGAAAGAACTCAATATTCTCAAATCAAGCGTTGTAAATACAGTTTCTCACGAATACAGGACTCCTTTAACAAATATTATTTTGGGAGTGCAGTTACTAAAAAAATATCGCGATCGCCTAGATGAAAAACGTCAAATGCGCTGCTTGGAGCATATTGAGAATTCTAGTAAACATCTAGTGCAATTAGTAGATAATATGTTGCTTGTCAGCAAAGCTGAAGCTGGCAAAATTGAATTAAATAAAACTCTTTCAAACTTAGTTTCATTCACTCATCAATTATTAGAAGATTTCAAATTTTTTAGAGATAGTCATCACAGAATTACTTTTATTCACGAATACTCTGAGATTAAAGCTTATTTAGATTATACTTTGCTGCATCAAATATTAACTAACTTACTTTCAAATGCGATTAAATATTCTCCCGAAGGTGGTGAAGTAAACTTGCATTTAGCTTGCAGTCATGGTGTTGCTTTATTTAAAATAAAAGACAAAGGAATTGGTATTCCAGAAGAAGATAAACAGAAACTTTTTGAACGGTTTCAACGCGGTAGTAATGCTGGTACAATTAGAGGTACAGGTTTAGGGTTAGCAATTGTGAAAAAATGTGTAGAATTACACGCTGGTGAAATTTGGTTTGATTCAGTTATTGGTCATGGTACAACTTTTTATGTCAAACTACCTTGTAGTTAGTTGATATTTGACCTTGCATACGGTGAAATTGCAATTTATTTTATTGCTTCCTTCTTAATCATTAAAATAATTTGGCTCTTTATTGCATAGTATGCTAAATTTCAGAATTAAATTATCTAAACATTTATTGTGCAATAGTTTCAGCTTTTTTAGTTATAGCTTATTTATTTCCCCACTGCCTACTGCCTAAAAACGACTATTTATTTAGCATACCAAGTGCTGAAGAACCAAAAATTTTAAATTAGCTTCTAACAAATTAACAGTATGAAGGCAACTTTATAGCAGTTTTTTTACAATTATTTGATAAACTCATATTCCAGAATTGAACTATGATTCGTTCGCGAAGCGTGCCGCCGAAGGGCGGTATATAGCGAAGCGGCGTGGAAGCGGGCTGTGAATATTTTTGGTTCTAATAAATCAATTTTATAGCCCGTTTCTACGCAATCGAATCAAGCGTAGCTGTAGTTCAATTCGCGGCACCAACCAGTTAATGTGCGCTATTCTTCCTTTATTTGATAGTTTTTATTGTATTTTTAGCATACGGGCATACTGAAGAGCCATAATTTTAACCATATGCATTTTTGACTATAGCAGGTTTCGCGCTTCGTGAAATACATGATTAAGTGGGCGTAATTAAATATAAGGCGTTGCATCAATTCGGGATGAACTAGCGTCTGAAACTATTAATACTCCCTTTAAAATATAACTAAATTATCCCATGATTCACCAATACCAAATATAAAATATCATTCCTCCGAGGAACGACGAAGCAATCCCAATAACTGGTAAAGATTGCTTATTTAATCGCAACGACGCAGGATATTATATTTATCGAAACCTTTGGGTTTAAAACCCCATCCAATTACCTCTCCCTCACTCCCTCATTCCCTCACTCTCTCCCTCTTTATTTTTACCCCACGACATAACTCAAAGCCGTCTTTTTATTCAAAAACTTTTCCTATACAAGCACAGAGGTTTTTGAAAGCGATTATAAATCGATCGTAATCAACCGAAAATTAACCTATATTGTAGAGTTATTTGACAATAAATAAATCAATTATATTTTTCGTTTTAGCTTTTTAATTTATTTAATTATTTCCGAAAAACAAGCATTTGTGAATATAATTTTTCTAGGAAAAGGTAAATAAATCTAAACTTTTATTTCAAGTAATTAATGTTGATTTCCTTAACATTAATTAATAAGAAGAAACTTGATCGAAATCGAAGTATTGAGAATACTAGTCTTAAAAGTATTGGAAAGTATTTTTGCTTAAAATATGAATCTGATACCGAGAAAATATTTTCCATAGGTATTGGAACTATGCTGATTCTATACTGTTCATCAGGTATAGTTTTGCATGGTTTTAAAGCCACGCAGGCTTTCCAACTTAATTACATCATGCACTCAAATTAAAGATGAAATATAAGGGCTTTCCCATTAGTTTAGGCAATAATTTCTCTCTCAACTTAAAATTATCTTCCTCTATTGCTGCTTTGCTTGTAATTTCTGGTAGTGTGACAATGCTACTACCACAAGAAGTTGATGCGAGTGCAACAAAGCAAAGTATCGCTCGAACTACGATCGCGCAAAACCCAGCAGCAAATAGTATAATTTACGTAAATCCACAAAGTGGCACAGATGCTGATGGGGCTGGTACCAACGAAACTTCACCCTATAAAACCATTACTTTTGCCCTCCAAGAAGCACAAACGAATACAATCATTCAACTTGCACCCGGTACCTATAGCAGCGAAACAGGAGAGCAATTTCCACTAACAATTCCACAAGGAGTAACCCTGCGTGGAGATGAAGCGAGTAAAGGACAAGCTACACTAATTACTGGAAGTGGACGATATACCAGTCGTACTTTTGCTGGTCAGAATATTACCATTCTTGCTCAAGATAACTCTGTTATTACTGGCGTTACTGTTACAAACCAAGAAAGACGCGGTACTGCTATATGGGTAGAATCAACTAATCCCAAAATTACAAATAGTACTTTTACTAACAACAATCGAGATGGCGTTTTTATTACTGGTACGGGTAATCCCACAGTCGCCGGTAATATCTTTATTCAAAATTCCGGTAATGGCGTTTCTGTAGCAAAATCTGCGAAAGGAGAGATTCGCGGTAACTTGTTTCAAGATACTGGATTTGGTTTAGCTATTGGTGGAAATTCCACACCTTTAATAGTTGAAAACCAAATCTTGCAAAACGTAGATGGGCTTTTTATCTCCAATTCAGCACAGCCGATATTGCGTAAAAACGTAATTCAAAACAATACACGCGATGGTATTGTAGCAATTTCTCAAGCTCAACCCGACTTGGGTAGCGCCCAAGAAGCTGGTGGTAATTTAATTCGCAATAACAAACGTTATGACGTAAATAATGCCACTCAAAGTCAGATTCTGGCCATTGGTAACGATATCGACGAAAATAAAATTCAAGGGCAAGTCGAATTTGTCGCTGCTGCTGTCAATCCACTTCCTGGTGGGGCTACAGCCTTCAAAGATGTAGCACCAAATTACTGGGCAAAAAGCTATATCGAAGCTTTAGCTTCTAAAGGTGTAATTGCTGGGTTTCCAAATGGTACTTTCAAGCCCAACGAGCCTGTAACTCGCGCTCAATTCGCTGCTATTATCAATAAAGCTTTTTCTCCTCAAGCCATTCGCCAAGCCAAAACTTTCAGGGATATCCGCAGCAATTTTTGGGCTTATAGTGCAATTCAAACGGCTACAAGAGGTGGTTTTCTGGCTGGTTATCCTAATAATACTTTTAAACCTCAGCAGCAAATTCCTAGAGTACAGGTTTTAGTTGCTTTAGCTAACGGTTTAGCCCTAACTACAAACAATCAAAATGTTCTTTCGGTTTACAGCGATGCTTCCCAAATTCCTAATTGGGCACAAGGCTCAGTTGCTGCTGCAACCGCAAAACAGCTTGTAGTTAACTACCCAACTGCTACACAATTAAGTCCCAATCGCCAAGCAACTAGAGCAGAAGTTGCTGCTTTTGTTTATCAAGCCTTGGTTAACGCAGGGCAAGCTCAAGCAATTCCTTCGCCTTACCTAGTAAGGGTTCCCTAATCAAAGTTAAAAGCGCCAAGACTATTAACTATAGTTTGGCGCTTCGTTTTTTATAACTCTTGTAAAACTTAGGGTTTTTAAATCAGTTTACCCCTTATTAATACAACGGATATATTGTCAAGGTCTTTATATAAGCTGACCTTGTTTTAACAATTATTAGTGTGCCAGAGATTTGCAGTTTTTTATATTTCCTAATATTTTCTTTATATTTCATCTCATAATATGTTTTTTGATTAATTAATGTTAACTTTGGTGAAATTTTGCACCAGAAATAGCAACTAATGAGTGTTTCTATTTTCTTCCCAGCGCCATAGAAAAATCATTAGAGCTACTACTCCTAGTTGAAGTGCCAAAGATGGAAAACCAACCTCAAGGGAAGTTTTGTGGGCTAGTAGTTGTAGAGCAAAGATAAATGCCCCCATTGAGCCAGAAGCACCAAAAGCTAGGTAAACAAACTTTCTTAATCCCCGATAAGGAGATGCTGCTTCATCTTTGAGACGAGCATAAAGTTCGCGATTCAGTTGACGTTTTTTATAAGTGCTATTTTTAGAATTTGGTTGTACCATGAAGTTCTTAATGATATAATCGAGCATTGTTTATGCCGACGTGGCTCAGTGGTAGAGCAATTGATTCGTAATCAATAGGTCGCGGGTTCAAATCCCGCCGTCGGCTTTAGTAGGTAAAATGTTTTTTGCATTCATTTAACAGTTTACTTGTTTAAGGATTATACGATTGCGTCCTTCTTCTTTAGCTTGGTAAAGTGCTTTATCTGCTGCCAAAATTAAATCGCTTGGGGAAGATTCAAAATCGGGGATAGTGGTTGCTACCCCCAGACTCAAAGTCACATAATTACTAACGCCAGATTCAGAGTGTTCAACTTGCAATTCTCTAACTCCCGATTGCATTAAAGCTGCAACATGAACAGCCCCTGGAGCATGGGTTTTTGGCATAATTACAGCAAATTCTTCACCACCGTAGCGTGCTACCAAATCCTGATTTTTTTGTGCTGCACTGCTTAAAACAGCACCTACCTTCTGTAAGCAAAGATCTCCGGCTGGATGCCCGTATTTGTCATTAAAACGTTTAAAAAAGTCTATATCGCACAAAATTAATGACAAAGGGTTGCCTTTGCCAGCTAAATCTATCCATTGATTATTTAAATATTGGTCAAACCGACGACGATTAGCCAATCCAGTCAAACCATCCATATTAGCCAATTGCTGTAAAGCTTGGTTAGCTGCTTCTAACTGTTTATATAATTGCGCTTGTTGCAATAGCCGTCGTACACGTTGGCGTAAAACTGCCCAATGAATAGGTTTAGTAACATAATCGCTAGCCCCAGAAGCAAAAGCACGGTTTACCGATTCAGGATCGTCTAAACCCGTAATCATTAGTATTGGAGTACGTTCCCATAGTCTTGAGATGATACTGGTGCTTGCATAAGATTCACTGTCAAAGTTTGCTAAGGCTGAAACCAAATTATTTTTAGCAATCTGCATAAGTTCGTGACAGCATTTAAAACCGTCCATTACCGGCATTAATGCATCTAGTAAAACCAAATCCGGTTTTAGGGCAATATAGGCATCTAAACATTTCCGACCATTTGTAACATTTTCGACGAGATATCCTTCTGACTCCATATATTCACATAGAAGAGTTCGTATGGCTTTATCGTCGTCAGCCACCAAAATTAATGGAGGTTTAGTAGAAATAGAAGTTTGGCTTGTGCCTGACATGAGTTGCGACAGAATACTAAAGTGGTAAAGCTAAAAAGCTCTTCTTGGAATACTTTGAGAGCTTTTGCAGGATTTTTTAATTGCCTTGTTGCCGATCAATACAATCGCTCAATAACATCTTTAGAAGCCCCAAAATGGGACCTTAAAATCAATTAGCCCATAGGAACCTCAGTGTATTTATATACTAAGTTTTTTGCGGAAAAAGCAGATGCGTCTCACGCTCGTCATGGGTGCCCGTCAATTAATTGGAAAAAGTATAAGGGCAAAAATTGTCAACATTTATTTTAAAAACGATAGACAAAGAAAGTTTTTTTATACCTTTTAAATTAATTTCATGTCTTTTTCAGTAACTGTCATTGCGGTGGTGAGGAAGAAATATTTAAGATTTTGTAATTATTTAGTTTCACAAGTTTAACCTATGTGTAAGCCTTGCAAGAGTAGTTTTAAACTTTAGCTGCGATAATTATTCTCCTAGATTTGGGAAATAATATGAGTGATTTTTCGGATATTATATGAGTGACTCATTACTTGTAATTAACTTAATTCACGGCAATATTGAAGGGATTGTAAAGTGGAAAACAAGTGTTGAATAAGTCTAGAAATCAATATTGACTTTGCAAAAAACCTTTTCGGCAGATGATTTAATTGCATACCTGAATTGACCCTGTTAAGAATATAAATGTTTGCTAAGATACCTAAGAAAGGAAATCTCACTATCTATAGTTCCCAGATACTCTCTCGTAATTACCATTTTGGATAAAAATTAAAATTTATAGGTAAAGTCGGGGGTTATTTACACGCACACACTCTGCGGGTGAACGCAGCGCTAGCTACCTAGACGAATGCATTCACCCGCAAGAATACGGCTATTACTAGTAATTCACTTCCTTGTATTATGGGGGGTTAATAACCAGCTATATGAAGTTATTTTCTCCCCCCATCTAATTTCGGCTTTTGAGAGTATTAGTGCTTCTAAAGGGTATAAGTGAAGTCTTCCACTAACATTCCGGGAACCATGCTACCGCCAAGTTGACGGTTTTCATAAGTTGCCACTTCAGGAATAAATTCGTGCTTGTCAGTAAAATCAATTAATTTATCGCCCCAAAAGTTGTATAAACTATCATCAAAACGCAAATCTTCTATTGGTGCGACTATTTCACCATTGGCAACCCAGAAACAGGCGTAGCGAGTCATTCCCGTAATTCTACCCGAAGGGCGATCGCTCCAATTCAGGTAATGCAAATTAGAGACATATAGTCCGGTGTCTAAACTAGATAAAATCTGCTCGGATGCTAAATTTCCCCGACTGACTTGTGGGGAGCGTAAAGACTCGGAAGTATTAGCGCCATTGGCAATTTTTCCATACTCTTTAGCGGTACGAGAGTTTACTAAAGTATTTGACAAAGCACCTTTTTCTATGATGTTTAACTCTGGTGGAGCGATTTCTCCCCATTCGTTAAAACGAGGTACTAAACCAGTTGAAAAATTTTCTTGCAAATTAAATTTTGGAGAAAGCATCTTTTCTTGATTGGCAAGCATTGCTAAAGCGCTATTTCCTTGTTGAATATCGGCTTCGCTTAGTGCACCCCAAGAAAGCATGGTTAATAATTCTGCAACCGCAGCAGGTGCAAAATAAGTTTTGTAACGTCCTCGCGGTACTTTTTTAGCAGGATGAGAAAGTAGTTCTAATTGCTGTTTGGCTCTGGTAATTTTATCTATGTAAGCTTGATGATTCCAATCATTTCCAGCAAAAAAGTCCTTAACAGCAAGTCCTGCATCGGTAAATATTGAATAATCCAAAGTAAAAGTATCGGTACTAAACCAATGTTTTTTACCGCCGGAATCTGCATAACCTTGAATAACAATGCCCCCAGCATAAAATCCAGTAAAATCCAATTGAGCAACAACTTCTAAAATAGTTTTAGCAACTTCTTCATCAGGCAATAAATTACCAGAATAATTTTCCTGAGTGGTACTATTACCTGAAGGTAAAACCAGAAAAGGATCAATAGGTAATAATGGTAATTCTTCTCGTAATTCCTGCAAAGAATTATATGCTTGCTGCCAATCAATCTCCCAATTACCGCTAATAGGAAAAATGCGATAACTACTACGCTGATTTTCCATTAAAGTTAATTCAATCCAACCATCTTCGACAACACCAGATTGTCGAACTTTACCACGGTTGAATCTGGTAAATTGACTGCGTTCCTTATTCAGTTTAAGAGTTAATTCCTCCTTTAGTTTTTTCTTCTCCAAAAGACATTCAAATAATCGGTTAAAGCTGACTTCTAAAGTAGAGATATCTTCGTTTTTCATGAACGTAATACGGTCAAATTGATATTGGATTTTAGATTTTGGATCTTAACTCCCCTACAAATTAGGAGTTATCCCAGACATAGCATTTACCGAGGAAACGCGGGCATCGCTATGTCTGTTATTGAAGCCTGGATTTAGGAATTTTTAACTATTTACAGGACTTATGAAATTGTCTGGTGGAAACGGTTGGTGCCGTACCCTCATTGCCTTATTATTAGGTTCTGCCATTTTACTGAGTGTCACAGGTTTCCCATTAAAAATTTTGAATGGGTTCCCGTCACACACACCTGCCAAAAGAATTTGCCAGTTACTAAATGCTACATTTAGTATCTCTCTAGGAACTTTCCTAATTTCCTCCACCAAAAACTTCAACATTTGTAAATAAACAAACAGGAGAAGCATGTCCTACAGAAATTGCTTGGTTTGGTTCTCCTTTACCGCAGAAAGCAGTACCATACATTTTCCAAGTAGATTTATTGCCTACTTTGATTAAACTTTGCCAAAATTCCGGGGTGGTAGCTCGATAATTAGGGTTACGAAGGGTTTTGGTTAGCTTACCATTTTCAATTAATTTACCGTATTCGCAACCAAATTGAAATTTATATCGACGGTCATCTATTGACCAAGAACGGTTAGACTCCATGTAAACGCCGTGTTCTATACCGCCGATAATTTCTTCAAAGCTGGCTGAACCTGGCTCTAAATTCAAGTTTGCCATCCGGTCGATTGGCGGTCTGTTCCAAGAACAAGCCCGGGCACAAGCAACCCCGCGAACACCGCTTCTAGCTTGACTTTCCAGACTTCCTAAACCCCGCTGCAATACACCTTCTTTGATTAAATATTCTCGCTTTGCCACAGCACCAGTATCATCAAAACCGTAGCTAGCAAATTCACCTTTTACAGTGGGATCGAAGCTAATATTCATTTTCGGGGAACCGTATCCCAATTTGCCAAAATCATCCCCAGTTACAAAACTACCACCGGCATAGTTTCGCTCGTCGCCTAAAATCCGGTCAATTTCCAAAGGATGTCCTACACTTTCGTGGATTTGTAGCATCATCTGGTCTGGTGCTAACACCAAATCAGTGCGTGTATTTGGACATTCATCCGCCGTCAAAAGCTCTACAGCTTGCTCGCCAATTTGTCCCACGCGATACCACAAATCTTCTTCCTTAAAGTTCAAAATTCCTTGGTAGCAGTGCGCTGACCAACCATTATTCGTCCTTTGCTGGACAATTTGACCATCCTGTGCTATAGCTCCAAAATGAGTGTTAAACAACAAGAATTGTTGATAAATTTCCGAGCCGTTACTGCTAATGAACCAAGTATTTTTTTCAGTAGTTGTAGCGCTAGCTGTAGTCTGAACAATTTTGTCACCAACTTTTAACGTTTTACAGATACGCACCAGCAAATCATTAATTTCACCCGGACTTAAAGCATCCAAATTATCAGCCGACGGTGACCTATATTCACCTACAACTTTCGGGCGTTCCCTCGCCTTTTGGAATGGATGTATCCACCAATCACTAGCAGCAAGTGCCTGTTTATACGCTATTTTGGCAGCAGTTTGCAAGGAATCTAATTCAAGAGAATTAGTAGCCCCATAACCAAGACAACCATTTACCATGACTTCTACCATCGCTCCGATTGTGGAAGACTTGCCATTACTTTGGGGTAAAGCGTCCCGGATCAGACGATTCGATGATACTTCTTTTACAGCCCTAATACCAATCCAGTCAGCAGAAACATTTATATTATTAATTGCTTTTTTCAGTTCGGACCACATGGGACAAAAGTTTTGTGTGAGGAAGGGGAGATTATATTATTTACTACAAAATGCCAAATTTTGCAGCTGTTATTTGTGAAGTTTTTTCTCTCTTGACAAATTATTGAACAGCGTAAATAGAAGGAATTAGGAGATGGGGTTCGGAATTTAAAACTCATAACTCCCAACTCCTTTCCCAGTAGCTTTATGATTATTATCGGCGTTGAGTGGGGGAGGGAAAAGGGGGAAGAGGGGGAGAAATTTTTATCGGTAATCCCCAGGAGTCTGAAGGGACTAACTCATTACTCATTACTCATTACTCCTAACTCTGTGAGCCATTTCCTGATGACTAAACTTTTCTTCAGCTAATAATTTTGGTCGAAGATATAGATTTTCTAAAAGTACCGCTATACCCGCTACCCAAGGAGGAACAATTACAGCCCCAATAATTCCTAAAACCTGGGTACCCCCCAATACTGCCAAAAGTTGATAAAAGGGGTG
>JBCCSG010000110.1:0-20385 GCA_039200565.1 Cyanobacteria bacterium P01_D01_bin.50 | reverse complement strand
TTTTTAAAAGTACGCTTTTGCTGATATTATATTTTTATATAATGGGAATATAATCAAAATTTTTACAGCAAGCAATATTCAAATTATATAAATTCCATTTTATAATCATACCATTTTTCCGCTTACCTCTACCCTTAAATCAATTTTTTCGATGTTACCTTTTTTAACAAATCAAAGAAGGAGTTTCTCAGCAAAGGATTGGTTGATTAGTTGAATCTTTCTCAGTGAGCAATTCACGGTTATCTCGCAGCGATAAAGATAATTGGGAATGCTTAAATTGCCTTGATACTGAAAAATAAATTTTAAAATCAATTAGCAGTTTTTTTTGGTTTTAAAAGAGTTTTCTCTTCACTACTTTTAAAAAGTGGCGTTTTTTGCTATTTTTATATAATGGTAATATTTTAAAAATTTTTAAACAAAGCAATGTTTCCATTATGAAAAAAGCATATTACGACTATATCATTTTCTGCGCTTTACCTAGTAAAAAAATTTCGCGCTCAAAATGTGTAATTTAATTTACTTAAAATCACAATTAGCCTGTAAAGCTTTCTGCAACAAAGCTTGATACTCCTCATCATTAATATAATAAGCACCAAACCGTTCTAAATGAGGATTCATCATCTGAGCATCAAAAAAAACAAACTGCCTTGCACGCAATCTTTCCACCAACTTAACCATGGCAACCTTCGAGCCTTCAGAAATGCGAAAAAACATGGATTCGCCAATAAAAGCGCCACCGATAACAATACCTAAAATTCCTCCAGCAAGTTCGTCACCTTGCCAAGTTTCAAAACTATAAGCCCATCCGCTTTGATATAAAGAATAATAAATATCTTTTAACTCAGTCGAAATCCAGGTAGTATCTCGGTTTGCACATCCATCAACTACCGCTTTAAAGTCGCGGTTAATTGCAGTTGAGAATAGCTGTTGGTTGATAACACGCCTTAAAGACTTAGGGTAGCGGAATCTGTCATCCAAAGGAATTAAAGTGCGATCGCGACTGCCAAACCATCCCAAAGTATTATTTTCATCAGCCATGAGAAAATAACCTTGGGCATATCCTTGAATAATAGCGGCAGTATCATATTGCATAGAATTTACGGACAATAAAAAATTGCTAACGGCTGATTTGACGCATATTGCCTTGAGACGTTAGCTTTTGGTCGTTACTTTTAAAGCCTACCGTCTTTAACTTATGAATTTTAAATAAAAAAGATGACTCAAGCAATTCCACCGATAACTTTACCACCTGCACAAAATCCCGAACAAGAAGGAAAATGGTTGCAACAGCGTTTACATACCTTTTTGGATGAAGAATTTATCCCAGAAATTATTAATCAAACTATAGCCGAACGTGCGGCACAAATTTTTGTCAGACAGCGCATGGAAGGAGAAAACGATTTAGGAGAGTTAGTACTTGCGATTGTCACAGAAATGCAATCCTTTGATTTTTCCAAAAGTTTCTATGGAGAGTTTGCAATTGCGAATGCAGTCAGCGACTTACTTTTGGAAAGTTTAGGAATTGATAAATGTTGCGGACAGTGATTTTATGTTACCAGTTATGAGTTATGAGTTAGGAATTTTAACTCATGGAGATTAAAGGTTAAAACCTTGTATTTTGGTTATAAAAATTCCTCGGATATTACATTCGGCAATAATGACACAATAATGATTGATATATCCTTGGTTTTTTTGACTCTCCACACCGCTAAAAGCGGTGGGATTCATATGGCATAGTTAGAATATCCATATTATCCATTCTTTTAATCTAACAGGTTCCCAGGCTCACCCCGTTTTCCCCAAAGGAGGAGTGATTTCTCCTTAACTACGTCAATTCGTAAGAAGGGCGTCTACTTCCCGAGAGTCCCACGCTCACGGTTTTAAAGTCTTATACTGACTTTTATCACTATATCATTTCACGGCACCGAAGGGCACCTACTCGAATTTCATCCCACGATTAAAAACCGTGGGCTTTCATTCTCGCGAATCCTGTAATTCATAACTCACATTTGATATGAATTAACTTCTAACTATCAATTCCTAACTCCTAACTCCTAACTCCAGGAACTTAATTACATTACCAACTAGACTTAACAACCCCAGGTAATAAGCCTTTGTGTGCCCAATCCCGCAGAACGTTACGGCATAGTCCGAAATCGCGGTAAACAGCGCGGGGACGACCTGTAGCCCAGCAGCGGTTCATACGGCGAGTTGGGGCGCTGTTGCGGGGTAACCGCTGGATTTTGCGATGGATTTCCAGCTTTTCTAAAGGATCTGCTGTTTGTCTAAACTCCTCCAACAAATCTTGGCGCTTATCCCAATACTTGTCTATCATCTTGGCACGTTTTTTCTCGCGCTCTACCATTGCTTTTTTAGCCATAAAATTCCCAATTATTTTTGAACAGCATTTCCCATTCTACCGAACAGCACTACTGATGACATCAATATTTCTATTTTGAGGAGAAATTGCGGCGGCGCTAGGACATAGATCTGCTAACTCGCATTCTTCACAAAGAGGATTACGTGCCTTACAAACAGCACGACCGTGATAAATCAGCCGAATTGACCAATTTTCCCAATCAGCCTGCGGTAATAATTTCATCAAATCCCTTTCAATACGAACCGCGTCTCCATGCTCGGTTAAACCCAATCTTTGACTGAGTCGATTGACATGAGTATCAACCGTTACTCCTGCATTAATCCCAAAAGCGTGAGCCATCACCACATTTGCAGTCTTCCTTGCTACTCCAGGAAGCTGCAATAATTCTTCCATTCTTTGAGGTACCCTACCGCCAAAATCTTTAACTATCATTTGACAAGCAGCTTTGATATTCTTGGCTTTATTGCGATAAAAACCTGTAGAATGAACTAAGGTTTCAAGTTCTTCAATGGCTGCACTTGCCAAACTTTCCGCATCAGGAAACTTACTGAATAACTCTGGTGTTACTTTATTCACTCGTTCATCCGTACATTGCGCGGAAAGAATCGTCGCTACAAGTAGCTGTACCGGCGTTGAATAAGTTAGAGAACAAGTTGCATTTGGATACAAACCCTTGAGGCGCACCAAAATTGACTGGGCTCTTTGTTTTTTACTCTTATATTTTTTACGGTTAGTACTCACCCGAATAGTTTTTGTACCCATTCCAACTGGGTAGTTTCCTTAACTAATAACAAAATCCCTAATCCTAAAATTAGCACTAAACCTGTTTGCATTACACCTTCTTGAATGCGAGTAGGTAAAGGTTTGCCACGTACGCTTTCAATTAATAGAAAAGCGAGTTGTCCGCCATCTAAAGCGGGTAAAGGCAAAATATTGATGAAAGCTAAGTTGATACTAATTAGTGCTGCAAAAAAGAACAAACTACCCGTATCGTTTTGAGCGATATCCGCACCAATCTTGACAATTTTAACAGGTCCTGCGACTTGACCTGCTGTTTGACCAAAGTTCGTAACTAATTGTCCAAAACCCTTAACTGTCTGAGAAATAATATTTTGAAACTGTGTTGCGCCAAGGCTAAAGGCTTCTACAACATTGCCGATCGGACGACGCTCAACTTTACCGTTGGGAGATAAACCGACACCGATGCTGCCACCGCCTGGTTTCGCTTCTGGAACTACCCTTAAATTAATATTTTGGTCGCCTCTTAGAATTTTTAATTCAATAGCCTCTCCTGGATGATTTTTGATGACATCCCTTAATTTTTCGATCTCTTGGAGCGATGTACCAAAGATTGTACCGTCTGCGGCTAAAATCACATCCCCTGGTTTAATTCCAGCAACAGTAGCCACATTGCTAACCTGTGGAGCAAGTTCTTGAATTAAAACTCCCGGTTGAGTCGCTTGAGGTATTCCGACGAAACCAACCTGAGACACCAGCAGAAAATAAGCAAAGATTAAATTTGCGATCACCCCGGCGCTAATTACAATTGCCCGATCTAAAACCGGACGGTTACGCAGCAAGTTCGGGTCATTTGGTTCAAACTTACTATCGGGATCGTCATCGGGAAACCCAACAAAACCACCCAACGGAAATGCACGCACCGCATACTCAGTTTCAGATCCTTGGTACTTCAAAATTACCGGACCAAAACCCAAAGAGAAGCGGTTAACATGGATTCCTTGAGACCTTGCTGCAATAAAATGTCCTAGTTCGTGTACAAAGATGAGTACAGCCAATACTGCGATCGCCGCTAAAACTGACATAGAATATTTGTGAATTTATTTAAACTATACATTTCTTTATTTTAAATTGGGCATGGGGTATTGGGAATTGGGAATAGGGAAACAGTTGCACTCTATTAGAGGTGTAAATAGGGATTAGCTCAAAAGCATAAAAACGACAAACCAACTATGCCCCATGCCCCATGCCCCATGCCCAATTCCCTAAACTTCCAAAATCTCTTTACCTATATAAGGTTGCAGCACTTGGGGTACGTGTAAGGTTCCATCGGGTTCTTGATAGTTTTCCAAAATAGCTGCCATTGTCCGTCCAACAGCCAATCCGGAACCGTTGAGGGTATGCACGAACTGAGTTCCTTTTTGACCGGTTTCCTTAAAGCGAATATTACCTCTCCTCGCTTGAAAGTCTCCACAATTGGAACAGCTAGAAATTTCGCGATACTTACCGCTTGAAGGAAGCCAAACTTCGATATCATAAGTTTTCGTGGCTGAAAATCCTAAATCCGCAGTACATAAATTGATGATTCGGTAAGGCAATTGTAAAGCCTGTAAAATTGCTTCAGCGTTATTAAGTAATTTTTCTAATTCGTCAAAAGAAGTTTCTGGACTAACTAGTTTTACCAATTCAACTTTATTAAATTGATGCAGACGGATTAACCCCCGCATATCCCGTCCGTAACTTCCTGCTTCACGACGAAAACAAGGAGTATAAGCACAGTGATATATCGGTAAATCTTCTGCATTGAGAATTTCGTCACGATAAAGATTTGTCAAAGGAACTTCCGCTGTAGGGGAAAGCCATAAATCATCATCAGCGCATTTAAAGCTATCTTCAGCAAATTTAGGTAATTGTCCGGTAGCTGTCAAAGAGTCGGTATTAACTAAAAACGGCGGCACAACTTCTGTGTACCCGGCTTCTACTTGACGATTGAGCATAAACTGAATTAATGCTCTCTCCAAGGTAGCACCAGCCCCAATCAAGGCAACGAATCTGCTTTGGGCAACTTTTACGGCTCGTTCAAAGTTGAGAATGCCGAGCTTTTCTCCCATTTCCCAATGGGGAATAATATTTGAGTTTTGAGGTAAATACTCATCACCCCAACGCCGCACCTCTACATTATCTTCTTCACTCTTACCAATGGGTGTAGACTCGCTGGGTAAATTAGGAAGTGCAAGTACTCGTTGTTCTATTTCGGCTTTAATATCTTTCTCTTGAGGTTCAAGTTCGCTTAATTTTGTTTTGAGAGAATTACCTTCCTCTCGTAAATCTTTAATTTCTGGTTCTTGAGGATTGATACCCGATTTAATTTTCTGTCCTACCAACTTACCAATTTCATTACTACGGGCTTGAAGTTGACTTCGCTCCGTTTGTAGCTGCCGTTGTCGCTGATTTAAATCTACAATCGGCTGAATATCGTAATTATCGCCGCGATTCTTCAATCTTTTGAGAATAATTTGGGGATTTTCCCGTATTTGTTTGATATCTAGCACAGATGTTTCTCAGTTTAATATTTAATATATTTGGGTCAACACATAAACTCATATTTTAATGTTCGATAAGACTAGGAGCAAAAAAAATTTTCGACTGTGCAACAAAAAATAAACCCCAGCATCAATGCTAGGGCTGGCAAGCTGATTGTCGTCAACAAATTTCGCTGGAAAAAGACACCAGAAAATTCCGGATAAACATGCCGAAGAAAAGTAACAGTGAGCAAGAAGTTTCCTTCCTCCAAACCTCTTACTTCCTCTTTTAGTTCGACGGGTACCCATGAGAATTTTTTTAGGAGAAAAAAATTCTCATGGGAGCCCTTGACCATCGTATCGCCTTCACACTCATCTGGTGATACGATTTAGCAACCAAATCGATGCCACAAGCCCCACAAAATGGGCTGTAATTGTGTTGGTATTTGCCTGCACAGCAAACAAATCCTGAGCGGTGATTCGATTAGGATCGAGCCCACCAAGAGTCGTTATAGCTTGCGACGATGACACTTTGACTAGCAACAAGCCTATAGTCGCTTGCGCTCCTAATAGCGTCAACAGCATTCCCACAAAATTCACC
The DNA here is from genome assembly GCA_039200565.1 of Cyanobacteria bacterium P01_D01_bin.50. Lineage (GTDB taxonomy): Bacteria > Cyanobacteriota > Cyanobacteriia > Cyanobacteriales > Nostocaceae > Rivularia. The sequence goes on along the minus strand of JBCCSG010000110.1, from coordinate 14,144 downwards.
GTTAAAGCTAATTGTAAAGTTTTAACCGTCTCGTTTTTGCGAGGACGGTTGCTCGGGTTTGTAGATTGGAGTTGTCTACCAATATTTTTGCAGCGAAATGCTAAATAAATGCTTATTCCCAAAGTAACCAGTCCGCAAATGGCTAGGAATACGCCAAAACCAGTATTAGCGGTGCTAGAAGGGCTAGCAACTCCACGGCCAAAGATAACAAATACTAATAGCAGCAAGGCGGAAACCACACCCAGCACCAACTGCAATACAAAGCTAATCCAACCTGTAATACGAAAATTCTGTCCGATAGAACGAACGTTAGATGATGTTGATTGATTGTCAACCTGTTCTGACATATCTATAAAAAATTTAATAGGCGCTCTTGTAGAAGATTATTGCACCTACTACACTTACCAGCGCAGAGCAATAACTTTACTTTAAGTACATTAATTGTTCGTGTTACTTTTATCATCTGCGTGGAAGCCCTGCGGGCTATTGCTTGGAGCCACACCAATTTCAGTGTTAAATATAAGTCGAATTACCCACAGTAGTTATCTTCCTTAAAAAAGTATTTGTTAAGTTTTACGAAAAAGCAGCAATTTACCTTTAAAATTGCTTAGGTGCCATTTTATGCTTAAGCAGTCCTTCGCTGCTTGGCATCACTTGACACAATGATAGCGATTATAATCGCTGTCAATCAACTCCTCACAACACGACTTTTCTAGTTTGGGTAGGGGTGCCGTCTACCGCACCCCATTTTTAGTGTGCCAGTACCGCGAGTAATAATCGTGGTTTTTGATATAGTGTTTACGATGCGGGCAAATTCGCCTAAGTAGCGTTATATACTTACAATTACTGGAGTAGCACTATATACTCTCTATAGAAATTACAGACTCAACATTAAGGCATTTTTTTAGCCATTCACTAACCATGAAACTTGAGGATATATATCAATTCTTTGAGAATCCTCCGCCAACTTACCTCTGTCAGGAACTAGCTGTTTGTTATATCTTGTCTGTTTTGCAACAAGGGGAATCTTACGGCACCGAATTGATCCAAAAACTGGAAACCGAATATCCAACTTATCGGCTTTCGGATACCGTACTTTATAGTGCGATTAAGTTTCTTGAAGACCAGAAAGCAATTACTGGATACTGGAAGAAGCTTGAAGGACGCGGTCGTCCCCGGCGAATGTACCAAGTTTCCCCTGAATGGCAAACCCAAGCTCAAGATTTAGCTCGTCTTTGGCACGATTACATCAAGCGGAGAATAATTTAGTGTAAAGAGAGCAATTTAGCCAATAATAATGGTAATTGTTTCTCTTGTTACACTTATTAATTTGCTATGGATACTGCTATTCTGCCATCCACGTTGTTGCTAACTTTATTAATGTCGGTCGGATTATTTTTCTTTATTAGGGCCTCTACTAAAGACCGTACGGAAACAGCACAACTGGTATCCCAACTAAACGAAGCCTCTTTAATGCCTAAATTAAAGGAGTATTTTCGGGCGCGGTCTTATCGAGTGGCAGCGATAGACCCCCAAAAAAATCAAGTCACTATGACAGGCTTTGTTCAGCCCAGTTGGTTTTTAGCCATATTTTTGACTGTTCTTGCTGCTTTTGGCCTCATTTGCCTTTCGTTAGTTTTGTCTCTGCTTTTTTCCAGTCAAAATATGCTGTTTTACGGTATAGTCTTGCTATCCCCTCTAAGTGGTATTTTTTACTGGAATACAGCGGGAAGAGTCGAAAATGTGTCGCTGAAGGTTGATGTTACCAACAGCGAACAAAATACCCAAATTACTGTGATAGCTCATCGAGATGAAATTATTTCCTTAGAAGAGGCATTACAGCTAAAAAGAGTATAAATTATATTTATTATTCAACCCACATAAAAACGCTTTTCTCAAGGTCTATTTCTTTACGACCTTGAGTGAAATGGAGATGAGGAAGGAGCAAAACGTCCTACTTTTTTGCCAATTCTCTTCTGACCTAACCTATGGCACGGTTGTGGAAAATAAGCATTGTTCAATCAAGCAGGCTATGAGGGTAATACTACAACAAGAGTGGTTGATTAAATTTACCATTAATATTCCAAAACTACTTTTATACAGCCTCTATCAGAAGAAAGGCTTGTAGCAGATGGAAGAGTTTTACTCAATCCTCTATCTCAGTTATTAATTTTTCCTCCCGTTGACAATTTAACCATACAAAAATCAAGCTTGTATGGAGCTAATCTTTTTATTGCGGCTTTGTCGAACTGATTTTACTGGCAAATAATTTCAAAACTTTAAAAAAACATAAACATTTCAGAAAAAAGCACCATTTTGCCAGTTAATAAATTGTTGTCTAAAGCCACACTCAATGCTTAAGACAAACAATCGGCAAGTTCCGTTTATCGAGCGGCTGCTACAGCAAATGCTTCTGGAATCGAAGAAGGTTCCATTGTTCTTAAACTCGGAAATAGAAAGTGATTTTCTTCTACGTATTGAGCACCAAACAGACCTTTCTCAGCCCAGAAATAACGGTCTGTAGTATGTTCGTTACGCTTCACAAGCAATAAAGCTGGTGGAAGTATACCTTCAGCTTGAATAAATTTTCTCGCTGCGGTCACAGGTTTATCTTCACCACTTTCGATGCTATATTGAGGCACGTGTTCTAGAATACGCCGTCCTTCTTGACGACGGCGGCTTTTGCGCTTCCTTCTCCTTGCCAAACTATTTTCCTCCTCTTGTTAGCTCCAGATTGTAGTTATAGCTACAAAATCCGAGGTAATTATAAAAGTTTTAGTAGAAAAAATCAATGGTTTTTAACTATCCGAAATCATAAAACTAATTTTTTGAATGTAAAAAAATCGAATTTTAGAGTAATATCATGCTTCCGAATCAGTTTTTACGACTCAGAATTAGTTAAGCTTTGTAAAAAGAGTAATATTAATCCACATTATTAGCCCGATTATTTTACAGCCGCAGTTTTTGTACAGTCGCCAGCCATTTTAATCCGTTTATGATCCGTACTGCCAGTTCAGAGTTTGTTGCTCTGTGCCGAGAACAATTGGCACTGTTAGCGACAGGGTTAGGAGCATCCTTGAGCATTGTATATTTAACGCAAGAATTGGCAGAGGTTTCGCCACAAACAGGGGAAGCCAAGTTAACTCCTGTTGCAGTTTATCCTGAGACAGCAGTGGTAGAGTTTGGCCCTGGGACAGCTTTACCATCTGTTAATCGCTATTTGTTGAGTGCATCACCTGTTTCGATGAATTCGCAATCAAATGATACTTTCTCTTTTCAAGGTGAAGAAAATGATCGAGAATACTTGATGGGTGGCGACCGAATTGTTTTACCCTTGATTCACGATTCGGTGATGATGGGGTTATTAGTAACCGGTAGAGAAGATCGTAGTTGGAAGGAAAGCGAACGCATCGAAATTAACTATATTGCTCAAACTTTGGCAATTGCTTGCATTATGGACAGGCGGCGTGCTTGGCTGGCGACTCAGCTACATCAACATCAAATCATGCAAGAAAAGCAATTAGATTTGATGGATAATTTATTGCATCAATTTCGCAATCCCCTAACAGCTTTACGAACTTTTGGAAAATTATTATCAAAGCGATTGCGACCAAAAGATGTAAACCGGGAAGCAGCCTTATCTATTGTTAGAGAAACCGATAGACTTAAAGAATTACTGCAAAAATTTGATGAAGCTATCGACTTGAGTGCAGATGATTTACTTCCAGCAAAATTACCGGTACAAAATGAAGTTGAAGTGGAGGTAAATCTTGAAGAATCTAAACCTTTGTTATTATTAAATGGTGCGGAACAAGAAGTTGTTGATTTTAATTTTAATGAAGTATTGCGGCCGTTATTAATATCAGCTAAAGCAATAGCACAAGAGCGAGATAAAGAAATAATTGCTGATGTCGATGGTAGTTTGCCGTTAGTACGAGGCAATGCATCAGCATTACGAGAAGTATTGAGTAATATTATTGATAATGCTTTAAAATATACTCCCGCAGGTGGTAAAATTTTAATTGAATTGATAAAAGATAAACCATTATTTTCGGGAATAGCTATTAGCGATAACGGACCGGGTATTCCGCAACAAGATTTAGAACATCTTGGCGAAAGAGGTTATCGAGGCGTACAGGCTAAAACAGAAATTCCCGGTTCCGGATTGGGATTATCTATAGCTAAACAGTTGATAGAACAAATGCAGGGCGAAATGGAAGTTTTCAGCCCTGCTACTCGTTTTGCTATTTATACACCAGATACTCCAGGAACTACGTTTATTGTTCGCTTACCAGAAGTAGAATAAAGGTCTGCATGTTCAAATTCCGAAACTCCCCCCTATTAACCACCAACCATTAACCACTATCCACTATCTCCTTTATCGCAATGAAACCTCGAAGCTTCTAGCTATAGTCATTTCCAAATCGGTATCTGGATCGATAACAATCAAGTCAACCTTTTTCTTATTGAAGAAGATTCCAGTTATAGCACCAATAGCAGCACCACCTAATACCTCTTCAGTTGCGACAGCGCGATCGCCAGTTACCGCAGCGACAGCAGCAGCAGCACCCGCACCTAATGCGGTGTTCTTAATAATACCTCTAGTATTGGTACCTTTTTTGATGGTTTCAGTCTTAGTGATTACTCCAGAAGTTGCATTAACGCTATATTCTTTTCCATTTGTCAAAATCAATTTTTGAGCTACGAATTGAGATCCTCCTTCAGCAGGTTGAAGTTTGCCTAGAACCTGAGAGCCTGCGGGAATTACTAAACTCCCGGTATCGGTAATCACGTTTTGCGAGATGGTTAAAGTCAAAGGTGCTGTTTCATCCTTGGTGACCATAATTTTTTCTGCTTTGTCATATTTGACAGGAAGAACAGTTCCTTCAGGGATGGTGACGATGGGAGGTGTATCGGGAGTTAGAGCTACGATGTAAGGCGAGTTGATAGCGTTAGCCTGATTGCTGCTAACTAAAGCTTGGTAAATATAAGCGGCTACATCTGCACGGGTTGCAATTCCTCTGGGATTGAGGAACTTAGTATTGGGATAGTTAACAACCAATCGCTTCTCTGTGGCTGCGGCGATGGGGCTGCGAGCATAGTTAGAAATATTAGAGCCATCATTATAATATTGCAGCGTGCTTTGAACGTTACCGCTAGCAACATAGTCTAAACCATTGGAAAGGGAAACCAAAACCTGCTCGCGGGGAATATTCTGAGTAGGGCGGAAAACTCCACCGGGATATCCAGACAAGAAACCAGTGGTATAAGCCTCTTGAATTGCGCTGTAAGCCCAATAGCTGCTAGATACATCAACAAAGTTAATTGGCCGTCTTTCTTGAGCTTTGTTGAAAGCTTTGCGAATCATCGCAGCATATTGAGAGCGGGTTACTGGTGCATCAGGGCGGAAACTACCATCAGGGAATCCGGCGATAACTCCTCGCTGTGCTAATTCTTGAATAAAAGGTGCCGCCCAATAGTTAGATGAAACATCATAAAAACTAGTTTGAGCTACTGTTGGTGCGGGTGCGACTAAAGGTGCAACAGTACCGACTGTAATTCCCAAAGCCATGAATCGGGCACATTTTGATTTCCAACTATTTAGGTTAGACATTGAATTTTACTCCCCAACAAGTCCGTTTATTTATGTTAGTTTTTTTGACAAAAAATCAGATCGAATGTTCCGATTTTTTTTTAGTTTTTAAAGTCTATTACAGACACGATTATCTAAGTTTATCTTAGTAATAAAATTAGCTAGATAAAGGTCAGTTCTATTTAATATACTCTGACGTATGGTTAGTATAATAGTTGCCCAATTTTGAAAAAAAATTCCGTAGTTGTTTGAGATACTAGTCCCAAATATAACTATTTCTCTTAAGTTAATTAAAAGCAGAAACCTAAGCTATATAAAGCTTATACCTTTTATAGCTTATCGAAATTGTGTATCAGTTGAACTAGTTTATCATTACGATCGCTGACAACAAATTAAATACATTTATTTGCCGTTTTATTAGTTTTGAGTTAATAAATTTTCAGTGTCAATATACTTGATTCATTATTTTTACGGATTCGTTTATAGTATCTCTATCTGCTTTTATACAGCGATTATATTGAAGATCAGGATTACTGGAAAAAATTAATTGCTCTGCTAAGTCATAAAAGGATGAGATTGTGGTTATAGGAGTTAGGATTTAGGAGTTGAGAGTTAGGAGTTAGGAGTTATGAGTTGGGAGATGAGATGATAAGAAAATTCCACCACCCTTTTCCCCATCTCCAAAAAAAATCAAGCCACCGTACGCTTCTAGTTTTAAGCGACGATGGCGTTAGATAAATCAAATGAAACAGAAATCTTGTCGAGGCGTTAATTCTAAAAGCGAGACAATAATAAATTAGAACGCAAAGTGACATCTAGATCAGTCTCAGGTTCGATAACCACAACTTCTACTTGCTTGCGTCGTAAAAATATACTTGCTAAAGCACCCGCTGCTGCACCAGCTATGGGTTCTAATGTTTCAATTTTATTGTTTCCTGTTAATAGTGCAATTAAGCTGGCTGCGGCTGAGCCAACTGCAGCATCTGTCAAAATTTTACCTGTACTGGAACCTCTTTTAATTGTTTCTTTGTTGGTAACTACGGCAGAAGTTGCATCGATATTCTGCTTTCTACCATCGGGAAAAACTAACTGTCGTGCGACAAATCGAGAACCTTTTTCACCGTCAAAAGTTGCTGGTTCTAATCTTCCCACAAGTTCGCTATTGCGAGGAATCAATACGTTTCTATCGCTATCAATAATATCGCTGGCAATTTTTAAAGTTAAGTCGGAAGTTTCATCAGGTGTTACAACAACTTTATCTTTTTCAAAAGTAACAGGAAGTGTCACCCCCGAAGGAATAGAAATCCCTCTTGATTGTTGTCCGAAAATTGCTTGTGCGGTAGCGGGGGTTGATACCAACATAGGCGCTGCCGCAGCAGTTGTAATGCTTAGTGCCAAAAAGGCGGCAGTTCCAGATTTCCAACGATAAAAGCCAGTCATAAGAGAATTCCTTTAGTCTTGAGACTTTATCTTATGACGCGAAGATAATAATATTGTTTCGATAATTTTCTAAAATTGGGAATGGAGTATGGAGCATTGGATACAGGGTTTTGGTCATTTTGTCAAATAATTATTGAGGTTGTTTTTCTTATTTACATAGGTAGATTTAAGGATATTAAATGTTTGGATGACGGTGATTTTTTGATTTTGTTCCTATTTTATTTTTAATATTTTTTAATGTTTTTTGATGTTAAGAAACACATTTTTTTGAGCTTAATCGCTCTCACTCTAGCTATGGTTGAGCTACTTGAACGAAACGCCGGAAGCATGGGCTAAGTTTGATGTATGTTTAATGATTACTTAATTGAATGAGAGGGGGAGAGGGAGTAACAATTTTTATTAGTAATGTTGGAAGGGAAGGGATTGGGAGATAGATAAAAAGCTAATTTATAAAACTTGTGTCAAGCTCTTGGGGTAAGAAAGCAAGTTGGTTTTTGCGATCGCATTACTATCTAACAATCGCGAATTTCGTCTCAATCGGTGGGAATGTGGTGAAGTGTTGCTTTATGCTATTAAGAAGGCTGCTTTATGCTCTTTGCATCATGAGCAATCACAATTAAACTTTGGTATGAAATCGCTTATCTCTCGCATGGAATCGGTACAGTCGCCGATAATTCCGGTTGTTGGGGAATTAATCAAAAACTCTCCTGGTACTATTTCTTTAGGACAAGGTGTGGTTGCTTATTCTCCACCACCTGAGGCTATAGAATTTTTACCTCGTTTTCTGGGGGATTCTGCCAATCATGTCTACCAATCATTTGATGGAATACCCCGATTAATAAATACGCTGAAAGAAAAATTAGCTGCCTTTAATAATATAGAAGTCAACCAGAATAATCGTATTGTCGTTACAGCAGGAAGCAATATGGCGTTTATCAATGCCATTCTTGCTATTACTTCCCTGGGTTCGGAAGTGATTTTAAATACACCATACTATTTCAACCACGAAATGGCGATCGCTATGACTGGGTGTCATCCAGTTTTGGTAGAAACGGATGAAAATTATCAGTTACAACCCGATAAAATTCTTGAAGCAATTACCCCAAAAACCCGAGCGGTAGTGACAATTTCACCAAACAATCCTACTGGAGCGGTGTATTCCCAAGAGTTGTTAAAGGAAGTTAATCATATTTGTCGTCAGCAAGGGATTTATCACATCAGTGATGAAGCTTATGAATACTTTACTTATGATGGTGTAAAGCACGTTTCACCTGGTGCATTTGCTGGTAGCAGCGAATATACAATATCTTTATTTAGTCTTTCCAAAGCTTATGGTTTTGCAAGTTGGCGGATAGGATATATGGTGATTCCGCAACATTTACTTACAGCAGTGAGAAAAGTTCAAGATACAAATTTAATTTGTCCACCTGTAGTATCCCAGTATGCTGCTTTAGGAGCATTACAAACACAACCAAATTATTTAAAAGATAATATTCAAGCGATTGCAAAAGTACGAGAATCTGTAATTGAATCTTTGAAAAAGATTGAAGATATTTGTACAATAGCACCCGCAGATGGAGCGTTTTATTTCTTTTTGAAAGTACATACTCAAATTGATGCTTTTGAATTAGTGAAACAACTTATTCATGAATATAAAGTAGCAGTACTTCCTGGAGATACATTTGGGATGAATCAAGGATGTTATTTGCGTGTTGCTTACGGTGCTTTGCAACAAGAAACCGCAAAGGAAGGAATTGAAAGATTGGTAAATGGCTTGCACCAATTAACAATGAACAATTATTAATGAACAATTATCAATTAATGGTAAGTAGTTTAAATTTTGATATTCACAATTTCTAATTTCTTACTATTATAATGCTCAATGCCCAATGGTCTATTTCCATTATTAATTTAAAAATGATAATTTTTAACAAAATAATAGAAATTACAACAACAAAAGGTATTAATATCCATAATATTACGCCGCAAATTCAGGAAACTATTTCATCAAGCGGGATAAAAAATGGTCAAGTTTTGGTATTTTCTCGCCATACGACAACGGCGTTAGCCATCAATGAAAACGAGGAAAGATTATTGCAAGATGTCAAAGTATTTTTACAAAAGTTAGCGCCGAAATCAGATAAATACTTACACAATGATTTACATTTGAGAGAAAATATTCCACCAGATGAACCTATGAATGCTCATTCTCACTTAATGGCGATGATGTTAAGTAACAGTGAGGTTATTCCTATTGTGGATGCTAAGTTAGCTTTAGGAACTTATCAATCAATATTATTTTTCGAGTTAGATGGATCGCGGAAAAGAACTGTATTTTGTCAATTATCTGGAATTGCTGAGTAGTGAGTAGTGAGTAGTGAATAGTGAATAGTGAAAAGTAAGCAATTTAGAATTTTATATTTATAATTCCTAACTTCTAACTCCTCACTCCTAACTCAAGGCTTCTAACTCCTAACAACTAACTATTCAATCCAAAGTTAATTTTTCAAACTCTGGTTGTCCATAAATCATATTTTCATCGATTGCTGAAAGAACTTTATTATTAGTTTTTTCAGAATTCAAACTACTACAAACTAATTGCGCTACATCTGCGCGATGAATTGTACCGGCAATGCGAGGATCTTCGGTTAAAATTCCGTTTCCTGTGGCTGGTTCTGATTTTAACCCACCGGGACGAATTACTGTATAATTTAAACCGCTATTTATTAAATATTGTTCGGCTTTATATTTTTCGATTAAAACTGGTTTTAGGGTTTCTAGAGCTTGGGGAGGTATGGCATCAGCACTATTTCCACTACCAATTGAAGAAATTAAAATAAACTTTTTTACTCCTGCTTTAACTGCGGCATCAATAAGATTTTTATTACCTAAATAATCAGCCCTTTCACTATCTTTCGGTACACCACCAATAGTGCTGATGACTGTGTCAATGGTTTCTTCTGTGAGAATTGCTTGTTCTACATCGTTTACATTTAAGGCATCACCTAGAACTACTTTGATACCCATAGCTTCTAATTCCTGACTTTTCTGTTCAGATCTAAAAAACGCCTTAAATTGCAAATTTTGTCCTCTTAAGCAATTGGCAATTTCTCTACCAACACCACGACTTGCTCCAGCGAGAAAAATATAATTAGCGGTCATAGATAATTTAGCGAGTAGATGCTATCAAACATTATCAACTATATCTTTTTTTGGTTTATCTTAACTATCTAAAGTCAAAAAATCTATAGTCGTAAGCAATGATTACTATATAAAAGTATAGGGGTAAAAAAGATTCTCATGGGTACCCGTCATATATTTTGCGGAGCAAGAAAATTTTACGCCTATATTTTTCAACGTTGTTTTGCGATAAACCGATTTATTAAACTTATGGATGAAAAGTTAGAAAAAGACACCGAAAAACTCCATAAAGCTGGGCGAGTTGCTGCGACATCAATAATTTGGGGAATTAGTGGAGGAATGCTGGCAATTTGTATCCCCCTTGTAATTGTGACAAAAAGTGGTGTCGTTTTACCTCTAGCTACGATTATAGGGGCGGCAGTTGCGACTTTTGCTGTATGGCATGGAGAAAATCAGAATTCTCAAGTAAAACAATTAGAAGAGAGAATTACCTTTTTAGAAACGATCGTGACTACAGAGGATTCAGATAAGGGTGAGAAATAAAATAACTGACTACATAATCTCTATAGTTTCGCTATAATTTATTTCCACTCTTATTATTACTCTTAGTGGCTGTCTCTAACAGCCATCCGGCATGTTACCGTGACTTTTGAACTATTAATTTAATCAGGTTACCTGTATTACAGAGAAACAAAATTATCTTTATTTATGACATTTTTATAGATATGGATCGCAACTTTACTTGATTAACGAAGGACAATTGCCAATGTGTAAATTAACTTAACTATTCAAGATTGTGCCCAATGTATGAATGTAAACTCTATCAGCTTACTAAAAGCTCAACAAACCGACTTTCTTGAGCGGATAAAAAAATCAAAGACTTATGACATTACTTTGCTTGAAAGTAATGTTAAAGGTTGTCATCGAGAATTTATGGCGTTTTGGGGTGAAATATTGGCTCCACTCCTTGAAAAAGCTCGCTTGCAAGCGGAAATCCTGGCTCTCAATCCGCCACCAGCACCATCAGAATATCCCGAAAATCCTGATTGGGCGATACCTTTTGTCACCTATTTTCAACACCAAGCTGAAGATTATTTGTTGCGAGAATTAATTGTTGATGAAATAATGAAAGGCTGTCTTGGTAAGTTAGTGAAAAAAATACCTCAAGACGCTTTTGCAAATATTGTTTTAGATGATGAAGGAAATCTTCGAGGTGAAAGTAAGTTTTCTTTTCTACTTGCCGGCGATCCCGAAGTAAAAATTCGAGTTTTTGTTGCTGATTCAGAAAGTTTTAATGGCATCAAAAAAGATAAAGTACGGTGGACAATTACTCAAGAAGATTTCAATAATTACCAAGTTTTCTTTTTCGTCTGCTTGTTTTTTCCCGGCTCTGGGCAAAGAGGATATCAAAAAAATGCCGTAATTACTGGATTTTTACCAAGTAATCAAATTGAGTTTAATGGTTCGCAAACTAATATTAAACCAAGTAAATTACTCTATGCCGGAGGATTAGCTTGGTATTTAGATTTACTCAAGAATTCTCAAAATCTACAAACGGAAGTTGATGATATTCAAGAAGGTAAAATCATCCCATCACTTTCGCCAAAGCATTCTCTAGAAAGCATAATCGGTAAATGGCAATGTTCGCAAACTTTAAAGGGACATATTAAAGGGATTAATTGTATTGCTTTAAAACCTAAAACTAAAAATAGTTCGCAATCTTTAATTGCTAGTGGAAGTCGAGGAGAAATAAAGCTTTGGGATTTAAAGAAGGGTGATTTAATTACTACTTTATCGGAATACCCTTGGGTTCGTACTGGGGTTGTAGATGAAGTCAATTATTTAGCCTTTAGTCCTGATGGACAAACTTTAGCTAGTGGTGGAGCTGATTCTACCATTAAAATGTGGCATTTAGGCGCTAAAGATTTAATCGATATTATGCACAAACATAATGGTATGGTGCGCTGCGTTGCCTTTACACCTGATGGTAGAATGCTAGCTACTGGCGGTGACGATCGCACTATTCAGTTTTGGGATATGACCGATCGTCAAGTGAGCATGACGCTTTTTTTAGATGATACTGTGGCTCATTCCCTAATTTTTAGTAAAGATGCAAAAACTTTAGTCACGGGTAATTATCGTAAAATAAAGGTATGGCGCATCTATCTAAAGGAAGAAGTATGCTCTATAGATGTAAAATTACAGCATTCTCTTACAGGTCATTCTCACATAGTTCATTCTTTAGCGTTGAGTAAAGACGGAAAAATTCTTGTGAGTGGGAGTAGGGATAAAAAAATTAAAATTTGGCATTTAAAAAGAGGGGAATTACTTCGTACTCTTGAAGGGCATGAAGATGGAGTATATGCAGTAGCATTGAGTCAAAATGAGCAAGTTATTGCTAGTGGAAGTGCCGATCAAACGATTAAGTTATGGCATTTAGAAACGGGAGAATTACTAAGTACTTTTACAGGTCATAGTAACACGGTTACTGCGTTAGCTTTTGCCGATAAAGGAAATACTTTGGTGAGTGGAAGTTTGGATAAAACGATTAAAATTTGGCAGAGAAGTTAGAATTTAGAATTTAGAATTTAGAATGAATAAATCTCGAATTGCAATAAGGAATTAAACAAATTACTCAAAGTTGCCAATTACCCATCAGCAATTCTTTGAATCAATAATTTCTACAACTTTTGCAATGCCATTTTCTGAACGAATTTTTTCTCCTAAAATAGCAGCTTGTTTGCGAATTGATTGATTTTCAATTGCGGTTGCGATCGCTTGAGCTAGAGTTTCTACTGTAAGATTTTTTTTATCGATAGTTGGTGGACTTACACCTAATTTAGCTGCTTGATAAGCCCAAAATGGTTGATCACCAAAAAATGGAATAATTACGACCGGTACCCCACTCCGAAAGGTTGCTCCGGTAGTTCCAGCACCACCATGATGTACTATACAACTCATTTGTGGAAATAACCAACTGTGGGGGATATTATCTATTTGAAAAATGGTATCGGGTAATGAGTTTTTTATACCACTCCAACCGGAAATAAATATTCCTCTTTGTTTAGTTTTATCCAATGCTTTTAAGGCAATTTCGCTGATTTTTTGTGCTTCTTCACCACCCATACTACCGAAGCCAATATATACCGGAGGAGAACCAGTTTTGAGAAATTCTACTAAATCTGCTGGAGGAATAAAATTATCAGGTGCATCTAAAAACCAATATCCTGTAAGATGAACCCGATTTGACCAGTCTTTTGGTTTAGGATGAACAGAAGGACTACAACCAATAAGATAATTGACTTTAGCATCTTCCATGTTTGTGAAAGCATTTTTCATAACACCTATTGGTGGTAAATCAAGAATCGATTTACGAAAACTATTAATTGGTTTGCGAAAAAATTGCCAAAATATTTGATTGGTAAGCGTGAAGCTAAATCGATTGTAAATTCCTCCTAATTTATCTAAATTTTGTGGTGTCAGGGGATTAGGAAATGCTGTTGTTGGATAACTCGGTGTCAGATAAGCATAATAAAAAGGGACACCTAATTTTTCTGCAATATCAATTCCCCAGAAAGGAAATCCTCCCCCAATAATTACATCAGTATCCTGACAAGCTTCCCATGAATCGATTAAAACGGGTTTCAGTATAGGCTCGAGCAAATCTCCCAAACGACGGATAAAAGCAATGGGGTTTTTGCTTTTTAGCATCGCTTGCCCTTGAGAGCTTTCCAGCGCTTCTTTCGGATTACCGCTCATTAAAGCAAATTCAAAACCGCGATGGCGAATATCTGACTCAAAAGTAGCTTGACTAGCAATTCTGACTTTGTATCCAGCTTGCTGTAAACCTAATCCCAAAGCAATAAAAGGTTGAACATCACCACGGGAGCCAAGAGTGAGAATTGTGATGTGCATAATTTAAATTTAATCACTTATTTTTGTAGGGTGTGTGACGGTTACGATACTTTAC
>JBCCSG010000109.1:0-20467 GCA_039200565.1 Cyanobacteria bacterium P01_D01_bin.50 | reverse complement strand
GGATGAGATAAAAGACTGGAAACAAGTAGACTGGAAATCAGTTGAAAAGAAAGTCTACAAGTTACAAAAAAGAATTTACAGAGCAAGTCTTCGGGATGACTTCATTGCTGTCCGCAGGTTACAAAAGACCTTGATTAACTCACATCTTGCACCTAACCCAGTAAACCCTTAAAAGCAAAATAAAGGGTATCAAAATGTAACCGTGAATGAAGTATATTAATTAAGTACAGCAAAGTTACATATAAACTTAAAAGCAAGTATTATTACATAATATTTTTTCCAAATCATCTAAGATGCAGCGATGATGAAAAGCATCATCGCTGCGGTGCGATACGCGAAGCGTCGCCCTTCGGGCTATCGCCAACTTCAAATGATGGATTTGCTTTGAAAGTAGAAAATATGAGAAAAAGGGCGTGAAATATCGATTTTTAAGCAAGAACAATGCTTGCCCACGCCCAAGAGCTAGTCTACACCCTCAAGGAATTGATGCCTACGCAATACCAAAAAGATAATCTTGAAGCAATGCTGGGATTATTCTTAGAAGCACAAGGACATCCATTACCAGAACACTCTAAAACTAAGTCTGCCAGTGCTTTGAGTCGATTTTTAAATCTCAACTCCTGGTCAACACGTTCATATAATTTGTGAAATTCGCCGTTCAATATTAGAGATAGTTTTAAAAGCTTTGTATGAAGAAAGTAGGGGACGTAGACCGTTTTTACAAGTAATTGTTGACCTTACAACTCTTGAGAAACGAGGTAAATTCAAAGAATTTGAAAATTTGATTTCAGTCTACAACGGTAAACGGGGATTACATATGGTTGTACTCTATTTAGTGGTCGGAAGGTGGCGAATACCTTGGGGTTTTCGAGTATGGAGGGGGAAAGGTACACCTTCACAAGCACAATTAGGGCTGAAATTAATCAAAACTTTGCCAAAGTTACTCACTAAACACTTTCAGGTGATGATTTTAGCTGATACAGCTTTTGGTAGCATAGACTTTTTGAATGGTGTCCGTAAGCTTAAATACCACGCCATCACAGGTCTTTCTATTAGCCGTAAGCTAGTTGATGGGAGAGTTTTAAGACATTTACCTAAAACTTGGACAACTGGTGTATTTGGTCGGTTTAGATTTTCCTGTTACTGTAGCTTGGTATTATCTTAAACGAGAAAACCTCTATACTCGAAAAAAGATTTGTTTTATCTACTAAACCTTTAAAAGCTAACACAATTAAATGGTGGGGAAAACGTAGATGGCAGATTGAGGGATGGTTTAAAACTGCAAAGCATCGTTTTGGTTTACATCGTTTTGGTCAAAAAACTTTAATCGGAATGTATCGTTGGCTAATTCTCTCCTTAATTGCCTACTTTATAGTCCATTGGACTTATTTATCGACTCAGTTACCATTTCCACCTGATTGGGGTGAGGCAGCCCAAACAGAAGATTGAATCATTTTTTCCCAAAATAGTTGTGTCTCTTCTTTTACTTAATATTGAGCGATTAATTCCTCTTGCACGCAGTTGTAATTTTGACATCCAATTTTTCAGGTGCAAGATGTGAGATTATTTATTTCTACTATTTCACCATTACTTAATATTTCTTTACTTCCATTATATATAAATTCTACATTTCCTCCAAATAAATTATCATTACTAACATTAATTATTATTACTCTATCTTCAAATATATTTCTATCTCTATGTGATTTTAATTCCACTCCCTTCTCATATTTATAAATTAAAATACTATTCCAATCTTCATTCCCCCATATACTATTTATTCTTTTTCTTAAATTATTATCAATTTTATTACCTTCAAATACTTTATTCTTAAATCCTAAATCTACACCAACTCCCAACCATATACATTTTCTTCCACTACTATTTACTTTCCCATTCCATTCTTCACCTACTAATTTATTTTCATAAGTTTTTACAAAATTCCATACTTTATTTTTATCTACAAATCCTAATCTTTTCATTATTAAAATACTCATTTGTTACTAATAATAGTATATCATAAATAATGATTTTACTTCTATAAAATATTAATCAATGTAATAAGAGAAAAACTCAATCTTTCCTTGTTAACCTTTATTATTGATATTATTACTTTGAATTTTAACCATGTGAGTGAGGAGAGGTGAGCAGCGGCCGTAGCGAAGCGGAGGTGCTGGTCGCCGGTGGGTGGGGGTTAATGAATTAATTAGATGGAGGTTGTTGCTATGATATACCCCCCACCCCGACGAATGAACAATCAATCAATGTGAAAGAAGTTAAGGTTTCTTCCGGGATGTTAGTCAAGGAAATTTGAGAGCAGAGCAGATTAGGAAGAATTGGCGGGTTAAGCGTAGTGATTTGTATGATTTTGTTGATGATTTGTTTTGAATACAAGAATTAATTACTAAATATTGATACTTATAATATCGGTATTGCTGAAGCTAAAGTAAGGGTTTTTTAGTACTCAACTGTTATTTTGCTTATTGATAAGATCGAGTATTTACCTAATAATTTTTATTTTTAAATAGTCAAATTAAGCCATGATTAAATATTTATTATCATTAAAAATAGGTTTTTAACTGTACAAAATATTATTATAACAAAGCGTTACATTCAAATTAGTTCAGGGTAGGAGCTAAATTCTGTTTCAGTCATGAAATAGGACTCCTATAATTTGTGACAATATAATCTAATTTATTGAAATCAATGAAGAATAAAATATTCCGAATAGTAGTTTTAGTTGGATTATGTTTTTTATTAATAATAAATCCTGATAATGCTCTAGCTAATAAGCTTCCATCTCAAATCGTTAGCAAGAGTGAATTCAGTTCCTTAACTGAAAGAACACTACAGGAAACAGAAAGCAATTTTAACATTGATTTTCCTTCAAATATTAGTCTAGTTGTATTTGAAGAACCATTTATAAGTCAATTAATATTGAAGTTGATAACGTCAAAAGAAGGGCGAGAATCAATTAGTGAAAGTTCAGAACTAATAAAGCACGTTTCAGAACTACTTCAAAAAGGTCCAAGCTATTTAAGTGAATTAACAGAAGAGGACAAACAAAAAATAATTCAAATCATTGTAAAAACCGGAAGTACGACAGGATTATTTATTCTAAACTATTTTATACAAAACCATCTTATACAAAATCAGGTTGAACAATCTTACTAAAAATAAGCTAAAAACCTTGTAATTATTTAATTGTATCTAAAACAATTGAAATACTACAAACATTAAAATAGGTGAAATCACCTCACTATCCAAACAAGTAGTGAGGTTTATCAGCATCTAGATATTGTGAAATGCAAACACCACGAAACCCCACTACCGCGCCCTGTGTAGGGTGATGGGGAATGGAGGATTTTAGATTATTTTCCGTGTTAGAACTAAATAGTTGAGCAAAGCGCCAGGAACAAACCGTTTCTTTTACCCTTTAATTTGAATTAACATCAAAACTTTTTACTCTTCGGATAGTTATACAATTCAACTTCCACAGCTTCTTTATCGTTCACCCCCTTCATTTTTAACCAAGCTTTACCACTAGAAACAGCTTCCCCTGATTTAATTACTGTAATTATTTATTCTCAAAGTAACTACAATCTTCATCTTTTTGTAACATAGGATTAGTAGCGCAAGGTAATAACTTATTACCGCTAGCATATTTACAATCCAAGCATTGATAAGATAAATAATTACCATTTTCAACTAAAGATGAATTACATTTACTACTTAATCTGAGCATTCTATATGAAGCATTTTTATCCCCCTGGGCTGCTGCTCCTGCCGCAAATAAAATAAACCCAACCGCAAATCCACAGCTTCCATAATTTGCCTTTTTAAGTGCTTGTGGAGTTTTATTTTCTGTTAATGATAAGCCTATTAATGAAACTCCAGAAATAATAAATATGCTAATACTTATAGCTGTTGCCCAGCTTGAGAAGAAAGCTAACGAATACCAAATCCCTATTTCTTGGAATTGTTGTAGTTGATTTTTTATTCTATTCATGATTTAGATTTATTGTTTTACTTCTGAAATGTTGATAAAAATCGTTGGAACAGTATTTGGATCAATCATAACACTGGAACAAAAGCTGGAACGCTACAATCCTTATCAGTCAATCTGTTCCGAAGTTCCAAGTGGAACAGCTTGTCTACCCGGAACAGTCCTTTAAGCAGATTGTTCCTGTTCCTGGAACTAACTTAAAGCACTATAGCCATTGCTTTCGTCACCTTCAACTTTTGCGCTTGTTATTAACTCTTGAATAGCTTTTTTAAGCTCGGGTAAACTAATACCTTTATCACCCCATCTACGACTTTTACGAATAGCTTCAAGACTAATTGTAGGTTTAGTAGAGGATTGGATAATTGATAAAACTTTTTGGGCAGTTTCTGATAACTGTATCTGTATATTTTCTGGTTTTGGGCTATCAGCTTCCCAACAATCTTGTATGAGCGAACGCATTATTTCTAATTTGTTTTTATCTTCTGGACTTAAATTGTCTTCTCCTTCAGTTTCAGTGGTGTTATTAGACTCACTACCATTCCACTTTGTAAAGTCAGAAATTTGTTGTTTTAAACGGGGTAACTGTACTTCCAACCATTCCAAACTAGAATCTAATTTAATTCTTGCCTTACCTGTAGATTTTGGTTTTAGGGTTATTGGGTCTACCGCTGCTAAACATTCTACTTGTAGCATTTTTTTTACTAGATTATGCAATCCAGTAATACCAAATAAGCAGGATTGTGTATTATTGTGGGAGACAACTGTTACCGGCATTAACTGCTTTCTGGATTTAGTTAAAGCCAACTTCCCGAATTTTTCTAATAGTTCTTTATCTTTAATAAAATCCCCATAGGTGGTAGCTTCCTCAACAATAAAAGCGATTGCTTTACCATCGTTAAATAGCTTCTCCTGACATTGTTCGTTGGTCATTGAGGAGTTATTAAAAGTGGATAAACGAGTTTCTATTTCATCAACGTAATCCCTAACCTGCTGTTCTATATCTTCCCAGGAATGGTAACTGGGTATGCCGTACCACTCACTACTATTTGAATCTGGATCTAACACTTTGACTTTATAACCAGACTTAAGCTTAAGTACCGCAGCATACCTGGCTAACCAAGATTTACCACCGCCTTGATTACCCCAGATTAAAGCGGATTGCTTAATTAAATTACGTGTCCACTCGTGGGGTAATTTATCAGATGGATTAGTTACCTGTTCCATTGACTGCCCCGGTAACTGCTGTTGCTCCGGTTGTGTTAACGATGCTTGTTGTTGACCTTGTAAATACTCCTGTTCGTAGTTCTGATGCACTAGTTGAGCTTCAATTTCTTCTGGTGTAAGGTATCCAGCTTGCATTCTGCCCAAGTCTATTTCTCTTTGATATTGCAGGGATTGAACCATATATTTGCCGTTAATTGCATCGCTTGCACGTTGAACGTTATTTTTTACTGCTTCCCGATGCCATTGGGTATGTGTTTCCTGACGATAACCAGGAGCTAATCT
Organism: Cyanobacteria bacterium P01_D01_bin.50; assembly: GCA_039200565.1. Lineage (GTDB taxonomy): Bacteria > Cyanobacteriota > Cyanobacteriia > Cyanobacteriales > Nostocaceae > Rivularia. Next base: position 14,955 of record JBCCSG010000109.1, on the reverse strand, counting down.
GTTAATTAAATTTAATCTTGCCGCTGCTAAACCACCCATTACCAATGCTCCACCCATTGCTACTAAACCGTAGTAATGTTTGTTGTTGTTTTCTGGTGGTAATGTTTTTAGTCGAGTTAATTTGTCATAAAATTCAGGTTGTTTTCGTTCCCATTGCTTCAATATGGGGTCTGCTATCCAATGCCGCTGAGAAGCTGTGCAGTACTTTCCCTTTAGGTTTCTGACTTGTTCAGATGGCTTGAAGCACACCTGGGTGTAACCAACCGTAGAGCGGTTATCGGTATAATTTAATGCTAATGCTCCAATTGCGATCGCACCAGATGCCAGTACAGCTACACGGTAAGGGACATTTGATATTGCTGAACGTAAAGCTTGAGTATTTGGTAATTCCATAATTTGAATAAAGCAAACAAAAGGTAATGGTTGGAGTTGCACCAACCCCGAGCTTCAAACCCGTTACCGTTTAAGGAACATGATTGCGATCGCTAATATTCCAACTACACCAAAAGCCATTAATGGTAGGTTGTTGGTTGTTGTTTGTGGCTTAACTTCAATAGCTTTTATTTCAGCAGTCATAGCTGTATGTCCTTTCGTGGCAATATTTTGGTCATTGAAAAACGGTTTACAAACGAAGTACGCCCCACCTACTATCCCCATCGATGCCCCTACAGAACTTAACAGCCAAGGAGAAGAATAGAACTTTTTACCTTCCATCCTGGAGCCAGACAATCCACCCGAAAGTACTGCTGCTGTAATAACTCCTGAAAATATTAAATATCCTTGCGGATTGTATGTTGTTTCTAATACCCAGTTACCAAGTGCAGCACCCCCACCTAATGTGGTTAAGCCAGATGAAATTGTTACCGTGGTCTTTTGGATAAATCTGTCTCGTTCAATTTCTTGGTTTAACGCTTGGTAATCTTTTTGTTCTGCTGCTGTTTGGTGCCAGTCGTATTCTTCAGGATTAGTTAATTGTGTATTTGTATTAACTTGTGTAGGAGTTACGTCTGATTCTTCTTGTGGAGCGTTAATTAACGTATCCAATTCTTCTAAAAAATTATCCATAATAAAATTACAACTTTTTTGTGCTTGGCTGGTGCCGCTAACACCAGCCGACTAAAATTAGATACCGAAGAATTTACGTACTTTTTCTATCCCTCGACTAATAAAACCAAATAATCCTCTACCTGTAGCCGTTGCACCAACGGTATGGGCGGACAGGTCGTCAGTTGGTGTTGGCGTTTGTGGTAAAAATGGTTGTTGTACATCGTTTGGTCGAGGTAGAAATGGGGCTTTACTCCCCAGGTTCATTGCTGCTGTTAATTTGAAGTCCTGGTGTTTCTCTTTTAACTGTTCATTTGCAGCATCTGCCTTTAATTTCAACTGGTTAGCGCGTAATTGAATGTTGGCTGTGAATATTTGACGTTGTAAATTCTGATTGGCTTGCTGGAACTGCATTTGAGAGGAATGTCTGGCATTTTCCATACCCAGTTGATGAGCGGCTTTATCCTTGGTTTCTGTGAGGAAGTTGTGGAATTTCTTTTCATTCAGCGCGGACTTATATTTAGCTGCGATTATTGGCTTACCATACTTCTGGGATACCTCCGCTATTTGAGCTAAAGTAACGTTTTTCTCTGCTGTACCTGCCGCAATCAGGGCTATCTGTTGCTGTATCTTGCGTCCATTTTTAGCCCACCATTTAGCGTCTTGTTGCAGGTCTTTTAGCGCGGCTAGCGCTTGTGGGTCAAGGTTTTTTAATCCTTTCGCGTCTATCCCGAATAGAGTATCAGCAGCATTTAAACTACCAGGTGCTATTCCAGAGATATGGTCTTTAACTTTTTTGGTCATGATTAATCCTATGCAAGTTATATTGATGCTTTCTGCGGACTAGTTAATTAAATAGCTAAGTCGTCTGAAAATATGTTGTTGTCATTTTCGATCAGTTCGTCTAACTCCTCAGATAACTTGCCATCTTCCCAAAGCGCTCTAGCTTCGTCTGCTGGAAGGTAAGTCCCACAAACAACCATTCCACCCAAACCATCGTCAAAAATATCGTCGGTAGTATCCCAGGCACCACACTCATGCAAATTGTCCAAAATTCGAGCTGCTTTTTCACGAGCTTCTAGGTGGTTAATTTCATGTAACAAATCGCGATCGCCAGTATTAGCAATTTGGTAAATCAACTCATCATCAACATCACCAGTTAACTGTGGTAATAACTGACCATGTGGTAGTGGGTTAGGTAATTCGTCTAAATCTTCGATTAAAGTATAGGGACTTGGAGCCTCGACAAATTCCCAGTTGTCAGTCGTTTCGTTGAATTGGTAAAGGTCAAAGTCAATTCCGCTGTCGTATAAGGTTAAGCAGCGGTCTGGGAGTAAGTCAGAATCACAGTTTTCCCAGTGGTCCCTACCATCAGCTAATTCTGTTTTTATTTTCCAGTCAGAGGTGTTGTTGTCTGGGGTGTTGTAATAGTTGCTAGTGGGAACAAGTGAACCATCCTCGATGATATCGAGTTGGTCTAGGTTAAAGTCCTTTGAGTCGAATGGCATTGTTATTACTCCGCTTTTTTGAAAAGTTTTGAGAGAGTAGATTTGGTGTATTTGAGGCGGGTATTTTTATACCTGAAAGCTCATTTAATCTACTGAGTAGAACTATTTATCTGCAAGTACCGGTAATATCGTTAGTAACAAAAGCGAAGTGAATAGGAATAAAAATTCCATTGGATATGCTGAGATAAACATGGTAATTTTTCCATCATTATTTTGGTGTTAGGCACCTGCTTCGATACACTTCGTGGTGCTTATTTTTTATTTGGAAAGGTCTGCAACAGCTTGTCTTACATGGGCTTGGTTTGGAGTGAATCCTGAGCGTAGTGTATATTTCATTGCATAACCATCAAACGATTTAGAACACCAACCCATGCGGACACAATATGATTCAATTAATGGACTAAAGTTGAGCTTGCACTTGTTCTTAGCTTTCGATTTTGCGTGCGCTATTGTAATCAATTCGCGGTTGATTGATGACATTAACCACCAACTGGTTTTAGTTGATTTCGACATCGTGATATTTTGAAGTCACTTGAATTTTTGGGTTGACTTCTGCACCATCGCAGAAGTCTTTTTTTAGTTCTGAAAAGTTGTAATTGAATACTGGGAATCTAAAAGTGAGATTGCACTTTCAATACCCTGCCATGAGTCAGCTAAGGACACATCACACATTATTTGGGAATCTTGGTTAAGTGCTTGAAATGCACTTGTGTGGGATAGTTCCTCTAGTTTTTCGCTTATAAGTTGTAGCTGTTGGCGTAAATCAGATATTGTTTGCATTGTTATTACTCTAAAATTCTTCAACTAGTTTGGCCATACGTTCGATAACGGGGTCAAAAATTTGAGGTTCTTGATATGCCATTTGTGGCTGTGGTTGTGGTTCCACTTGTGCTTGGGAATTATTGGCTGATACTTGTACAGCTGTAGATTGCTGCATCATCACAGGCTGAAAGTGTTGCTGTGAGGGCGCTACAGTTTGCATTACATGTTGCCCTATTGGATAAGCCATTGTTGGTAATACCCAAGTGGAGCGTAGGTGTTGGGCATACCTAGTAATTAGGATTCCAAATAGATTAGATAAATCGCTTAGTCCTAGGCTGTGTACCAGTTCCAGAGCAATTGGTGCTACCGATTTAGGCACAACAACTCTTATCTGTTGTTGGGAAGTCATAAAAGATTAACCATTTGTGGTTTTCGATTTGTGTGATAAGTTTATAGTACTTGTAGGGTACAGAAACATCAACCCCTACAAAGGCAATTGAGAATATAGTAACAGTGTAGATATCATGGACTTTACAGTTATAGAATTATTATGGATGCCAGAAAAAAGAACAGGACAAGATTTGGTAAGGCTTTACCTACCTACCGAGTTAAAAGAAAGATTTAAACTGTACTGCCAGCTTAAAGGAACAAGCATGACCGAAGTCGTGAAAGAGCAGATAGAAAAACTAATTAACTCAAAAGATTTTTCTAAGCTTCTGGAGGAAAGATTAAAAGATTCTTCTAAACCTTAAAAAAAAGAAAGATGCGGCATAGCGCAATCATTATGACAATTAACCCTGAAACGCTTGATATAAAAACGCTTCCTTAGTTGCCATTAGAAGAAAAGCAGCATTCCCTAGAAAACCAGCAATTTATTTTGCTATTGATTCACAGGGTGCTGTGCAATACATAGGACGTAGCGTAAATGTCCGCCGATGTTGGGGAAATCATCACAAGTACAATGCTTTATCAAAAATAGGTAACGTCAAAATAACTTACTTATTTGTTAATGCAGATGAGTTATTGGGATGCTCCCATCTTTTTAGTGTTTGTGGAGTTTTATTTTCGGTTAGTGATAAGGCTATTAATAAAACTCCAGAAATAGTAAATATGCTAATACTTATAGCTGTTGCCTAACTTGAGAATATAGCTAATGAATTCCAAATTCCCATCTCTTGAAGTTTTTGTAGTTGTTTTTTCATTTTATTCATAATTAAAATCTGTCGGTTTACTTATAAAGAATAATTGAATTGATTAGTGTTCATATGATAATTAAAAAGGAATAATTGAATCAATCCGGTCGCATCTAAATAATTTAATTACTCCGGCATTTTTATATTTTGGATTTGGTGCAATCTCGTCATGTTCGCCGATTTCATCAATTAGTTGGGCTTGGCTTTTCCCAAGAACACTAGCAATGGATTGGACTATTCTTTTTACTTCACCTTTGGAGTAATATTTTATATTGTTAACTACATAGAAATCTATTTTTACATCAGGTTCAATGGAATTATATTTATTCCCATTTGAATCTATAAATGTCCAGGATTCATCAAAAATAGCGTACATAAAATTCTTATAGCATATATGGGCTTAAAGATATTCGCCTATCATTTCTCGTGTATCCAAGGGTGCTGAAGACGCACCAAACAATAATTTAATTTTTTTTCATAACTACCCTGAGATTTCAGATCGTTTATAATCTCATTTAAGGTTTTTTGGACTGAAACCGTCAAACCAGTGTTAAAACTATGTTCAGCGAGCATTAAGGCCGCGATTTCCCATATATTTTGAGTATCTGCAGGCTCAGAACCCTTAAAGTATTTACACTTTGCGCGTACCCAAGCAGTAGTATGTTTTGTGAAACTTCTAATTTGTCTAATAATTTCGTTATGTTGGGGAAATTTCTGTTTTTTTAGTGCTTGCATTCCTTGATCTCCGTACGACTGGTTACTAGTTTTCAAATAATCTAAAAATTGAGAAAGTTGAATGTCAGAAAGTTGCTGCCGACCTTTAACACTAAACAAATCGAACAAAATTTTTCTTCCTATTTCTACTGAAATATTTTTTCTTCTCATTAACGATTCAATTTCGGCATTAATTAAACTACGGTCAAAAGTCTGCTCATCAGATATCATTGTGTTACCATTGACGGGTTTTTCTTCAATCCTTGGAGTGGTAAAACTTACATTAACAACATCGCCGTCTTCATCAACATTCGCCCCCATTTCTTCAGGTGTATAAGCAGCTACCCCAATCAAAACATCCGGACAAAACCACCTTACCCCATTAGAAAGTGCCCGAGAAAATAACATATTTCGAGGATATTTTCGCCAATTATCATTCCCCCCCACACCTGCTTTTTGGGCATCTTCTAAAGTGAAAGAAGATTCGCCAATTTCTACACCATTTTCAAAAAAAAGAATGGTGCAAATTGTATTTGAATGCTCTTTGACTCGATAATTATATTTACCACTTCTTTTAACTGCTGCAGCCATTAAATTTGCACCAATAGTAGGCTTCCCTTTAATAATATGAATGCCACTCATGGCTGCTGTAGCGCCAAATCCCATTTCTAGACCAGCCAATACTTTTACTCCACATTGAGCTGCTTCTTTACTATCAGTAAAGTACCCACTTTTCGCAAGCATTACTGATAGTCTGCTTAAATCATCCATTGATTTTATTTGCAAACTTCCGTTTACGTTTTTGGGTATTAAATCTGACATTTCATCTCCTTGGAATCGACTTACACGAGCAATAACAAATTCATAGAAATAACTAGAATTTGATTGGTCTCTGATTTTTCTTATAATTTTTAGATTCTTTCTGGCTTCAGAAAAAGATTCATAAATAATTGCTTGGTTTCTATCTTTAGTAAAGCAATCATTAGTTAATCTTTTATCTGGCATTTTTTTCAGAAAATAAGTAATTGGTTCTTTATAATCCTGTTTAAAATACCTGGAAGCTGAATGAGTGTAATTGTCAATAATGTAGTAAATTCGATTACTCATAATATTTACTACGCGGCTACCATCTCATACAAATCATTGCGGATTAGCTTAGCCAAGGCTAGTCCACAATCGCGCCAATCGTCATAATTGACTCCATTGCTATTCCGCCAAATCCCTTCTGAAGAAACCCAAATATATCCAATTAAATGATTGTCAATTCGGAAGGCGTATTGCTGTCCTCTTTCTTCAATAAACTTACAGTCTTCAATGCTGCATTGTTCTGTAGGTTCTTTTTCTATTATTGGTAAAGTTTTATTTTTGTAGTGCCATCGGATGTAATTTTCCGCTTTGCTTTGGGTATTGGTTCGGTGAACTACCTGAGAACCTACTGAGATTTCGTATGGCTGAGTCAAATGTTCCGAATCATAGCTTATTGTGGCAATAGTTTCGCCCTTCATAATGGCTTCCCAATTGTAGAAACCATCGGGTGATACAAATTGGATATCAGTTATTGGGTATTGGTTATTAGTTGTAAATCTGGGGTTAGCGCTACCAAATGCTTCGACCACTCTAGGATTGTATAAATCTAAGACATATTTCTCCAATTCTCGTTCCGACATTATTAATTTTGTAGAATTATTATTTCTGCGAGTGCAAAGGTAATTAACTCCAAATCGGGTATCAGATTCATATTTAAGAATTGCTTCCCCAGTAGCGATATCAATTATCAATTCTTCACCGTCAAGCAATCGCTCCAAAGTTTGTGCAGCTTGCTTCTTCCATGAAGGGGTTGATTCAAGAGATTCTTTGACAGCTAATTGGTGTTTACATTCCACTCCTCGGTACAAGGTATCGGCGCATTCGCAGCGAGCATGTGGATCGGGATGGCTGGGCCGGACGACATAATGGGTGCTATTCTCCCGATTCCTGACCATGAAGGCATCCCCATAGTCATCAGCTTCTTTCATACTGATAGGCTTGATTTCAAGGCTGATTGAACGCTCAATGCGCTCTATAGCCTTCTTCCGAGCTATTGATATGGCTTTCTGGGGAGTCTCATAGGTCTGTCTAGTAAAGCCATTTTCCCAGCCATTGAAATTTTCATAGATTTGGAATAAAAATTCCTTGGTAAGGCTGTCAAAGACTCTGTAGCCTGTGCAATCCCGCTCCAAGGGACTATCTATGACTTCCAGTTTATAGCCTGGGATTTCAATCGGTTTTTGTCTCGTATCCGCTTCTATCGCTTCTTGAAGCTCCGATTCGGTTATTACATTTTCAGCTTTTTGTTCGACCTCCGTATTAGCGTTTGAATTCTCTGGTAATTCTTGAGTTTCTGATTTTGGTAGTATGTCTTTTGGTTGAGTTCCAGACTGGATGTAGTTCCAAGCTTTCTCGAAAGCCGCTTGTTTAGAGGGTGTTTTCGCTCCCCAAAATATTGCTTGACATCCTTTGATATCTTCTATTGGTTCATCAAAAAGTATCGGTTCTCTAAGCCTATAGGAATAAGCGTTATCGGTTTCTGACCATCTACAGGAAGACAGATAAGCTGCTCCTATAATTGCTCCACGTTTAACGGTGTTTTTATCAATGCCGTATTCGTCAAAAAACTTATCCGATGCTTTTGACTTTGAAGCGTGAATTAAAATCCAGCCGCGTTGCTTGGTATTTCTAGAGCGGTATTCTGTATCTTTAATTCCCATGCAAATGGCATAGGCATGGGGAGCGTGAATACTAATTGCTTTAAGTGTTTCGGGGTATGTCATAATGTTTGTGTTATGTAAGATGGGAGTCGCATTTGATTAGTGTCGCGACTCCTATTTTTTTTGAGGTACGCTCTTGACTTGAGCTTTTATCAATTGGTTGATGTAAATTTTGCACTGCTGTAAATAAGCGATTGATTGGTCAACGGATTTTTGTGCTGCTTCGCGATCGCCTTCTTTGAGTAATATCGCAGCTTCACCTGCTGCTTCCATCGCTTGACTGGCTAGGTTTTCTGCTCGGACGTTTAATGGTGTTGGTATTGTCATTGGTATTAACTTACGAGAATAGATTTGGAGTGCATTTGTAACTGAACGACGCTTTCCTAAAGGAAGATTTTTCGTATACCTTGTATACATAATATCATATTCGTATACAAAAGCAAGACCTGCAACTCTTGTTCCTTAAAGGTCAGAAGAATTTTAGCTATACTTATGTATACAGAAGTAGACGAGTGAAGCTTATGGGCAAGAAAAGACAAGAAGAGCCGCTTGAAAAACTTATTCAAGGGAGGTGTACTACAGAAGAATATGAGGCTTTCGTAAAAAAAACTGAGATGGAAGGCTTGAAAGTTTCCCAAGCTATCCGAGCCTTAGTTGTCAGGTATGTGGGAAGCGCCCAATCGCTAAACACGCCCGACGCGAAGATACTGGCGATTGAGAAGAAACTGAAAGAACTCGAAGAAAGACAAGAACAAACAGAAGCGGCTATTTCTAACAAACTGGGGGAATTAGCCGCCTGAGAGAAGAAAATGAATCTCTCAGGCGATGGCATAATTCAGTAACTAAAACCATCAAGGAAATTCCGCCTCCCCACGCTCGGGAGGCGGATTAGTTTTGTATACATTCGTATTTTATGGTATACTCCACTCAGCCTAGTAGGCACCTGCCAAGCTAAACCGAGCTGTCAAAGGCTTCAATTTTTAGCCGGGGCTGTATAGAAAATACCAAAAGTAAAGCACTCCCGATCTTCCCTGATGGAGTGCTTTTACTGAGGTGTGATTTGTTTTCCTGAACAAATTAGATAAGGTCGCAAAAATATCACACAGACGCTTAATTATAGCCACATAGGTACAAGCGCACAGTTAATTATAGATATAAGTGCATAATAGTTGCATATCTAATTATTGCATAATTCTAGTAATTTGTGCGCCTCAATTTTGCAATCACATTTTAAAAGTAGTTGAGGCAGAAAGATGAAAGACTTCGATCAATCCTTATCAGTTACTGAACTCCACGGAATTCTAGTTATTGATTCTCGGTTGATTGCTCAAGAGTTAGAAATCAAGCATAAAAACTTTTTGGCAACATTAAATAAGTATATTGATGAGATTGAAGCTGATTGGGGACAGGTCGCGTTTCAAACGGAGACTGTCACCAACTCAGTTGGGGCAAGCAATACAGCGAAATACGCATTACTAACGGAACCTCAAGCAACTTTGTTGATGACCTACAGTCGCAATACCGAAAAGGTCAGACAGTGCAAGCGCCAATTAGTTAAAGCATTTGATAAAGCTAAGGAGATACAAAGCTCTGAGCTAAACTTACGAATTACAGAAGTAGAAAATAAGCTAGAAGCAGCTCTTCGTGCGATAACCTCGTTAAGTTCCGCTAATGCTCAACTCCAATCCCAAATACAATATCTACTCCCAGCTTCAAGGACAAACTACATCCCCCCTGGATGGAATAAAGAAGTATGGAAGCAATTACCCCCGCAAGATAAACGCCACTTCCGGTTTCTGTACCGTCGTCGTGGCTTCATACCTAACTATCAAACAGAAGATGAATCAGTATCAATAAAAACACTCACACTACAAGTTAAACAACAGCAGCATTCGGAACTAAAAAATGCAGTTGGAGAAGTATCACCAGAAGAGAAAGAGAGATTAGAAGCACTCAAGCAAGAGGCAATACGGCAACTCCAAATAGGAGCGGATAATGACTAGCTTCACTTCCGCATCTCTGGGGGAAATCCGTCCCCCACTCAATGTTCTCAAAGAATTTCTTATCGTATTGGGGGAAAGCCGGGATACGCGCAAAATGGGACACGTTGTAAAGTTATGTAACAATAACTCTACAACCCTTGCTCTGCAATACTTTGACAATTGCTCAAGCTAAAACCAAAAGTCCTTCATCATCCAATAAATTCGGCACAGTCTCCATATCAATTAGATAATCGCCGAAACGCTTGATATGACTGGTCATATAAGGACTTAGCGCTGCTACATCTTCACGAGTAATCGAATAACCAGCTTTTAGTAAGTCCCGCAATACATTGGTTAAATCAACAACGTTGTGGAAGATAACAGCGTTAGCAATCAAGTCATTATATTTAATAATCTTCTCTTGCTCAATAGGGTCATTATTAGAAATAACACCAAAACCACCGAAGAAAAACCACTTCGAGAAACCGTTATAAGCTTCAACAATATTCGTTGCGGCTGTGATTTGTTTTCGCAACTTCATATCCGAAATATATTGCAACAGAAATACCGTTCTTACTACTCGTCCCAACTCTTGAAATGCTTGATATAGTCGGTTTTTACGACTATAGTTTCCCAGTTTTCGTAACAACACCGCACTCGAAATCTTACCAGTTTGAATTGAAAGTACAACTTGTAAAATATCTTGCCAGTGGTTTTTAATTTTATCCCAATCAATTGTATCTTTGAATAAAGAATCAATATGTTCGTAAACCGTATCCTTATCTGGGCGGAAGAAAATTAAATCCTTCCAATTCCGAATTCGAGGCATCAATTTAATACCCAACATATGTGATAATGCAAACACAGGTGTTGATTGTCCCTGAGTATCAGCATGAATAGTATGAGGTTGAATATCAGAACAATTTTTTAATAAACCTTCGATAATATAAACAGCTTCCCAGGTGCCGCAGGAAATAAAATGACTAAATAAAGCTACATATGTATCAGAAACATGGTGGTAAGCAATACCTCCGTATCCACCGTATCGAATATGGTATTCAGACAGCAGATTCTCTTCATAGAGTTCATACTTAGTCCCGTCCGCAGCAGCGGTTGTCCCATCACCCCAAATACCCGGAAGCTTTAAAAGGTTGTAGCGATTAATAATATCCACAAGTGTTACAATTTCCGTAAAAAAATGGGCAGGCTTTAAAACAAATTAACTCGTGGTGTATCCGGCATCTCTCTATAATAAGCCTGCCCATTTTTTAAGGCTCCATCTCGTGGCTGCATTTAACTTATCTACACTTACATGACGGCGATTAACAAATGATATCTCCTTCGCACTCACGACACCTCGCATATGCCTTGCGGCTTGAGTTGGTCCCAAATTACAACCATAAGTGAAACTAGTCAGCAAATAACGTTCTGTAGCTCGCTCAATTTTTGGGTCACTTCCGCTCAATGGTCCGAAATGACGTGTAAAATTAGTCCAATAGTCAACATTTCTCAAGATATCAATCAAATTACGTTCTGGAAACCGTTCTTCCACAGCTTGGAGCAAAGTCTTAGCTTCGGGGGTTAAATCATTACGCAGTGACTTTTTTAATACAGGTTCACCATTATCGTTAATTACAAGTTGCCGATTGTCGGGATAACCAGAATCAACATGGGAAGCTGTATCGGTCAAGCATTCCTTCATCTGGTCAACAAAACCATCTGCATTCGGTGCAAAACCCAAATCTTCACAATACTGGTCAATTAATGGTAAACATTCTGACCAGGGTAATAACTGTTCTCGGTGGTCAGCATAATTTTCGCTACCAATAACGCAGATATCACCCGACCTCAATTCAGCCATCAAGTAAGAAAAAACACAAACTTCCAGATGGCGACGAACAATTTTAGTTTTGTTTCCTTGCTCAACAAATAAAAGCTTCTGCCACTGAGGAGAAGCAAATTCTAAATCTAAGTCAATAACATTTCTTAAATAATGGCCTCGCTTTGACTGATTTTCTAGAATAAAATTTAATGCTTCAACTACACTTTGTTCGCTCGTGGTTGATTCAAACTGCAAAGCATTTAATAATCGAAAGAAAGTACTGCGGTGACTTTTATAAAATTGCCATAGTAGGGGTAAATAATTATTCCCCTTATAAGCATTAATCGCCTCACATTCAATCAATAATTGTTCCGCACCACCTTCTGTAATGAATAACTGATTAACTTGCTCTACTTTATCTGTTAAATCTAGTATATTTGTGTTATCGACCTTCTCAATATTAGTTAATGCTTGTTCTTCATCAACAAATACATGAAGAACATTTCCAAAAACTCCGAGCAATTTTTCAACTGTCTCCTGATATCTTTGTTTAATAAGCTCTAATTCTTTTTTAGCGTTATTATGTATTAGACGCATTTTTTTGAGAAACATTTCAACCAAATTATCTCGCGTCGTCACTTGCGCCGAGTGAATCAAGCATAATATAAGAGTAATACGTTTTGGTAAATTAAATTCTTTAATTTCACTTGCATCTAACACTCTTGCTTCGGCTGCAAAGTGTTGAATCTTTGCTGCTGTAATATCAGCAAGTAATGGTTTAGTATTTCCTAAAGAATCAAGCCAAATTAAATGTACAATTAAATCATTGAGATGGTTACGAGTTGGTCGTTTAGGAAGTTATTTGATATTATTGTAGAGGCTTCTATATTCAACTGGATGATTCTCTAACAGGTCAAGTAAGCGTTGTTGATAGTCATTGCTTAAGCGACTCAGTACCAGCTTAAATAAGTTTTGGTTGACTAAATTCCTAACTCGACGTACTAATCTATTTAGGGTATTAAATCCTGGTAATTCATATCTATTTTTAATTAATTCGGCAATAGCGACATTCATTAAATCCGCAGGATTATCCATAATAGCCGCAGATTCATTTACTGCTGATACTGCTAAATGTAGCGCAGTTTGATTGAAAGATTTGACTTGAAGATATGAACGGATAGCTGTCCGATGTCGATACATTGTTTTCTTGCTTTTATATCCTAAAACAATATCATCTTTAAGCTTTAAATGACTGCGAATATGGTTTATTATTTTTAGTGGAATATCTGAAATAGATGGAAAATAGCCCAGTCTTTGAAATGATTTTAATATAACAAGTAGATTAAGAATATTAATTTCACCCTTTGTAGTACTGTAAGCGAAAGCAATTTCTGAATTGGTTGGCGTATAAATTTCAATAAGTTCTTTGGTGGTAAATTGACGCTTAAATCTTGGGTAAGCAGTACGTTCTATAGATGTCACTCTGATATTAATGGATTGCCCATACTGTTATTACGTTTATAGATATAAAACAAAACGTTTACTTTTTCTTATTTTTAAAAATTTTTTTATGTGGCGTTTTCTTACTATCAATTTCAGTAATTGTATTTTTGTAGTAAAAACCACAATAAGGACAGTAGGAGTGCTGAAAAGTTCTTACTGACTTTCCGCATTTAATACAATGAGAAATAAGCTCATGTCCACACATAAAGCAGTAAAATGACCTAATATCGTTCCAAATTGGTTCTGTAGGCGTTCCTGGAGTCCAGCATTTAGGACAAAATTTTATACTGTTAAATGGTTGCGGTATTTCGGAACCGTTACAAATTGCTTCTAAGTACTCGCTTGGTATTGATAAAGCCCTAGCCAATCCCCGACGGGTTTTGTGGCTTAATCGAGTAGTAATACCTCGTTCTATTTTGCCCAGGGAATGTAGATGAATATCGGCTGCGCTGGCTAACTGATTCTGGCCGGAGGCGGAGCTTCTCCGGCTCCGCTCATCTTTAATTCCAGACGCAACCGTTTGATGTAGTTCCCTACTGTTTCTTGTGGTAAAGGAGTGTTAAAAGTGTCCATTAAAAGTAGTCATTATTCTTCTAAAAAAGATATATTAAATAATGATTATTTTCGACATAAAAATTACATAAATTAGTTTTAAATTGAGTGTTACTTTAGCCACTGTTATTACTGAATTTTTATCACGTCCGGGTTTAGCAAAAAGTACCAGACGTACTTATGAGTTGGCGTTGAAACCAATACTTATTGAATACGGAAGTTGGGCAATTGAAATTATCAGTAAGCAAACTTTAATTGAGTATTTAAAAAGTTTAGAACATTGTAGCTATACAACTCATCGTAAGTACCAAGCGATACTACAAAGTTTATTCAATTTTGCTGTAGAGCAAGGTTATATTAAGTTCAATCCTATTCGTGGTTTAAAACAACGTCAGCCAAACCCAGAAAAGGGGGAACATAAAACTGATGGAACAATACGATATTTAACTCAAACGCAATTAAATTTACTATACAAAACTGTTGCAAACGATTTACGTATGAATGCGATAGTACACCTGTTACATGATTCAGGTTGCCGCATAGCAGAGCTTTTAGCATTAGACATAGATGATATAGATTTTACTAAGTATACTTTTCAAGTAGTTGGGAAAGGTAATAAACAGCGTACTTGTTATTTTGGCGATGTGGCCGCTAAGGCATTAAATAAATATATCAAATATGAGCGTCATAATACTGTAAATGCACTATTTACAGCGCAACAACCGGTAACTAAAATTATCAGTAGAATTAGCTATCGTACAGTGCATGAATATTGGCGCAAGTTAATAACTAATTACCCAGAGTTAGTTGGAATTAGAATCCATGATTTACGGCATACTTTTGCGACAGAACGTGTTGGTTTAATGGGTATTGAAGAATTGCGGGCACTGATGGGGCATGAAAATATTCAAACCACTCTACGCTACCAAAAAGTTACATCTGCTAGAGCAGAAAATGTAGCACGTAAAGCTCTAGAAATATTAACAATTAGTTACTGAAAGTTTGTGTTTAAAAAGGTATTTTTATTACTTGTTTAAGATTATAGTGGGTATACAAAATCTTATTTTTTACATTAATAAAAAGTAAAAAAGCTGGTAGCTGAAGAGAATGCACTATACTCTGCGCCAG
>JBCCSG010000108.1:0-20692 GCA_039200565.1 Cyanobacteria bacterium P01_D01_bin.50 | reverse complement strand
CTACCAAAACGACGTGCGTGATGGCGTACGGGCATTTCGGTAATTCTTGCACCTTCGATGTAGGCTAAGGCAGGTAAGAAGCGGTGTAGTTCGCCGTATAAATTCATATCGGCTACAAGTTCGGCGCGATAGGCTTTCAGAGAACAACCATAATCATGAATATTAACGCTGGTGATGCGGCGAATTAACCAGTTAGCAATTTTAGAAGGTAGTAAGCGGGTTAAGGCTGCATCTTGGCGATTTTTACGCCAACCACTTACTAAGTCGTAACCTTCTTCTAACTTTGCTAATAGCATGGGGATATCAACAGGGTCGTTTTGTAGATCGGCATCTAAAGATACAATATATTTGCCCCGTGCATGGTAAAAACCGGCAGCCATCGCCGCAGTTTGACCGTAATTGCGTCGTAAAATTATACTTTTGAGGTCCTGGCGCGATCGTGCTTGTTCTTTAAGCAGTTGTACGGAACCATCCGTAGAACCATCATCAATACAAATAATTTCGTAACTTAAATTACTTTCAATCAAAGTAGATGAAATTGCCTCTAGTAAATGAGGTAAACTTTCTACTTCGTTATGCACCGGAACTACCACCGAAACATCGGGAATAGAAGTCATTGCACCTTCTTCTCCAAGTAATCTTCCAGAAACAAACCCATTTCTCATCATTATTTTTATCCTTAGCCTTTTTGTGGGATGTAACTGCTTACCACTCTTCCTGCGCCTCGTAGCTGTTTATAATACGACTGACTAACCTCGTCTCCCTGTTCCGAAAGACAATCAATTCCAATACCATTTCGTCCTTTATCCTTGCCAGAGCTATGGATGTATTTACCATCTCCCAAATAAAGCCCTACGTGAGTCGCTCTTTGAGGGGTGCCGAAAAATATTAGATCGCCAACCTGTAATGATTGTGGATCGAAATTCTCTACAGTACAAACTTGTTGCACAAAAGGTTCTTGTTGGTAAGCATCTCTGGGTATGCGAATTCCCACTGAAGCAAACGCCTTTTGCATCAATCCCGAACAATCAAAATTTGGTCCTACAGTACCACCCCAGAGGTAGTAATTTGGTTGTTCCATGGCTTGCTGAGTAAAGGCGATAACGGAGGGTATTAGTTGCTTTATTTCAGCTTCTGAAAATGATTTAACTTGTAATGGTTCAACCGCTGGGGATAAAAAATTCAAATCGGCGATCGCCAGCCAACCAGGATAATCATCTTCACATAAGCATACCCGTACCGAAGTTGGATTTAAAGTTTCTACCATTACCCGTAAATATCTACCTTTCTCCGCTTGAGTAGCCAAATCCTGACATTCGGGGGAATCGTAGATATTCAAATCGGCTTGTGTTACGTATTCAACGTTTGCTTGCAATTCCTCTTGAGAAACCATAACAATCTGTAAGTGTTGACAACAAAGTTTAATTCACAATCGGACGGTGGCTATGTTTTTCTTTAAGCACGACGAACAACTCGAACAACTTGGTAATGGTATTTTAGAGGCTACTTGGGCTAAATTTCCTACGTTAGCTCGTAACCAAATTGCTTTAACTTGGATTATCTACGACCCACCGGTACCTGTAAATACGGGTGGAGCTTTAACTCCGGATGCTTTTTGGAGTCATCGGGTACGTGGTTTTACTTATCGCGGTTCAGAAACAATTTATCCGGCTTCTGTAATTAAGTTATTTTATTTACTCGCGGTACATGAATGGCAGCAAAAAGGCATGATTGAAAGTTCGGCAGAGTTAGACCGAGCCATGCGGGATATGATTGTGGATTCGAGTAATGATGCCACAAGTTTGATTGTAGACGTATTAACCGGCACCACTTCAGGTCCGGAATTACCGCCAGGACCATTTGAAACTTGGAAAAAGCAGCGCAATATTGTCAACCGCTATTTACAGTCCTTGGGATGGGAAGAATTACAGACAGTAAATGTATGTCAAAAAACTTGGGGTGATGGTCCTTACGGAAGAGAACGGGCATTTTACGGAGAGTTATTAGAAAATCGCAATATGTTAACTACCAATGCGATCGCCAGATTATTGCACGCGATTGTCGGCGGGGTTGCAGTCAGCGCCACCCGTTCCCAAGAAATGATGAATATCATGAAGCGCAGTTTAAATCCCGAAGAGTTACCACAAGATGTTGAAGAAAACCAAGTTACGGGTTTTTTGGGTGGTGCTCTTCCACAGTCAGCAAAAATTTGGTCAAAAGGTGGTTGGACTTCTTCGGTGTTTCACGATGCAGCTTATATTGAAATACCAGATAAGCGTCCTTACTTATTAATTGTATTTACTGAAGGGAAATTAAACGCTAAAAGTCGAGAAATTTTACCTTTTGTGTCGCAACAGTTTATGGAAGCGGTGAGTAGTTTGGATTAATAAAGATTGGGGAATGGAGGGATGGGGAGACAAAGGGACAAGGGGACAAGGAGAATAATTATAACCTTTAACCTTGAACCTTTAATCTATTCGAGCGTGCTAACATCGATTCAAAGTGTATTCAAGCCAATAATATGACAGAATTGAATCTTGACTCAGATCAAATTAAGCAAATATTTAAAACCGTATTGGTTGAAGTAATCCAAGAAAATAAAGAAGTATTTTCTGATTTATTCGCAGAAGTTATTGAAGATATAGCTTTGGCAAAAGCTATCAAAGAAGGTGAAAATACGGAAACGGTAAGTCGAGAAGCGATTTTTAATATTCTGCGAAATAAGCCATGAATCTTGAATTCAGAAAAAGCTTTGAAAAAGATTTAAGGAAAATTAGAGATGAAATTTTGCTGCAAAAAATACAAAAAGTAATTGAAGAAGTTGAAAATGCAGAAAATCTTGGATAAATTAATAATATAAAAAAATGGTGATTATTATCGCATTAGAATTAGTGACTACAGCTGGAGGGTTAACATGTTTTTGTTAGAGCGTTGCAAAGAAAGGATATTTACAAATATTTTCCTTAATGACAATTAAGCATCTTCCTTAAACAGCGAAAAAACGAAAATTTGATAAAAAGCCAGTTGTACTTCTCAAGTTCGTTATGATGATGTTCAATATACTCCTTAGAACTTACGCAACTGGCATATTTTCTTGTAGGGGCACGTGAGCTTTTGACTAGTTTTTAAGGTAAAAATAAGACTGCGGAGTGTACGGCACTAACCAGGGTATTGTGACAATCGCGGCCATTCCTGTTCCTATATCTCTAGCGTGTTGTTATTCATTATCATTAGGTAAGGCTTCGGAAGGATTAGATACTTCCGAATCGTAACGTTGACGAACATCATCTGGTAATTCATCCGGCTGAATTACTGTTTCCTTGATAACGGTAGGTTGGTGGATAGGATTTACTGCTATTTTTTCCTTACTATTACGAACTTGGGCAATTGCTTCTAAAATGTCAGTTTGAAAAACTCGGCACTTATTACCATTCCGCGCTACTGCTTGAGAAGCAGATAATTTAACAACATTCAAAATATCGCCTCCAGCTAATCCTTCCGACTCACTAGCTAGCCATTGTGGTGTGACATCGGGTGATAGAGGTATTTCTTCTGGTAACAAATATTTCCACAGTTTTAAACGACAGTCCAAATCTGGTAACTCAAACTCAATATGAGCCAAAATTCTTCTAACAAAAGCTCCATCATAATTTTCTGGTAAGTTAGATGCAAAAATAACTATGCCTTCAAAGCTATCTAATTGAAGCAACATTACTGCTCTACTTACATTAACTCCATGATCTGCGCTTTGAGTAACATTGGTTAGACGCTTTCCTAAAATAGAATCAGCTTCATCAAAGAATAAAACCGAATCTGTCTCCTGTGCTTTTCTAAAAGCGGCTGTGATATTTTTAGGTGTTTCACCAACATATTTAGATTCAATTTCCGCATAATTTACGGTAATTATTTTTTTGTGGAAGTGATGAGCAATAGCTTCTGCACAAAAAGTTTTACCTGTTCCTGGAGCGCCAAAAAGATTAATCGCAACATGACTACCCTTTGGATCGATCTTTTTTAAGTTCCAGGTATTGTAAAGTTTATCGTGATAGCGAATTCGGTTCACAGCAGTTTCAATTCTGCTACGTACTGATGTTGAGACAATTAAATCATCTAGGCTTCGTGTTGGTACTTGAGGAACAAAAGTCTCAACTTTTTCTATTTCAGGAGTTTCTTGATTAGTCTTATCATCTTTTGGCGTAGCAGATGATTCATTGTTTATTTGTTTCCAATTAATTGGCATTTTTGTTCCTCATCTACAAAATGTCTTCGAGAATATTCTTACTAGCATGTCCACGTCTTTCTACTTCAGCAGCCATATCTGGATAAAGCTTCTTAAATTCATCCATTGTGAAATTTTCTTCAGAGAGCTTCTGTTCACCTGTTTCTTGAGTTGTGACAAATAATTTCCTCCTAATAACTCCTGGAGAACCTGCTACAGTGTCGAAAACCAGTAATGCTTCGGTTAAAGCGGATTTCTCTAAACCGCGATCGCGCAACCATTTTGCTACTTCCTCACGAATTTTATGGCGGTATTTCAAAGCAAAATAAATTCCACCACCTAAAGCAATAGCTCCTAGGATTATTTTCCAATTGTCCATTTTCAATTTGATTGCTAGCTAAGTTAAATTACAGGAAATTCCCATGGTATACGTACAGTTCGAGATCCTGTTTGGAGAAAATGTTTGCGAACGATCGCTGGTAAACTATCCCATGATTTGTCGATAATAGTAGAGAAGGTAGAAGCATCTTTGTAAAGTAGATATAGCTTTACCGTATACTCAGAAGAAGACTCTTTGGAGAAGATTAACTGGACAGATTGCACAACTTGTCGAATTTCGCGATTTAATTCGGAATTGTAAATAGTTGGATGTCGAAGCGCAGCTAAAGTTTCTTGTACTGGTCGATTTAGCTTTTTACTAAGAGCTTGTGCTAGGCTCTCCTCTACCCAAGTATCAATCTCTTTTTGATTTGACTTTTCTATTCGATCTGCAAAATGCTTTAGTAAAAAAGCCGCTGATCCAATAGCAATTGTTGTTAACCCAACCCAAACTAAAGTATCAATTTTCATATAACTTCTCCAATAAAGAGTAATTTAATTAATCGGTGAACTTTAATTCTTCAATCTCTTTATCACGAATTTGAGTCACATCTAATTCAAGATTTTGTCTTCCATCTCGAATCCAGAATTTTTTTACGTCTGGAGGTAATTCGTCCCAATTGACATCTTCTTCAATGACAACTTTCTTGACTTTTGGTTGAGCTTGTTCGAGTCTTTGAATAACGAATGAAGTAATACGTCTTACCCAAATGCTTTCTGTGCGACGTTCAAACTCGGTTACTGTTTGAAGTAAGTAGTTACGTAATTTTTCCCAAGCCTTTTTGACTATTTGGCGAATTGGTACAGCAACTTCATTATCTATCCAAATAAAAGCATCTTTGACTTGTTCTACGATATGAGGTAGGTTTTCTTTCAACCATGGAAAGAGACTTGTTTGTGCCCATTCTAAAATTTTGTGCCAAACAGTAATGATTACTCCGACTACTGCTACTGTAAGAGATAGTGCTGCTTTTATTAGGTCTACAAATTCCATATTTATCTGCTTTAGTGTTTGTTTTGCAGGTAGATGAGGGGTTATTCAGTTTTAGAGCAAATTTAATCTGTCATCGTCATAGCTTGAAGCTCTTTTTCACGTGTATCTAGAAATTAATTTTGTAACTTGTTTGGGTAGAACGTAACCAAGCTGCTCGCACATCTGAAGGAAGATCGTCCCAACTTACATTTTCTTCAACTTCGCGCTTTAAAAGCACAGTTTGCCCAGACTCTAGCACTTTAATTAATACAGAAGTTAAATTTCTGCTCCAGATATTAGAAGAGGATAGATGAAATTCAACGAATATTTCCAATAAAGATTGACGAAGAGTATTCCATGCCTGTTGAATCATTTGATAAGTAGATTTCCTCACTTTATTCAATGCCATAAATGCTATCTTGGCAGTTTCCATCAATAAAGGATTTAAATCTATTTCAATCCAAATAACCACATTAATATAAACCCATTCCAGCAACTGATTCCAAAATATTATGGCTGTTTCTGCAACGAGATAAAGCAATTGACCAATAATTTCTGCAATAATTATTTCTGGCATGATTACTCTTGTGAAGGATAAACTTGGAAAGATATTTTGTTTTCACCTTTTCTAATAAAAAAATCACGAATATCGGAAGTTAGAGATTGCCAATTAATCTCTTCTTCAACTCGCATTACACTAGGTTTGTCATCATTCGCCTTAATAT
The DNA here is from genome assembly GCA_039200565.1 of Cyanobacteria bacterium P01_D01_bin.50. Taxonomy (GTDB): domain Bacteria; phylum Cyanobacteriota; class Cyanobacteriia; order Cyanobacteriales; family Nostocaceae; genus Rivularia. The sequence continues at coordinate 14,397 of JBCCSG010000108.1, read as the reverse complement.
AAAAAATCTCAGTTTTCCGCGAGTATAATCCCTCGTCATTCAACTTTTCATAATGAACTTTGACTGCAATTAAACATTTTTCGGCGGCTGAGATCACACTTTGTGTTTTCTGAGAAGGAGTTTCCTCTATTTGTAGACGTTCATCTTCTTCTCTACAAAGAAAATAAGCTGCACTCAGATAAATATCGAATTTATCCTGATTAGGAGCAACTTTTTCTTTAATAAAGCGAGCGATATGATTGAGTACTTGCCGTTTCTGCTCTAGCTCTTGCTCTTGTTCGAGTGACGAAATACCAGTTGCTAACAGAAGCTTGAATTGATCCATTAAATTTGTAAAAGATGAATCTGATTTTAAATCTTGTCTAAGCTGTCCGATAGCACGTTCCATTTCTGCTAGTAAACTATCTAAAAGTTGTTTATTGTCTTTCATTAATCTGATGGTAAGTAGGTGAGAAAAAATCTCACTATGTAACGAAATGTAAAATAGCTGTATTAGGCTCGTAGTAGCGCTGTCTGAACTGTACGCGGAGCGTTCTCGTAGAGTAGCGCTACTACCTAAAAGTTATAATTTTGACCACTGAACTACTTAGGAAGTAGATAGACATTTATAACTTTGACTAGAAAACAGCACCTAAAAAATAAGATTTACTTATTTTTCATTATGATAAGATATTGCCCAAATGCATAAGTTGTTGCGATTCTGCTGCTCATATATTGTATTTTCCAGTATAAACTCAGACTAAGTAATAACATGCGTTAAAAAGTTACAATAATTTTATTTGTTTTAATAGGTAAATTTAGAAATTTATCATTAGTAATTAATCTTACAAAACTTCAACTCTCTTGATACAGTACTCGGAACTACCTCCCACAGATTTTGCAATTTCTAACTCACAAAAATAAATCAAAAACGAATTTTTTCAATTTTTATTAATTCAATTACTAGCCCATTTAAAAAAATCCTGTAGATGATTAAATATTCATCCACAAGAAAAACTGCTCAACTTTTCTATTTACGTTCATTAATAAAAATAAAATCTCCCATAGATGTCTTTAAAGTCACCCACAGAAGAAATTAGATAAATTGATTATTTGTTAATTTATACTGATATCCTTTTCTTTTCCCTCATAATTATTCAACATATGAATTCAAATAGCGTTACTTTGTGCTTTCCTTCTTCGTGACTATGATTGAAAAATATGTTATATACATGCTAACTAATTGGATATGATATCTGTTCAATCTTCACAACTTCTGTAATTTCTTAGGAAAAACAAAACGCGTAGCCCATATGGTAAAAAACGGTAAGAAAATCGCATGAACTAATAAAACAGATGTGGCTATACCAATAACTTTCCAATGTTCTCCTAGCATTAGCATCAAATTGTTAATGGCATCGACACTCAGTAAAGTATTTGCAATAACTTCACTTTTAACTCCGATAAATAATGCTAGGGCAAATAAACTAGTAAATATAACGTTCCAACGTAAATCTAAATGAGGTTTGCCAATAGCTACTAATAATTGAGACGCTGCATTTGCAAAAGGGCGTGGAATTGCCGATAAACAAATTATTACCAAAATAGGTATAGCCGGTACCCACTGTTTGCCAAACACAATAGGAACATAGATAGGAGCTAGACTAGATTGAAATAAAACAAAAGGAACAATTATAAAAGCAATAGTTCTAAGACTGTGGAGATAACGATGCTGGAATTCAACCCATTCTGTACGCGCCGCACATAAATGAGGTAGCATTACCGAACTAATTGCATTGATAATACTTAAACTAATTCCTAAACCAGCGTTGAAACCAAAAAAGTAAATTCCTAACTCTTCAATACCTACAAAACGTCCAACTATCAAATAATCTAAGTTGTTTCTCAACGTTTTTAACAATCCAACGCCAAGAATATTTTTTCCAAAACTTAATATCTCCTTCCAATATAATGTTGTAAATCCTTTACTAGGTCGCCAATCATGATATTTGTGATATATTACGACCTCTAAGGGTGCAACTATTACTACCGGCAGAGCGAAAGCCCATACTCCCATACCCAGAACAGCAAATATTGCCGTCAAAATACTGGAAATGCTGTATTGAATAGTATCAGTGAATGCGATAACTTTAAAACGATTTTCTCTTTGAATTAAAGTTTTTTGGATACCTTGAATGGGCCAAATTAAATAAGCGATTCCAGCAACAATAATTGGAAAAATAATATCTTGACTTTGATAAATCCAAGAAATAGGTAATGCTGCAATAGCCTGAATAATGAATAAACTGACAAAAACTAGCCAGTTTAACCAAAAAGCAGAATTACATAACTGCGGAAGTTCTTTTTCCGAGGCTTGAATAATTTTTGCACCGATACCTACATCAGAAAAAGTAATCGCAAACTCGCGCACGGCGAGAATAATCGCTCCTAAACCGTAATCATAGCGAGTTAAAAACCTGGCTATAATCACTACTAATCCTAAGCGTAAGACTCTGTAACAGATCTCAGCCATACCTAACCAGCCGAGATTACGAATGAACTGGCTAGATACTCTTTTCTTGATATACCTGCTAATTGCGTTTAAAGAATTCACGACTTGTGCTTTAAGAAGTGATTAAATTTTGATCTGCCCATAATCTATATTTCTAGGCTTTAACCGATTAACTAAGACTTAATAGTATTAGCAACTAAACCCAAAACCCGATTGCGCCCAGCTTCTAATTCATCCAATGCTGTTGTTAGTGTTGCACGAACAGTTTTACCCAGCCCTACAACCATCAAAATTCCATCCGCATGGGTAGCCAAAATACTAGCATCCAAACGTCCTAAAATATGAGGCGTGTCGTACACAACTAAATCAAATTCAGCTTGCGATCGCTTAACAAAATTTTGCATTCTGGGTGAAGAGAATAACTTCGCAGGATTACGGGGTGTCTTCCCTGCAGTGATTACAAATAAATTTTCTTCATCACGAGATTTACCAATTGCATCATCCAAATCTAAACCTTGGGAAAGTATTTCGCTTAATCCCTGGGTATTTATCAAACCTAAGCTGTGATGTATTTGAGGATTTTGTAAATTAGCATCCACCAACAGCACCCGCAAACCAGCTTCAGCGGCTGTTTTAGCAAAGGTTGTTGCTACCGTAGATTTACCTTCTCCTGGATTCGCCGATGTGATTACTAATGAAGAAACTTGCATTTCTTCTCTTAAAACTTGAATTTTGGTATACAAGGAGTAAAAAGCTTGCATGTAGGGAGAAGCTTTGTAATCTCCACCTTTGATAATCCCACCTTCAACAAGCAAGTGCTCGCCCCTTTCAAGTGCATAAACTAATTCCTTATCGGCAGCAGGTAACATTTTCAACTCCTTGAGGTAAGGAATTGCGACTAATAAAGGTAGTTTCGCAATTCGTTTAACTTCTTGGGAATCGTGGAAAATATTCTGAGCATTTTCTAGAAGAAAAGCTGCTAAAACACCTAAGAGTAAACCTGCTACTCCTCCTAAGATAATATCGAGTTTACCCTTAGAAGCATTCGCAGCCAGAATTTGACCTTTTTTATCTCGCGGTAGTCTTGGAGGCATAATTAACTCCCAAGGAACTTCTTGCTGAGCGGCATCTACTCTTAAGGCTTCTTGTTTGCCTAAAAGCTGCTTGAGAGTATCGCTAGCAACTAGTAATTCTCGCTGCAAGTTGGTGTATCTACCAGCAACTACTGGATATTCTTTGATTTGTTGATTTAATTCAACCAAAGCATTATCCGTAGCTTCTAAGCTCGCTTCTAATAACTGAATCTGATTTGCAGTTTCAGCCATTTTTTGAATCAATCCCCGGCGAACTGAATTTTGATAAGTTCCGATTTGGGGATTAAGCATTTGTTGAGAAACATTTCCACCCAAAGCTAATTGCGCTTCTCTTTTTAATAAAGGGATTAATCTCTGACGTTGCTGTCTTAGAGACTGCATTACCGGGTTGGCATCCTTAAGGCGTACAGATTCCGTGGCTATTTCAGCTTCTATATCTCGAATCCGTTTAAGTATCTGTTGATATTGCGGCGATTCGCTCAAAGCTGAAGCAGCAATTGCTGCATTTTGCGGCATCCCTAACTGATTTTCTAGGGAAGCGTAAAGCGATTTTACCTCTGCGAGTCTTTTATTGGCTTCAATTTTCGTTGCTTGAAGTCTATCGACTCTGTTAAGTAATTGTTCGCCTTGAAGTTCAGGATTAAATACACCGTAATTCTGTTGGAAGCGCTGCATTTCTCCTTGTAGTGTATTTACTCGCAATCGTAGTTTCGGAATCTGTTGTTCTACAAATTTGATTCCCTGATGTAAATGCCTTTGCTGTTGCTCTAGACTATACTTCTGGTAAGCTTGAGATACTTTATCTAATACAAATACAACTTTCTCTGGATTGGCATCCTTGTAGCGAATTTCTATAACTCTGGATTCAATTTCACCCTGAGTGAGGCGGCTAATATGTAACTGTCCATCTTTAACGCTGGTAGGTACTTTACCAGATTTGCTACCTCCAATTAATTTGCTGTAGCTAACCCCTGGGTATTGAGTCTGAATTTCCTCTACTACGGGTTCTATAATTTTCGGGCTTTTTAAAACCTCTAATAAAGCCTGATAATCTAGAGCCGTGTTATTTTGTCTAGTAATTTTATTTACATCTTGCTGGAGAGTTTGAGACAATAAAACTAGCAGTTCGCTTTCGGAATTCCTTAAAGGTTCGACTAGTAATTGAAATTTGCCTTCATACTTAGGAGTACGATTTGCACTCCAGATAACAGCCCCTGTAGCCACCATCACTGCGATGCTAGCAATCAAAACAACCCGACGGCGTAAAATCGAGAAAATATGACCAAAACTAATATTTTCTTCTTCAACAATTCGAGGTCTTTGTAATAACCAATACGGTTCTCTTGTTAAAGAATTAGTCTCTTTCAAGGGCTGTAAACTTTGTTCTTTTGTTGGCATTTTTGTTTCCATTCAAAATCCCATTTAAAACAATTTAATATATACTTTCGGTAAATAAACTAATTGTAAATAAGTTTTTTGCCAACCCAAACATAAAAATATCAGAATACCTATTCAGATTACTGTTAAGGATTACCGATAATTTTCAGTAATATTTACGTGACAGATTTAATTTAAATTAAATACAAAATAAAAAAGAATACTGAGGAGAAGTACTCTAGGATAAGACGCTCCCACAGTGTAGGTTACGGGTTTACAATGGTACTTTACTCAACCGAAAAACCCGATATTGTTCCATTAATACAATATTTAGATTTAGATGTTTCCTTTTGCAGTATTTGCATATTACTACATCTAAATAATTCTTCTGACATAGTACAATAATCTTGTTTAAAACTTGATAATCACAGATATACTCAACATATATCAGTTAATCAGAATTTAACTATATTTAATAAAATCTTTACTGAAATAAAGCTAACCGATGAAGATTAAGTAAAATCTTTATTGCTTGAGATAAATCAAGAAAGTAAAAATACGCAGGATCATTTAAAAAATCTATTCAGTATCGATAAAATGTTATATATTTACTGAACACTGCAAGCAGTACATCACATGAGATACAAGAGTTTTATCTATCTATATTGACCAAAAACATGAAGTGATTAAGTGTTTATTATAACGGTAATATCAACTAAAAATTATCTATTGACAAAACCAGTTACTTGGTTCATTAATTAAAAAACTTCATTAGTGACTTGGCTTAAAATAATTATGAAGTTTAGTAATACCTTTAAATTTTAGGTATTTTATTTCATGAAAAATTAATATTATTGAGGAATATATTCGGTATGCCGAAAATACCAAAGCTAGCCGAAAAGATATTCGTTGTATTTACTCTTTTTCTTTCTACAAGTGCTTTAATCCCAGTATTGATAGAAGGTGGAAATGGTGGGAGTATTAGTAGCGATCCCTATAGCCCCAAATTTTTTTTAGGAGTGTATACAATTACTTTCTTGCTAATAGTGATGCATCAGAAAAATTTTGTTCATACTGCACAAAAAGATATTTGGATATGGCTATTTTTAGGAATTGTTTTAGCATCAATCTCATGGACTTTTGCACCTGACGTTACTCCACGACGTAGCGTACTTCTTGTAGGAACAAGTGTATTTGCCGTGTACATGGCAATGCGCTTCACATTGAGAGAACAATTACAGCTATTAGCAGTAGCTCTGGGCATAGTAGTTGTACTGAGCTTTATGTTTGCGATCGGACTACCGAAATATGGCCTAATGACAGTTCAAGAAGGAGGTATTCATGCAGGCTCTTGGCGGGGAATAATGTCCCATAAAAATATCTTAGGTCGATTAATGGTTTTCAGCAGCATGGTATTTTTGTTTGTGGCGATGAGCAATCCTATTGGTAACTTAAGATATCGGTGGATTCCTTGGGCTGGCTACATTCTTTCTATCGCTTTAGTCATACTTTCGACTTCCAAGTCGTCTTTAGTAGTTTGTCTATCTCTAACAGCTATTTTGCCTCTCTACAGAAGTTGGCGGCGCAATTACAACCAGTTAATACCTTTAACGATCGCATTGATACTGACGGTAGGGAGTATATCTACTTTTTTATTAGATAACTTGCCTGTTGTCGCGGATGCCTTAGGGAAGGATTTAACCCTAACTGGGCGTACGGATATATGGAGTGCAATGTTTGATTTAATCTGGGAACGCCCTTTGTTAGGTTACGGATTTAACGCTGTCTGGAGAGATTGGGATAATGAAATAACTGCTTATCTTTGGCGCACTCTTGCATGGGAATGTCCTTATGGACATAACGGCTTTATGGATTTATTCGTAGAGTTAGGTATTGCAGGCTTATCAGTATTTTTATTGAGTTTTATTACTACCTTTTTTAAAGGAATAATGTGGTTGCGAATCACTAGATGTATAGAGGGAATTTGGCCCTTAATGTATTTAACTTATTTAGTAATGTACAACATCAGTGAAAGTACTCTAGTAGAAACTAACAGTATTTTCTGGATAGTATACGTTTCTACAGTTTTTTCCCTAGTTATAGAGTACCGACAAGCAAAAATGTATCAATACTATAGTTCTTCTGCCATCGAGGAAGAATGGATGAATATGAAAACATTTACCAAACAGAAATAATATCAGGCTTCATACAGTTGTTGTTCCCTATTGGCTAAATTTAACTAATAAAAACATATAAAGATGAAGATGACTTTAGTATGCCATGACATCCCTTATCCTGCTATTCACGGCGGAAGGATAGATATGTGGCGAAGGATAAAAGCTTTTTCCAAGATTGGTGTTGAATTACAGCTTATATGTTGGTTTAATCAAGTTCCGCACTATCAAGAATTAACTGAAATTAAAAAATATGTAAGTTCTACGTATTTTATTCCGTTTAAGTATAGTTTGCATGCTAAAACTTGCAGACTTTTTAATCTATTGCGCTATCCTCTAGAAGTTACCTCCAGACTGGTTAGAGGGCAAGAATTACATCATTTAGTTTCTCAAGTTAACGCTTTTAAACCTCATATTATTTGGTTAGATGGTATTCATGGTGGAGATGTGGCATCTAAACTAAGCCATCACTTAGATATACCTATAGTGACTCGTTGCCATAACATTGAACATCTGTATTACCGACGATTATTCACTTCAGCAATAGGTACGAGTAAAATCAAAAGATATTTATCCGTATCTCATTTAGAAAATTATGAAAAATCATTACTAGCAAATAGTCTTTTATTTTACGATATTTCCCCAGACGATTTAAAATTTTGGAAATCTCAAGGTTTTAGAAATGGACGTTATCTACCACCTTTAATAGAATTTAATAAATCTCATTATATAGATAAAAATTATCATAATAATAATGTATATCCTCCGTATGATATTGTTTTTTTAGGCAATCTATATTCTAATAATAATGTAGCGGGTATTATTTGGTTTTTAACTGAAATACTCCCTGAAGTTCGCTCTAAATTATCTAACATTAGAGTTTTAATTGCTGGTTCAAAACCGATAAATAAAATCATACAATTATGTGAAGATATTGATAATGTAAATTTAAGTATAAATCCCCCATCTTCCACAGAAATTTATAATTCCGGACGAGTTTTAATTAATCCAGTTTTAACCGGTAGTGGTGTTAGTATTAAGTCCTTAGAAATGTTAATGACTGGTAAACCAATTATCTCTACACCGCAAGGAATAGCGGGTTTACCTCTTTCAACTCGACAGTACTTTAAAATTGCTGACGATACACAATCTTTTGCAGCAGCAATTGCTGATTTACTTTTCAATTATCGCAAAATTAACATTGAGGAAAAACTACTAAAATCCATATTTGGCACTCAAGTAATACAAGAAGTTGTATCAGATATTAAATCATTAATTTAAACCATCGCTAACTGATGAAAATATTATATTTAACAACAGTTCTTCCCAGTAGAAAAAGAACTGGTGGAGAAATCGCATCTCAGTGCTTTATTAACGCTTTAAAATACTGCGGACATGAAGTATTAGTTTTAGGGTATCAGCGCTTCAGCGATACAAATTTTCAAAATGATAATGAAGTTGTAATTGAAAAACGATATATAGAAACAGAGAAATCTAAATATCATTCGTTTCTATGGATGGCTTTAAGTTTTTTGAAACAGCTTCCTTATTCTGCAGCTAAGTATTATTCTAAAAAATATTTCAAACAAATCCGAAATATATTACAGCTTGGTGAATATGAGGTAATCGTAATCGATCATGCTCAATTAGGTTGGTTATTACCTTTATTAAATATCAAGTCTAAACTAATATTTATTGCTCATAATGTAGAACATCAACTTTATGAATCACAGTTACAAAATGCACAAAAATACTTGTCCAAATACATATATAAAAGAGAAGCCGATCTGATCAAAAAGATGGAAGATAATTTGGCTATTTCAGCCAAACAAGTATGGACTCTGACATCTCATGATGCCAACTACTTTTATACTCAAAATCAGACTAGTCAAGTTTTTCATCTCCCTTCAAGTTGGACAATACCGCCAAAAAAATATGCAACTAAAAACTGTGATATTGGAATAATAGGTAGCTGGACTTGGAAAGCAAATAAATCAGGCTTAGAATGGTTTTTCAAAGCAGTTTATCCTTACCTACCCAAGAATATATCAATTCATGTTGCTGGAAGTGGTGCCAAATGGTTACTCGAACGATATCCAAATGTAAAATATTGGGGCTTTGTCACCGATGCACAAGCATTTATGGCCCTAGCTAAAGTTATCGCTATTCCTTCTATTAGTGGTGGTGGAATTCAGATAAAAACTCTTGATGCGATCGCTTCTGGAAGTCCAATAGTGGCTACAACTATTGCAATGCGTGGAATTTATGACTATCCATCTGCGATTAAAATAGCCGATGAATCAGAAACTTTTGCTTTTAGTTTAATGCAGTTATTAGCGTTTAATAAAAAATCTCATCTAGACGAAGTCGAACGCGCAAAGCTTCTTAACAATAGGTTGACATGGTCCCTGCTTCGGCGAGAACATTTCTATAGCAGTGTAAAGAGTGCAATTAACTCGGTTTAATTCAAAATATTGGATTTAGCTCTAAATAAGAGCAGACAACAATTGCTGCTTAATTCATACATTGTTTAGCTTTTATGTCCATTTAACCTTAGCCTAGTCAAGCTTTTAGGGAGATCCAAATGCAGAAAATGTTCAGTCGTCTCATATACATCTTGATAAAATGGAATATTTTTCGACGGTTGGGCATTTTATTACTTATGAGTGCCCAGGCTATCTGGAGGCTGTTATGCAATATTCCTCGAAAAAGTATAAAGCCCAGAAATGGCTTAATACTTGGGTGGTTATGTATAATTTTAAGTTTTTGTTTTTTCTATAAAAGTACTACCTCAATAGCGGCTACTAACATTGTGTCTCCCTTATCCGCACAAAATTCTCAGATTATTGATGCTAGAGGTAAAGTAGTCTCACTACATGGTATTAACTGGTTTGGCATGGAAATTGATACCCATGTACCTCATGGTTTATGGGTAAGAGACTACAAGGAAATGCTCAGTCAGATAAAAAGCTTGGGCTATAACTTAATTCGCTTGCCTTATTCAGTAGAAGCGCTGAATTCTTCCGATATTAGTAGTGTCGATTTTACTATCGGTGCTAACGCCGAATTATATGGGAAAACTCCCATTCAAGTAATGGATCTAATTATCCAAGAGGCAGAAAAACAGGGATTATTAATTTTATTAGATAGTCATTGTCTAAAAGATGGGCATATTTCAGAACTATGGTATGGAGATGGTTTTACAGAGGAAGATTGGATAAACACTTGGACTCTTTTAGCACAACGTTATAAAAATCAACCCAACGTGATTGGTGCAGATTTGAAAAATGAACCCCACGGTAGTGCAAGTTGGGGAAGCAATGACACTTCAACAGATTGGCGCTTAGCAGCACAAAAAGCTGGAGATAAGATTCTTCAAGTTAATCCTAACTGGTTGATTGTCGTAGAGGGAGTAGAAAAAAACGTACCTAACCAACGACAGCATGGTTATTTTTGGGGTGCAAATTTAGAGGGTGTTCGAGAATATCCCGTACATCTGAAAAAACCTCATAAGCTAGTCTATTCTCCTCACGAATATGGTGGTGCTAAAGTCTCTTGGTTTCAAAGTTCAGATTTTCCCGGCAATCTTTACCAGCGTTGGGAAATAGGATTTCACTATATTGCCACAAAACGTATCGCTCCCATTCTCGTTGGTGAATTTGGTGGATATCACGTTGATAGCAAATCCAAAGAAGGTATCTGGCAACAAAAGTTTGTAGATTACATTGGGGAGAAAAAATTGAGCTTTGCCTATTGGTGCTGGAATCCTAACAGTAAAGGTACTGGAGGCGTATTGCAGGATGACTGGCAAACAGTAAATGTCAAGAAGCAAGAACTTTTAAGCAAGGTACTACCTTGATATCCAATTTTCAAATCAATAAATAGGAATAAACAAATTTTAGATAAAAATTAATTGCAACTATGTTAGAAACTGATACTCACAAATTGGATTTTCAATCAAAAGCGAACTTTAATATCCAAAATCCCTATATTAATTATCATAAAAAACCCCGTATTTTAGTAGTGTCAATGCGGGGTTGTCATTCCGAAGCTTTTCGTTCAGCAGAATACGAATTTGAAGATGTAATTAGTACTTTTGATTATGCCGATCTACTTTCACCACTACCTACATCTGGCTTGAAATATAAATTAATTAAAAAAATATCTAACGGTGTCGGTTTAGGTTTAGGTAAAAGCAATTTATTACAGTCTGGTTGTAAAGAATTAGTTATAGAAAAAGAATACGATTTATTATTCTTTATTTGTCAACATTTTTGGGATATAACCTGTATTAATTCAATTAAAGAATGGCGAAATAAATGCAAAAAAGCAGTATTGTGGATAGATGAACTTTGGGCAAAAGAACTTGAAAATCATAAAACTACACTTTGCTTAAAATTAGCTAAAGACTTCGATTATATATTTACCACTCAAAGTCACAGTGTTGATGCTATAAGTAAATTAATTGAACGTCCTTGTTATAGTTTACCTTATGCTGTCGATGCCATAAAGTTCTGCCCTTACCCACAAATTCCTCAAAGGCATATTGATATTTATAGTATTGGTCGTCGTTCGCCAATAGCCCATAAATCCTTACTAGAATTAACGCAAAGAGAAAATTTACTCTATCTTTACGATACGATTAAAGGTTTAGAAATGAGGAATTATCAAGAACATCGAACTTTATATAGTAATTTAATTAAGAGGAGTCGTTATTTTATTGCTAATAAAGCAAAATTTGATAGTGGGAATCAAACAGCAGGGCAAGAAGAATTAGGTTCGCGTTTTTTTGAAGGAGCCGCAGGTGGTGCAATAATGATTGGAACTCCACCCATTTGTGAAGCTTATAATAAAAATTTTGATTGGTCAGATGCTGTGATTGAAGTACCATTAAATACAACTGATATTGCAAATGTCATTGCTGAATTAAATACACAACCGGAAAGACTAATAAAAATACGTAGACAGAATATTATGAACTCATTACTCAGACATGATTGGGTATATCGCTGGGAAGAGATTTTAACTAAAATCGGAATCAGTAATACACCTGAAATGTTATCTAGAAAAGCTTATTTAAAGAATTTAGCACAGATGATTTCGATAGAATCAATATAAAAATAACAAAATAGTTGTTTCAGATTTTCATTTACTCAGATATTGCACCTAATATTTCTATATGTAATTTGATCGCTCATTATTAAGGTGGAAACCTGAATTTATCGATCGGAATAAAGTCAAATAATATAACTTTATTGCTTACATTTAGAATTTTTCGTGGTTTATACAGTTAGGTGCAAGATATGAGCGCCCCTGGAGGGGAAATCTGGCATTCTGACATTCAACACGACTAAATTTACCTCCCAACAAGTCAAACTGGCACATTTTTCAGACTTTGGTTGAAAGCTCTGCTATATATGGGTTTGAAAATGTGTTAGTTAGGAGGTAGTTATTTTCATTATTAATCGTTGATTTATAAAAGGGTTTATTATTTTTTCTAGGAATCGTATTTCTCTAGGTTAAGTCAATTGGCACAAATAAACATATTGGCTTGTAACAGAATGCAAGCAATTCGGGAGCATTCTAATTTTTAAAAAACATTTTACCCGATACCCTCGAAGGGATGCCCCCAAAAACTCTCAAAGTGCTCCGCGAAAGTAGGTTTTTCAGGGACTTTATATTTGTTCATATATAACAACAATTACAATACCTTGTTAGTGCCCGAGTTCGCAAGCATTTTACAAAAAAGCAAGTTTATCACCTAGATATATATTTAATATGTATCAACTAAAAGTAGTAAGACTATTGACTATTCTCCAATTTGCCACTTAGCTTAACTTCTACCTATAAATTTACGAGGGTAAAGCTGAATATATTTGTTTTATCATAGCTTGTTGACTTAATATTTATCAATCAACAAAGTTTGCTTAGTCTCCTTATACTTTTTGTTTATATACAGATTAAACTTTTGTTTAAAAATTAAGAATAAAAAAGGAATATCATCCAGTAAATATCTTTTCCATAGTCTTTTTGGTTCACAAATTAATCGGAATAACCACTCTAATCCGATTTCACTCATCCATTTGGGTGCTCTTTTTAGATTACCTGCTTCAAAATCAATAGTTGCTCCCAATGCCATGAAAATTTTTATCTTTTTAAAGTTATTCTTATACTTGTATAACCATTTTTCTTGCTTGGGTGCACCTAATCCTACCACTAATACTGTAGCATCTGAATTATTAATAATTTCTACTATTTTTTGACACTCTACTTCATCTTTTTCAAACCCAAAAGGTGGAGAATAAGTATCAACAACAATTACTCTTCCGATTTTTTGATTAATTTTTTTTTGTGCGCGACATGCTACACCTTGAGCTGCACCCAATAAAAATATTTTAATTTCTTCATTCTTTTTATGATAATTACAAAATGCGGGAAATAAGTCAGAACCAGATATTTTTTCTTTGATTGGTGTGCCTAAAAATTTAGATGCGTACATAAGTATTTTACTATCACAAATTTTATAATCTGCAATACTATAAGCTTTCAAAAAATCTTGATCTCTTTGAAGTTTAATTATATGATCTACATTAGGCGTAAATATTACTCCTGAATTACAGGTATCTAATAATTCTTTCTTTGAATAATTATCTATTTCTAAGTTTAAAATTGTAATTCTATTCATAGTAGATTCGAGTAACACTAATAACTATTTGGATATTTATGGCTATTCAAGAGATGAGTCTAAGTAGCGATATATTTATATAACTTCAGCAACTGGCATATCTTTTTTGTAGAGTACTGTAGGCAATGATTTTTAAGGAAATAATAAGACAATGGGTGTATGACTCCAATCAAAGTATTATGAGAATTTTGACCATTCCTGATTTAAACTCTAATATCGTTGATTCTAAATTAAACATCATCTTTATAACTTTAATTTACAAAAAAATAAAATACAGTACCTCTGGAACAAAACAGTAAATTATTTAATCAACTATTTTTAACTAGCTTTTATTTTAAGAACCAAAAAATTGTAGATAAAATATTTTAACAAAAATATAGGCAAATTAAAGTGCATATTATGCTACATAATCGATTGATTTTATAAATTTTAATGCCATAAATTATACAGCTAATAAAAATATTAATTAACTTGATTATTATAATAATTGAAAATCTCGTTTAAATCAGATAAAAATTTATATCTTCACTAAATTTTTATCAAAATTAAATATAAAACAGAAATATTACGGTTGAT
>JBCCSG010000107.1:0-21055 GCA_039200565.1 Cyanobacteria bacterium P01_D01_bin.50 | reverse complement strand
TTCTAATGTTTGTAAAGTTTGAGCTTCTCGTTCAAATAATTTTAAATCTTCCCAAGAAAAATCATGACTAAAAGTAAGCAGCTTGATAATAACTAATTCCTGAGAATTTACATCTCGTGCTAATAAAGTTCGTCTTCCCGCCTTCTTCGCTAACTGCTCTTGAACTTCATAACCTTTTTGTAAAATTTCATTTTTCATACATCAATGCTCAGTTTCAGATATAACGCTGTTTATAAATCAGTTTTCAACTGAACTACAACAGCGGAAATACATACTCCAACGAGCAATTACCAATGAACAACGAACTCCTAACTCCTAACTCCTAACTCCTAACTTATTTTGTAATCCTCTAACCCTGCAAGTGCAACTTTTATCCGCGGTGCGCGCTCTAGGATTAGTACCGCAACTCGCATCTCATGTTTTAGACAAGTACGGATATTTCGCCGGTAAAGATACTGACCGAGCCGCCGATATCAATCAGTCATTTGCCGATCCCAAAATTGCAGCTATTTTACCCATTCGCGGCGGTTGGGGATGCAGTCGTATTCTCCCTTACCTCGATTACAAAGTTATTAAAAGTAATCCCAAAATTATTGTCGGTTTCAGTGATATTACTGCACTTTTAGTCGCAATTAACGCCAAAACCGGACTTATTACATTTCATGGCCCCAACGGACTTACTTCCTGGAGAAGCCCACAAACCGAATCTTTCCGTCGCGTTTTATTTACAGGAGAAAAACTGACTTTCAAAAATTTCAAAGATGCAAGCGATAGCGATAAGCCCAAAGGGCATGCGCTTCGCGATCGCTTAATGCAAGTTAAATATCGCATTCGCACTATCAACCCCGGAAAAGTTCGAGGAAGATTAATTGGTGGAAACCTTTCGGTGTTTTCTACCTTAGTCGGCTTTCCCTATCTACCCAATTTGAAAGGAGCAATTTTATTTTGAGAAGAAGTCGGCGAAAACATTTACCGTATTGATCGTTTTCTAACTCACCTCAAACTTGCTGGTGTATTAAAACAGATTACCGGTTTTATTTTTGGGCAATGCCCCGGATGTACTCCTGGCAGCGATTATGGTTCACTCACCTTAGAGCAAGTATTATCTGACCATATTAAACCCTTAAATATCCCAGCTTGGCATGGAGCAGGGATTGGCCATATGGAAAATATACTCACTCTACCCATCGGTTCCCAAGTCGAAATTGATGCCACTACCGGCACGATCGCAATGCTCGAATCCGTTGTCTCAACGAAAAATTAACGATGAACAATTAAATACAAATATTTTTGACCTAGATACGGAGAATCAATATTGAATTGACAACTTTCCTAATATATCCCCTTCTTCCCAAAAAAATATTTAATTATTCATAGTCATAATGACTATGGATAAGCTATAATCAAATTCATAACGACTACGCATTATTTAGGAATGCTAGAACAGTAATCCTGTCTGCGCGTAATTAAAGAGAGGTTGAAAACATGGATTTATCAAATTCCAAGACAGCGGCTAACTTAGAAGCAGCTTTTGGGGGAGAGTCGATGGCGAATCGCAAATATTTATTCTTTGCGGAAGTGACAAAGAAATTGGGAATGAGCGAACTTTCCAGGCTGTTTAAGGATACAGCGAATCAAGAAACAGAACATGCTTTTGCTCACTTTCGGTTAATGCATCCAGAGTTAGTGGTAGATGATGCAAGTTCTTTAACTGAGGAAGAAAAGAAAGCGATCGCAGCACGTTGTTTAGAATTAGCAGTGGAAGGGGAAACCTACGAATACACTACCATGTATCCGGAATTCACAGAACAAGCGCGTGCGGATAGAGATGGGAAAGCAGTAGAGGAATTTAAAACCCAAGAAGAGGAATCTCGCGAACATGCTGAAATATTCCGCAAAGCTACCCATAATTTTGGATTATTAACTAGTATTGAACACCATCATGCACGTAAATATACAGAAGCGTTGTCAGGTCTTGATGGTAAATCAGCCCCAGAGAAGAAAGCAAGTGGCGACCCAGCCACACAAAAATGGATTTGCCGTCAATGTTCGATGATATACAATCCTGTAGAAGGCGATCCCGATTCTGGAATTGCGCCAGGAACACCATTCGAGGAGATTCCCGAAGATTGGCATTGTCCCATCTGTAATGCTACTAAGAAAACCTTTGTACCTTACGAAGAAGAAGTTGCTGCTGTTGCTGCTTAAATAGCATTGCATTCGGGAAATCTTTTCTAATTACTAAGAAACCCGGTATCTTGAAGATACCGGGTTTCTTAATTTTCATATATAAATTTGAATATCATGAGGACTATATAGATTCGCGCCAAGAATCAAGTCATTCGGCAGAAAAATTCCTCAGCAAACCTCTGCGCAAGCCTCCGCGTACCTTTGCGTTTAAAACCTCAATTATCCTCACCCTAAAGGGTGAGGCTACAATTACAAAGCCCACCGTAAGGTGGGCTATAATGCTAAATTTCTTAGCCCATGCAGATGAGCTTCGTAGATGTAGCCATATCCTTATAGAGTATAGGCGATCATGAAAAAACGCATAAAAAAAGCAAATATTCTACATCAAAACCTGCTGCAAGACTTCCTTATGAATCAAAGCCCTATCAGTAAAAAATTTAATTCTGTCATCAGAAAGGGCTTCCCCATTAGCAAAATGCTCAATCCAAGTTTTGCTAATAATATTGGCATCATCCGGTAAATTATCGATATCCCATCCCGGCATTTCTAATTCTTCCATTAACCGATTAATTTTAGGATCGTAACTCAACGCAAAACAGCGACATCCTTCACTTGCTGCCATAATCAAACTATGCAGCCGCATTCCAATCGCCATTTCCACACCGCGATAAACGCCTTTTAATACAGTAGGATCTTGTACGGTAACAATTTTACTAACATCTTTAAGCGCCGGTTGAATTGCTTGAGTAATACTTAAATCCTTGGTTTTTTGAAATGGGATCAGTAAAATGAAAGAATTTGTTGCTTTTTGAAAATCAACTAGAGCTTTAGTCAAATTACCCAAGCGCGTACTTGTAAGTTCGGGATGAGCGCGTAAAGTCACTGCAACCCTTGGAGCAGGAGTATCCCAAATACCTGGTGTAGACTGAGATTCTAGCGCCCAAACCGGGTCAGGTGCAAGAGTGTGAGGTATATCCCACTCCTGAAGTAAAGCCGCAGAAACGCGATCGCGAACGCTGATAGACGTACAACCAGAGAAATTTTGACGCGCCAACCAGCGAGTAGCATTACGTTTTAAAGGACCAATACCTTGCGCCCAAGCAATAGTTTTCATACCTTTTTTTTGGGCGATCGTCATCAAACCAGTGTAATAAAAAGGGCTAATAGCACTAGTTGCATCTTGAATCAAACTACCGCCACCCCAAATAAAAGCATCACAAGAACTTAAAGCCTGCATCACCGAATTAAAAGCTTTACGCTCGCACGCTTCGACATTGTAACGCCGTTGAGTTTCTTCAGGATTCCCAGAAAGAACCACAGGAGTTACAGAGGATGGTAGCATTTGTAAGAGCGTCGCTAACAAAGCCTCATCCCCACCATTTCCTTGACCATAATAACCAGATAATAAAGCCCGCATATCGATTTTAGATTTTAGATTTTAGATTTTGGATTAATAAATAAAACAATATCTATTTCCACCCTGACTGTATTTTGCACGAATTGCGACACACAGCAAGATAGTTCCGCGACAAGTTTCGTAAAGATGAGGAAATGGGGAGATGGGGAGATGGGGAGAGGGGGAAGATGGGGAGATGGGGAGATGGGGAGATGGGGAGATGGGGAGATGGGGAGAAATCAAAAGTCAAAACTCCTAAGCCCTAACTTCTAACTTCTTACTTCTTACTTCTTACTTCTAACTTCTTACTTCTTACTTCTAACTTCTTACTTCTTACTTCTTACTTCTAACTTCTTACTTCTAACTCCTAACTCCTAACTTCTAACTCCTAACTCCTAACTCCTAACTCCTAACTCCTAACTCCTAACTCATAACTGTTTTATGCACGCACTTTCAATTCCCACTTGGATAATTCATATTTCGAGCGTTGTTGAGTGGATTGCCGCTATATGGTTAATCTGGAAATACAGCGAAGTTGTAGGTAATCCTGCTTGGAGAGCTTTATCCTTTGGAATGTTACCAGCATTAGTCAGTGCCATGTGTGCTTGTACCTGGCACTTTTTTGATAATTCCAAATCTCTAGAATGGCTGGTAACTTTGCAAGCAAGCATGACAGTGATTGGTAATTTTACCCTTTTTGCAGCAGCTTGGTGGATTTGGCGTTCAACAAAAACCAACGATTCCGAAACTAATCCCCCGTCCGCAAAAGCTGTAAAATCAGAATAATTTGAAATTTGAAATTAGGAATAGGGCATGAGAAATGGGAAATAAAACTCCCAACTGCTCACTATTCACTACTCACTACTCACTACTCACTACTCACTACTCACTACTCACTAATCACTACTCACTAATCACTACTCACTACTCACTACTCACTACTCACTACTCACTACTCACTAATCACTACTCACTAATCACTACTCACTAATCACTACTCACTACTCACTACTCACTACTCACTACTCACTACTCACTACTCACCATTCACTACTCACTACTCACTACTCACTACTCACTACTCACTATTCACTACTCACTACTCACTACTCACAGTTTAAAATGATTTCCAAGGAAACCCTATTTGCCCTATCATTATTTCCCTACTTAGGTTTCTTGTGGTTTATCACTCGTACCCCTGAAACCCCAAAATTAGCCCTGTATGGGTTTTACGCACTTCTTATTTTTGTAGCCGTTACCATTCCAGCAGGTATTTATTCCCAAGTGCATTACGGTGAAACCCTAGCAAACGTCGATTGGTTACACGGGAGCGCAGAAGTATTTTTAACCTTGTCAAATATTTTAGTTGTATTAGGCTTTCGTCAAGCAATAATTAATAAGTCAAAGGTTAAAGGTTAAATTTAAATAACTCCCAACTCCCAACTCCTAACTCCCAACTCCCAACTCCTAACTCCCAACTCCTAACTCCTAACTCCTAACTACTAATTATGGAAGTCATCCCAGCGATAGATTTACTAGAAGGTCGTTGCGTGCGTCTTTTTCAAGGCGATTACGAAAAATCCGAAGTTTTTGGCGAAAATCCTGCTGATATTGCCAAACAATGGGTAGAACAAGGTGCGACAAGGCTACACGTTGTCGATCTAGATGGTGCGAAAGCTGGTAAAGTTGTGAATCTATCCGCAATAGAAACTATTGTGAATGCAGTTTCCATACCTGTGGAAGTTGGTGGTGGTTTGCGCGGCAAGGAAAGCGTGCAACAATTATTTAATATTGGTGTAGAATGGGCTATTTTGGGAACTGTCGCGGTTGAACAACCCCAGTTAGTGCAAGAGCTTGCTCAAGAATTTCCTCAAAAAATTATCGTTGGTATTGATGCTCGCAACGGAAAAGTTGCAACTCGCGGATGGTTGGAAACTTCGGAAGTTTTAGCTACCCAACTTGCGCTACAAATGCAAGAATTCGGAGCTGCACAAGTAATTTACACTGATATTCACCGGGATGGTACTCTTACGGGACCTAATTTAGACGCTTTACGGGAACTCGCTGCTGTAGTTGATATACCCATTATTGCCTCTGGTGGAGTCAGTTCGGTGACAGATTTATTAAGTTTGTTAGCCCTCGAACCCCAAGGTATAACTGGTGCAATTGTCGGACGTGCCTTGTATACTGGTGATATTTCTCTTCGTGAAGCAGTAAGAGCAGTAGGGCAAGGGCGTATTCAAGATATACCTCCTAATGGTTTTTCTACTTTCGCTTGATGACTATATAGGAATATTACTAATTTACAAAGTTAAGCAACCCGGTTTTTTGAAAAAACCGGGTTTCTGAATTCTCAAGTGGGATAGGAGTAATGTTCTAAGTACTCACGCAAAATTAATTGTACATTGTCATTGCGAGTGCAGCGAAGCGAAACGAAGCAATCGCAAGAGTTTGGGGTTGCTTCACTTCCTTCGCAATCACACAAATAATTTTGCATACCCACTTACGGGGTGAATTCACCACTTCCCAATATTTTCTCAACCAGAAATATTAAGAAAAATAACAAAATCATGATTCCGGTGTAATTTTTCCGGATTGATGATTGAAGGTGTTGTATTCCAATGGGTAGAGAGTTACTTCTACACGGCGAGTATTTCTTGCAACTCGCATTTAATAATAAATAAATATCCAAAATTTGTTTTTAAAAGCTTTGAATATACATTATTGAGATTTTCATCTATTGGGTTTCCTATACAGAGAGGCATTTGCAGCCTCTCTGTTTTCGTATTGAGAAAATATACTGAAATTAATTTGACAATTTTTACTGAAATTAGCTAGTAGGCAATGTAGACAAATATAGAGACAAGAAAAACCACACAAAATTAAAGGATAAAAACTATGGCTTGGGCAAGAAAAAGAAGAAAAAGAGTACCAGATTACGGTAGACCAAAAAGAAGAGAAATCGGTTTTGCTCAATATATAATTAGTAGGAAAGAAGCTCAAAAATCTAATTCAAATGGTATTGCTTGATTGACTTGATATATATGTTCGTAAAAATGTAGAGACGTAATATATTACGTCTCTTATTGTTTTATATAGGACTTACGCAACTGGCATATTTTCCTTGTAGGGTGCTTGTACACTGACTAATTTTTAACCCAATAATAAGACGGTGAGTGTACGGCACCAACCAGGATCTTGTGACAATTGCGGCCATTCCTGTTATAAATAATCAAGAAACCCGATATCTTGAAGATACCAGGTTCTTGAGCTTGTCTAAAATTATGAATTACAAATTTTACCGATCTGATTTTGATGCGGCTAATTAGTAATTACTTATTTTTCGACTGATTTTTAGCTTGTTCTAAAGCAATTTCTTTTACTGCTTGATATGAATTAGAATTTGCAGAACCTTCGATAGCTTTCACAGCTAAATCTTGAACTTGTTTCAGAGCAGATTCAAGTTGTTTAGAAAGACTTTGAACTCTTGCTTCCTGATTGCTAATAGTTTGTTCTAAAGATTGTATTCTTTGTTCGTAAAAAGCTTTTTGTCCTTCAACTTCTTTCGCGAGTAAATTAGCTTTAACTTTGGCTTGGTAATTAGCTATACCTTTACCTTCCTCTGCTGCTTTTCTAATAGCTGCTTCTTTTTGTTCGGTAAATGCTTCTACCTTAACTTTTAATTCTTCAAATTCTTTTTCTTTTTCAGCAATTGTCTTTTCTCGTTCGTTCCATTGTTTTTCAGTTTCTTGCTGAAATTCATCTAATTGTCTATATAAAACTTTTTGCTGTTGTTCGTATTCATCTACCTCCAAATGACGATCTCGTTCTAAATCATATTTATAAGTAGAAGCATCTCGCTGACGATTTTTGGTTAAATTTTCATTTCTTTCTTTAACACTACGTTGATATTCTTCTTGTTGTTTTCGCCAAGCTTCTTTTAATTCTTGAATTTCTTGATTTAATGTTTCAGAAACTTGATTAAATTCATCTTGATAACCCGAATTATTTTCTTCGTAGTTTTGAATTAGATTATCTAAACTATCTTCAGTAACTTCTAAGTCATGAAGTTGCTGCAATTGCTCCAATTGTTCTTCTACAAGTTCCTTAATTTCTGCTAGTCTAGAAGCCTTTGTAGTTAGTTGTTCAGATAGTTCATTAGCAGCGCTACCAAAACCTAACTGAATTTTTGCTAAGCTTTCAATTGTCGAATTCATTTTCTGCTGCACTTTAGAGTATCTATCTACTGGTGTTTTTTCAGGTGTTTTAAAATTATCCGACTTTACAGAATTGCTAGTTTTTACAAGTTGATTAACTTGCGCTTTCAGTTCTGCTCTTTCTTTAGCTAGATCGTCGTAAGCTTGCAAAATTTCATTTTTAGTATTTTTTTGATTAATTTTCTTTACAGGCATAATAATTCTCCAAAAAAATTAAATTTGAATGACTGAAAATGCAAAATATTTATTTACTAGAACTATCAAAAGCTCTCATTGCTAAATCCTGTGCTTGCTTCAAGGTTTCTTGTAATTGATTGGAGATACTTTCAATCTGCTCTTTTTGTCTTTCAATATTCTGTTCTAAAGAATTAATTTTTAACTCATAACTCTGCTTGCTGCCTTCCCACTCTTTCTCAAATAAATCTGCTTCAACCTTAGCCTTTTGAGAAGCATCTTTTATTGCATTCTCTCTGACTCTTTTCACCGTTGTATCTAACTCAACTGGGAAAGAAGCGACTTTTTGTTGATATTCTGCTAATAAAGGTTGACGCTGTTGAATAATCTGCTCTCTTTCTACCCAATCTTTTTCTTTCTCGCGAGTAGCCTCTTGTACTTCCCTTTCAATCTGACGCTTCGTTTCTTGGTAACTATCTTGATTGATTTTGCGCGAGTTTTCTAACTTATACTGATACTCTTCCCTTTCTTTTTCGCGATTTTTGACTAATAATCCGTTGTATTCTTCCTCCGCTTCTTCAAATTTAGCTTGTTCTTTCTCCCACTCCTTTAGTGCTTGTTGTTTCTCCTTTTCTAAAACTTCTCTTTTTTTGGTAATATCTTCTTCTAATTTGCTCAAATTTTCTTGATGCTCTTGAGTTAAAACATCCAGAGTATCTGCAACAATTCTAATTTTTTGTAATTCCTGTAAATATTGAGTTTCAACCTCTATCGCACGATTTAATTCATCTAACTTCGAGTTTTCTTTAGCCAGCTTTTCTGAAAGATCGTTAACGATAGTACCGAATTCCAACTGTAAATCGGCTAAACCTTTGACAATTCCATCAACCGTATATGCCGAAGCTGTGGCCAAAATTTCCTTGCCTTTTTCCTTCTCTGCCTCTTCTTGTTTAGTAGCAATCTTTGAATCTAACTTTTGTTTCTCTGCAAGAATTTGCTCAAATGCTTGCATTAATTGTCCCTTACTATCCTTTAGTGAAACTGTATTCACCTTTTGACTCCTATTAACTATGTATTTTTGATGATTTGTGTCTAATTAACCTCACAAAAGTACACTCCTTGCTGTTAATTAGAGTAGCCTTTTAAACATAGTTGTCAGTGCAGTGGAAATACTGAAATAGTTCCACCACCTACAACTAGGGAGGTTGTACTTATTTAGTTCATTTGTACTATATAATAATTTAGTTAAATTACTTTTGTCAAGAACTAATTCAAACCTGTTGTAGAATCTCAAAAAAAAGTAAAGCAGCCACTGGCTTTTGGCTGCTTTTTGCGGTAGTGTCTTATAATAAATGTGGATGCTGTTAAATATGTTACATTTTGTTGATCTAGAAAATAACTGCCATAACATAAACGTAAATTTACTCAAAACCCACAATTAAACAATCACAAGTAAAATCCTCGTATTTTTGTAAGTCAATGTACACAAATGAATCCACCAAGTATACTTCGGCGGCTGATATCGGACAAAAAAGTCGTGTTTTGGTAGTAGAGGATGAAGAATTAATCAGGGAAATGCTGGTTTTGGCTTTAGAAGAAGAAGGCTATGGGGTGGAAACTGCAACTGATGGACGTTTAGCTATAGAACAACTCCAAAACTTTGACGCAAATAATAATGAGGCTGCTTTCGATTTAGTTATTTTAGATTTAATGTTGCCTCAAATTAATGGGTTAGATATTTGTCGCTTAGTGCGTCATCAAGGCAACCCAGTGCCAATTTTAATGCTGAGTGCAAAAGGTAGTGAAACTGACCGTGTTTTAGGTTTAGAAGTGGGAGCGGATGACTATCTAACCAAACCTTTTAGTATGAGAGAGTTGGTAGCCCGTTGTCGGGCATTGTTACGCCGTCAGCGTCTAAGTACAACTACCCAACCTCCAGTTTTAAATTATAAAGAAATTACCTTATATCCTCAAGAGTGTCGCGTTTTAGTTCGTGGAGAGGAAGCGAGTTTATCGCCAAAAGAATTCCGCCTCCTAGAACTATTTATGAGTTATACTCGCCGCGTATGGTCGCGAGAGCAATTGCTTGACCAAGTATGGGGTCCCGATTTTGTTGGAGATAGCAAAACCGTAGACGTTCATATCCGCTGGTTACGAGAAAAGTTAGAAGAAGATCCTTCCCGTCCAGAATATATTGTTACGGTTCGGGGCTTCGGGTATCGCTTTGGATAGTTGTTAGTTATGATTTGTCCCACAACAACCTGCGAAACGTCATGCTGTTACTGGGAATTTTTCTAGGTTTAGGGCTAAGCATCTGCTTATCGATCTGTTATACGATACAATTCAACCGCTATTTTGGACGAGAAAATTTCTCAAAAGGAAATTTTTTCGCCCATTTTGCAGTATTACCACTTATTGGATGGCGGCATAAATTTGCCAAAGTAAAAAAACAGCAGCAATATTTAAAACAACAACTGCAAAATTACCAAAATTTGTTGGAACAAGCACCTTTAGGCTATTTGCAAGTTGATGAAGAAAATCAATTATTGTGGTGCAACGAACAAGCTCGTCAAATGTTGTCTTTAGAAAAATGGCAACCCGGACAAGTGCGCTTATTGCTAGAGGTGGTGCGTTCTTACGAACTTGACCGTTTAATAGAAAAAACTCGCGATCGCAGTTCTTCCCAAGAGCGTGAGTGGGTGTTTCACCCCTCTTGTGAGAACGCGGAAGCAATGGTAGAACAAAAATCTGTGGTTTTGCGAGCTACTGGCTTGCCCTTACCTCAGGGTCAAGTTGGAGTATTCTTGGAAAATCGTCAGCAGTTATTTGAAATGAGCCAAGCACGCGATCGGGCTTTTTCAGACCTGGCCCACGAACTCAGAACACCACTAACTTCTATTCGTTTAGTTGTGGAAACCTTACAAGAGCGTGTAAATCCACCGATTGTCCGCTGGATTAATCGTCTTCTAACCGAAGTTGACCGACTGATTGACTTAGTACAAAGTTGGTTAGATCTCAGTAGGCTAGAAAGTAATCCCACAACCCAGTTAAATCATCAGCCTTTAGAAATAAAAGCGTTAATTAACTCGGTTTGGGAAAGTTTAGAACCTATTGCACAACGGCAAGAAGTTCAACTGAAATTTATTGATATTGATGATGCATGGATTAATGCCGATAAATCCCGGCTTTACCAAGTGTTTTTCAACTTACTCCATAACAGTATCAAATACAGTCCCCCTTGCGGAGTTATCCGGGTGGAAGTTAATGTAAATGTACCTTTACAAAATAAAAATAAAAGTAGCCCTGAAAATGGCCCATTGCTCGCGATTGATATTATAGACGCAGGCCATGGTTTTGCCCAAGAGGATTTACCTCACATTTTTCAGCGATTTTACCGAGGGGATAAAGCACGTTCTCGCTCTATAAAAGGAGGGGAAAACTCAAATTCTTTAGATGGAAGCGGCTTAGGGTTGGCTATCGTTCATCAAATTTTAGCCGCTCACGGGGGTAATATCAAAGCCATGAACCATCCAGAAACAGGTGGAGCATGGTTACAAATTCATCTTCCCCAAGTAATGGCAAAATCAGTAACTCAAGATTATATTTAAGAAAATAACTTCATGTTTGAGACTACAAGCGTGAAAGCTCTCCTAATTCGTCCTAACTTTGCAAGACCTCAACTAGCACGCGATATCAGGCGGTTAGAGAGGGATATTTTGCGTATGGGTGCTTTGGTAGAACAATCCTTCCGCCTCTCGCACCAAGCATTGTTTGCTCGTGACTTATCAGTAGCCGAGCAACTGCCTTTATTAGATAAGAAGATAGACCGATATTATAAAGAAATAGAATCGGAATGTACGGCAATTATCACCTTGCATTCGCCGACAGAACAAGATTTGCGTTGTTTAAGCGCTTTTATGCAGCTAGTGCGTGATTTAGAACGTATTGGTGATTATGCTGAAGATTTAAGCGAAATAGCTGTCAAAATCTTTCCCTACGAGCCTCATTCGTGTATGCCAGAAATTGCAGTCATGTCTCGCCACGCTCAAGCCATGTTAGCTACAAGCTTGGGAGCATTAGCGGATTTAGATGAAGTTGGTGCAAGAAGCATAAAGTTACTCGATGATGCTGTAGATGAAGCTTATGAAAGTGTTTACGAGACTTTGGCAAATCAAAAGAATATCCAAGGTTCTGTAGAACCAATCGTGTTATTAGCATTAGCAATTCGTTGTTTAGAACGGATGGCAGACCATGCAACCAATATAGGTAAAAGAGTGGCATATATTGTTACGGGCTAGCTTTCTTAATCTTTTCTTTATAATCTAGGTATTGCTTAATCGTCAACAGTCGAAGCTAAAAATTTCAACGATCGCTTGCTGTTGTAAATAAGTCCTCTCCCTTCTTCCGGTATAGGGAGGAATAGTATTTTTGAATCTCTTTTTCCTAGAAATCCCTTTTTTTCGCAAGCAGGGATATTGAAGAAGAGATTTTTTGGTATAGGGGATTTTACTCTTGTTGTACCAATTCTGCGCTCTGTGCCCCGAAGGCGTATCGCTACTTGTACAAAGCCAACCTAATGGTGGCTAAATTCGGCGCATCTTTATAAAGAAATGGTATTACTTACAAAAATCTGATATTTTACTTTTGCTCAAAGCTTCTCCCGTCTATAGGAGTTACAATTTCCGCAAATTTTAACGTTTCATCTCGTACTGAGCTACTCCGAAGAGTTGACTCCATCAATTCAATAGGTAGCCAAATGCATTAGACATCTGTGGAAACAAAGTTTTAATCTAGTAATCACAAGGGTTTGAAGTTAATTTGGTATTGAAACAATGTAATATGTGTTTTTTTTAGTAAAAAAACAAACATCTAAAATTATATTTTGGTATATCAATTTTTAAATTATTGTTTTTTATATAACATATATAATATGAGATTATAAGGATAAGTACTCATTTAATTACAGAGTTAAATCAGAAGTCATAGCCAGATTATATTTTCCAAAAAGCTTATAAAGCCTAACTTATTTGCTTCTAATAAATATAAATTAAAAATGAAAAAAAATTGACATTTTTAACAATTTCCTGTTTAAATTGATACGTACTTCACAAATAGTGACTAATGATAAATACTGTTGTTTTTTTCGGGTGAAAAAGAAAAAAATACACCTTTTGTCTTCTTTGTAAACTAACTAACTTTTTACAAAAAGCTTACCTATTCTTAAACTTTCGCCATTAAAGTAACAGAGGCAATATAAAATTGTTTTCTATCTGACTAAAAATGCTGGTGTAATAAAACAACTGATGAGTATCAAACGTCGCGATTTTTTGCTGTTGATGGGTGGAAGCGCGGGTGCGGTAGCACTCAATTCGTTGTCAGGGTGTGAAAGAAAAGCATCAGTGCAGCCGAATACGCCACCAACAAAGGCGTTATCAGTATTTCAACCCGTAAAAGGGCCCATTCCATTACAAACTGCTGGGTTTACTCCAGAACAACAGCAAGAAGCTTACCGCAACTATGAAGTAGTAGATGATTTGGTATTACCAGATGGTTTTAATTATCAAGTTATTGCTGCTTGGGGCGATAAAGTAGGCGATTCCCGATTTGGTTACAACAACGATTATTTATCTTTTGTACCGACTGGGGAAAATGAAGGGTATCTCTCAGTTAACTTTGAATACATTAGCGCTATCCCTTGGATGCAAACTTACGAACAAGTGATAGGAAAACTGTTACCCTTTGATGAGGTAATAACCAAGTTGAAAAGCGACTCCCAAGGGATAAATCAGGTAAATGCTCATGCTTTGAGTGAAGATGACCCGTTAAAAGGTAAAATACAGGAAATAAGTTCCGAAGCATTATTAGATCAGGGATTAGGCATTATCTCAATTCGTAAGAATACGAATGGAGCATGGGAACGCACTTCGAGCAATGCTGATAGACGTATTAGTGGAATTTCCGGTTTAAAAGACGGGCGTTACCTCAAAGCAACAGGCCCAGCTGTACTCGTATTTCGTAAACAGCAAGGACTTGGTTACATCGATAAACTTGGCGATCGCATAATTGGAACCTTTGGTAATTGCGCTGGTGGAACTACCCCTTGGGGAACGGTTCTGAGTGCTGAAGAAAATTTTCAGGCCCAGGTACCCGAACCAGTGTATGCTGATGGAACATCCTTCTCGCCAGAAAAAGTTCCTTTTGTATTAGGTAAAGGAGATCTGTACGGTCAGGGTAACGTTTTTGGACTGGCTGGGAATAAATACGGTTGGATAGTAGAAGTAGATCCGTCTAACCCCAACGATTATGGTACAAAACATACTTGGTTGGGACGCTATCGCCATGAGGCAGTAGGTGTGCGTGTCGAAGTAGGAAAACCTCTAGCATTTTATTCAGGGTGCGATAGAAGAGGTGGACACCTTTATAAATTTGTTAGTCGCGATCGAGTTTCCAACCTTAAAGATAAAACTAATTCTCAGCTTCTTTCTGAGGGAATGCTCTACGCAGCTAAATTCAACTCTAACGGTACGGGTAGCTGGATACCTTTAAATGCAGATGCCCCCGTAAATCCAAACCTTCCTAGCAATATTACTGGTAACTTGATTAATTTACCATCAGGGCCCCAAACAGGAGATAAACAAACGCTTTTTGAAGTACCAAAACCAACTAAAGGCAATTATTTAGCAGCTCGTGAAGATGGACAAGTTGCTCGGTACAAGCAAAAATTTCAAAAAATTGGCGATTTATACACGGGTAACGCTGAAGAAAAACAGGGTGCAATATTAATTGATGCACATTACGCTGCTAATGCCGCAGGTGCAACTTGTACGGCTCGTCCGGAAGACACCGAAATTGCACCGAATGGAGATTTGTATATTAGCTTTACCTCAGGTTCTCCAAGTAAAGACGGTGGTCCCGATCGCAGAATTTTCCAAGGCCCCCAAGGTGAAGTTCCTTATGAGTATGGATGGATAATGCGCTTAACAGAAGATCGCAATGATCCAGCAGCCATGACTTTTAAATGGGACATGGTTGCTACTGGTGGTGAACCTTTGAGCGGTGGAATGGGTTTCGCTAACCCCGATAACCTACTCCTAGATAAAGGTGGAAATATATGGATGGTAACGGATACTTCAACATCTAAGCTGAATAAAACTGTTAAAAGTCGTACCGGAGATGGAGGTAAATCCGCTCCAATATCAGGATTATTTGGCAATAACACTATTTGGTATATTCCCGCGGACGGCACAAATGCAGGCAAGGCCTTTTTGTTTGGCATCGGACCAATGGAGTGCGAAACCACCGGACCTTGTTTTACTCCCGACGAGCAAACCATGTTTCTCTCCATACAACACCCTGGAGAAGCCAATGGTACTAGGTTACAAGGAGCCTCGGAAACCAGAGAGTATTTGGTGTATAGTACTTCCAAAGAAGAGTTTACACAAACTCGTAAAGTCCCCATTGGTTCTAATTGGCCAGATAACAATCCGGACGCTCCTCCCAAACCTGCGGTTATTTATGTCACCAAAGCTTAAAAATTAGTTGCAAAGTATTCTCAACTGTTCTAAAATAGCTTTCAATGTCATTTTGAATACCGCACATTTATTTTCTTGAGAGAATTTCGCAACTAAACATAAAGGGAATTTAACGTTCCCATAAACACAAAGTAGCGAATATAGGTAATAATGGTAACTGTCATGCCTAATTAAAAATGGCCAAATATACTTCCGACTTTATATTATAACTGCTAAAAATTTATAGCTCTCTAACGAGACTTATCGAGCCAACAGCAGTATTTCTCTCAAATAGTGTATTCGGGATGAGCTATGGGATCATCTACGAATTATCTATAAATTAGCAGAGTTACCTTAAACACTTCATCTACCTTTTGGCTGAGCCAAGAAAAATTTATTTGACTATTGCTAGAGCGAAAAACCGTTCTCGTGTATGAGTTAAATCCTAATTAGATTTGACCATGTTTTACAGGGTAGTGGCAAATCGATAGGATACCTTTGACCGCTTTTAAATCAAGTAAACACAAATAACTAATCTGTACTAGGAACTTTCCATAATGTATTCAACCAATCGTCCTACTAACAATAATAGTTTCTCGCAAAATACAAGCAACACTGGTAACACTTCTCTACCACAAAGGCTGTTTACTCGTAGGGAAGTTATTCCACCACGCAATGACGTACTGTGGCGGATTGAAAGAGGTGCAGTTCGGACATTAACTTGGAGTGAAGATGGGGCATTTATCACTCTTGGTTATTGGGGTCCGGGAGACTTAGTTGGCTATCCTCTTTCAAGAGTTAAACCCTACCAAATAGAATGTCTGACCAGCGTTGAAGTAAGCGTTTTACCACCTCAAATGTGGCATCAAGACGTTGAAGCCTTGGTTTCTCACATTCAACAATCAGAAGAGCTACTTAGTATAGTACATCGTAAACCAATTTCGCTACGTTTGTGGCAGTTTTTGGTTTGGCTGAGTGAAAAGTTTGGTCGTGAAGTCGAACAAGGTAAACTCATTGACCTGAATGTTACTCATCAAGAGATGGCAGAAGTGTTAAATACAACACGCGTCACGGTAACCCGTTTATTGCAACAGTTTGAAGATGAGCAGACTTTAGTGCGTCACAAACGTCGTATCATTCTACGTTTACCGAATAAAGGTGGTAGAAATTAATCACAAAGTTAGGTGGTTAACACTGTTAACCACTTATCCTTTTTTTGGTAGAATTATCTTGTTCATTCATAAGTAAAATCCCTTAATTTTATCTTAATTTAAGGGAGAAGCTTATGGTTTAACGAACAAGTATAATTTTATTGGTGTGAAGAAGAAGATGAGAAAACGTCTTATATGGAATCTTCTGAAACTAAGTCCAGCCATTATAGCAGCAACATTTTGGAATGCTAACAGTGCATTGGCAAATGAAGTAAACGAACAAGTAACAACTGTTGCTGAGTTGTCTGAAGAAACAAACTCTATGGGTCAGGTAACATCAGTATCGCAGTTTTCTGACGTGCAGCCAACTGATTGGGCATTTCAAGCATTGCAATCATTGGTAGAACGTTACGGTTGTATTGCAGGTTATCCCAACGGTACATATCGCGGAAATCGTGCTTTAACTCGTTATGAATTTGCTGCAGGCTTGAATGCTTGTTTAGATAGAGTCAATGAACTGATTGCAACCGCAACAGCAGATATTGTCAGTAGAGAAGATTTAGCGACTTTACAACGTTTACAAGAAGAATTTAGTGCAGAGTTAGCAACTTTGCGCGGTAGAGTAGACGCACTTGAAGCTCGCACCGCTGAATTGGAAGCAAACCAATTTTCTACCACTGCTAAATTAAAGGGTGAAGCAATATTCGCTCTATCTAACGCTTTTGGCGACGAACAAGTAGGTGGTGGAGATTTAGACAGCAACGTCACCTTTACCAATAGAGTACGTCTGAATTTTGATTCGAGCTTCACGGGAAAGGATAAATTGAGAGTCCGCTTGCAAGCTCGAAATGTAACAAGATTTGATGATGTCACTGGTACCGACATGGCTCGTTTGGGCTTTGACGGAGAAGATGGCAATGACGTTGAGATTGAAGAATTATGGTATGAATTCAAGCTTAGCGAAGCCTTAAAGGTTAGAGTAGATGCCAACGATGGTGGTTACAACGATAACTTAAACAATTTTAACCCTGCTTTCGCAAGCAGTGGTTCTGGTGCTATTTCCCGCTACGGACGTTTTAGCCCTATTTACCGTCAAGGCGGTGGTGCTGGTGTAACTTTAACTTTCGCTCCCAAATCACCCATAAGCGCATCAGTTGGTTACTTGGGTGAAGACAACAGCAACCCCGATGAAGGTTTCGGAATTTTTAATGGTTCCTTTGCAGCGATCGGGCAAATCAATTTCCAACCAAGTAAAGCCCTGGGTGTTGGTTTAACCTACGCCCGTACCTATCAGAACAATGAAGGCGGCGTTAATTTATTTGATTCTACAGGTAGCGCACTTGCTAATCAGCCCTTTGGTAATGTTGCTACAACTGCAAACCACTATGGCGTGCAAGCATTAGTAAACCCCAGTTCCAAGTTCGCTGTTTCAGGTTGGGCTGGTTTTACAGATGCACAAGCCGAAGCTGGAGTAAACGAAGGTGATGATGCAGAAATGTTCTATTGGGCTGCATCATTGGCTCTCAGAGACTTTGGCACCAAAGGTAGTACTCTCGGTGTAATATTTGGCCAACCACCCAGAGTAACCGAGAGTGATGTAGCCAATGGAGAAGATCCAGATACTTCTTATCATTTAGAGGCGCTCTACAAGTTGCCTATCAGCGATAACATTGCAATCACCCCTGGTGTGTTGGTTATTTTCAACCCAGAACACAATGAAAACAACGATACAATTTATGTCGGTACACTCCGTACTACTTTCAAATTCTAAAGTTGTTTTAATACTTTAATAATCCTGTAATGTTTATAAAATACGTATAAGTTAGATAGAGCCTGCTTTTGCAGGCTTTCTTATTGATATGATGCGAATTACAAATATAGCATGCTCACTTAAGGGTTGCCCGAGACGCTTCGCTTCCTTAGCAATAAATTCACCAAACACCACTCCCTTTCTCCGAAATGAAATCTTAAAATTTGCGCAAATTGTAACTCCTTCTAAAGGAAGAGACTTTAAGTAAAATTCAAATATCAAATATATTAGACCGTTCTTATGAGATTATAGGTGTCTTTTTTTACAAATGTTTGATGTTTATCTATTTCTATTAGCTATGTTTTGTCTATAGATAACATAGGTATTTCAGCAAACATTATATATATTTAGATTTTTCTATTTTAGTATTCCCACCATAGGAGAAATAGTGGATTACTCTTGTAAATGAGTAGAGTCTATTGGTGATATTAATTTAACCAAAATAAATCTCATGCATATAAATCATAAATAATAACCAGATTCTCTAATTAGAGAAGTGAGTACAAGGTTAAAAATATGACAATAAGATATCTGAGCGATCGCTAAGTAAGCCATGAAAATATAAAAAATGAAAATTTATTTCCCGGGTTTTTTTATGTATAATATCTATACTTTATAGGTAGTAAAATACCTGATACAACCAAAATATCAAGTGTTGGTTGATGATTTGATAAGCAGATATAAGTTTTTCACCATCGCAATCATAAATGTATGAAACAAGTTTTAAAAAAACTATTGAAACTAAGTCCAGTAGCGTTCTTAGCTTCATTTGTAGTCGCAAATCCTGTTTTAGGAACTGAAAATAAACAGCTAATAACTGTTGAGGAACTACCAGAAGAAGGAAACCCGATGTCCCAGATAACATCAGTGTCTCAGTTCTCTGACATACAGCCTACAGATTGGGCGTTTCAAGCATTACAATCTTTGGTTGAGCGTTATGGATGTATTGCTGGTTATCCTAATAGCACTTTCCGTGGTAATCGGGCTATGACTCGTTATGAATTTGCTGCTGGATTAAATGCTTGTTTGGATAGAATAAATGAGCTTACGAAGATAGCAACAGCAGATCAATTAAATCAAGAAGATTTAGCTACTTTACAAAGGTTGCAGTCAGAATTTAGTGCAGAATTAGCAACTTTACGCGGCCGTATAGATGCACTAGAAACAAATACCGCTCAATTAGAAGCTAAGCAATTTTCAAATACAACTAAGCTAAAAGGGGAAGTCATTTTTAATGTTGCCAATGCTTTTGGCGATCGAAAAGCAGATAGCGATAACAACCCAAATAATAATCTCGATCTTGAGAGCAACACAACTTTTTCAAATCGCCTCAGATTAAATTTGTTTAGTAGCTTTACTGGAAAAGATCGGTTGCAAGTTCGTTTAAGTGCTGGCAATGTACCCAGATTCAATCGTCAATTTGACGGAAGTGGTATCACGGGTACGAATATGACTCGTCTCTCTTTTGATAACGTTTTCGGCGAAGTAAATAACGATATTGGTATCGATAAAATTAACTATGCTTTCAACTTAGGTCATAAGTTACAAATCAAAGTTGATGCTAACAACGCTGAATTGTTTGAAAATGTCAACACTTTCAACCCTAATTTTGAGAACAGCGCAACAGGTTCAATATCGCGCTACGGACGCTTTAGCCCCATTTATCGTCAGGGTTCTGGTGGTGCTGGCGTAACCGTAACTCTTAATCCCCAAGGAAATATCAGCTTTACTGCGGCTTACTTAGCACGTAAACCCAACGATCCTCAAGATCCAAACGGAGTTTTCAATGGCGCAAATAGCGTTTTCACACAAGTAGATTTTAAGCCTTCTAAATCTTTCAATGTTGGTTTGAGCTACGCTCGTACCTATCGTAATAGTGCTGGAGGAAATAACGTCAATATATCTAGAAGTACAGGTAGCAGGTTTGCTAGTAACCCCTTTGATGGTGTGGCTACTACAGCCAATCACTACAGCGTACAAGCAAACTTCCGAGCCAATTCTAAATTAACTGTCGGTGGTTGGGCTGGTTATGCCAGAGCTGAAGCTTTAGTGGGACAAAATGAAGGTGCCGATGCTTCGATATTTTACTGGGCTGCAAACTTGGGAATCAGAGACTTTGGCACAAAAAATAGTCTTTTGGGTATTATTTTCGGTCAGCCACCAAGAGTCACTGATAACGATATCAACACCCGCGAAGATATAGATACTTCATATCATTTAGAAGCTCTGTATAGGCTGAAAGTAAACGATAATATTTCGGTGACACCTGGTTTACTGGTTATCTTCAATCCAGAACACAATGAGAATAACGACACTATCTATGTAGGAACTTTGCGTACTACTTTTAGTTTCTAGTAGTGTATTTCATTTCAATATCTTTACCCTGAACAGATGCGGAAAAATATTACTTAAGCCTGTGGTAATAGTGTGTTGGGTTTTGTTCCTCAACCCAACCGACAAATTTTCGTTCACAAGTAATAAGTAGTAAGTAAGAAGTAAGAAGTTTTACCTCGACCTAGAAGGACGAGGATTCAAATAATGATAATTTAGTTTTTATTCGTCTTTAAAAGACGAGGCTTTATACCATGTTTCGGGCTTATTCTTCT
>JBCCSG010000106.1:0-21069 GCA_039200565.1 Cyanobacteria bacterium P01_D01_bin.50 | reverse complement strand
CCGCGTACTCTACCTAGTACTTCTCCGGCTTCTGTAATAACTTCCCAGTTTATGAGGTTGCTGTAAATTTCGGTGTCTATATCTTCAATAACATCTTCGTTTTCAACCAAAATGACAT
Source organism: Cyanobacteria bacterium P01_D01_bin.50 (assembly GCA_039200565.1). Taxonomy (GTDB): domain Bacteria; phylum Cyanobacteriota; class Cyanobacteriia; order Cyanobacteriales; family Nostocaceae; genus Rivularia. The sequence goes on along the minus strand of JBCCSG010000106.1, from coordinate 20,951 downwards.
CGCCAATTTGGTCGATACTACTTAAATACATATAACGTGGTATTCCAGAAACGGAGATCAGGCTGTCTCTTAATCCAAGTGCCACAACCTCTCGTCTATCAATATCAATCCACAATTGATTAACTATACCGAGCCTTCTCCCGTTGTCACGAGTGATGACTTGTGTGTTTAAAATATCCGAGCGTCTAATAATTTGTTCAGAGGTCATTATATACCGAGTCCCGATCTCGAATCCGGTTTATCTATACACTATTATTAACAGATATTCAAGCAGAAGTATTGTCGGTTTTTAACTTAATCCCTAAAACTTGTGTATAAGCTCCTCGGGCTTGAGTAACTCCGATTGTACGTTCGGCTGATTCTATCATTGGACGACGCAAGCTTACAACTATAAATTGTGCGAGTTGCGCCTGTTGCTTAATCATTTTAGCTAATCGTTCTACGTTTGCCCCGTCTAAAAACATATCTACTTCATCAAATGCGTAAAATGGCGATGGGCGATACCTTTGAAGAGCGAAAATAAAGCTTAATGCTGTTAATGATTTTTCTCCTCCTGACATGGAGGCTAAGCGCTGTACTGGCTTTCCTTTGGGATGTGCGACTAAGTTTAAGCCGCTATTAAATGGATCTTCGGGATTATCTAATTGTAAGTAACCATCACCGTCGGAAAGGATGGCAAAAATTGATTTAAAGTTTTCATTGACGGCATCGAAGGCTTCTTTAAAAGCGCGTTGTCGTAAGGTGGTAAAGTTTTCAATTCGTAATAATAATTCGGTTCTTTCTCCTTCTAATGTTTCTAGTTTTTCACTAAGTTCTTCGAGACGTTGTTGGGTACGTTCGTATTGTTCTAGAGCTAACATATTTACTGGTTCCATCCCTTGCAGCCGTTTGGAAAGGGATTTTAATTCTTTTTGTAGTTCTTCTAAATTTACTTTTTCGGGTACTTCTGGTAAGGGATTGGGCAATTCTGAGGATATTGTTTGTAATTCTGCCAACACTCGATCTAATTCTTCGCGGCATTTTTGTTGGCTTTCTTGGAGTTTTTGTAGTTCCCACTCCAATTGTTGTTGACGTAACAATAGTTGTCGCAGTTGTGCTTCTACTGCATCGCGTTTCTGTTTTTCTTCACCTAAATTGGCTTCCATTTGAGCCATACGTTGGCGAGTTTCGGCTCGCGCTGTTGTTAGTGCTGCTTCTTGTTCGTTTAGGCTATTAATTTGATTTTGTTGGTTGACAATTTCAAGCTGATATTCTTCAACTCTTCTGGTTGCTTCTTGAATTTTTTCTTGCAATACTTGCTGTTGAACTTCGAGATTTTTTAATTTTTCTGTTTGCGCTCTCAAGGCTGCATCTTGTTGCTGCAACTGTTGTTCTTGACTTTTAATTGTTGCTTGAATTTCTTGCCATTCGCTTGGTGTTTGGGAGGCTTCTAATTGGGCTAATTCGTTACGTAGCTGTTGTAATTGTTGCTCTTGTGTAGGTAATTCTGCTTCTAAGACTGATAAACGAGATTGAGCGGTATTTAGTTTTTCTGTATTTTGTGTAAGTTGATTTTTTCCATCTTCTACCCTCACCTTTAAACCTTGGACTTCTTTTTGTAATTGTTCTACACGTAACTGTTGTTCTCTTTTTCCCTGACGACTTTCGGTAAGTTGAGCGGATAATTCTTTGGTTGTTTGAGAAAGAGTCTCAATTGCTTGATTACAACGTTGCAAAACTTTTTCAATTTCTACCAAACGATTTCTTAAGGCTTTGACTTCTTCAGATTCTGTTGTCTCCACAGTACCAAAACGCAATGTCGATCGCTGGGTAACGCTACCACCAGTCATGGCACCGCTAGTTTCCAACAATTCCCCTTCTAAAGTGACAATACGAACTTTTCCTAAATGATTTCGAGCTTGATTTATAGTCTCAAAAACAACCGTATTCCCGAAAACATAAGCAAACACATCGTCAAAACGGGGTTCGCAATCAATTAAATTTACCGCATAATCGATAAAACCATTGGCATAACGCAAATTACCTGATTCGGAAATACGGGGTGCTCGAATTTTATTCAAAGGCAGAAAAGTTGCTCTCCCGGCGCGTTTTTGCTTGAGTAGTTGAATACCAGCAGCACCAACGCTATCGTCTTCTACCACAATATGTCCCAAACGTCCACCGGCAGCGATTTCCAAGGCTAATTGAAAATTGGGTTCTACCCTTCCCAATTGTGCGACTAAACCGCAAACCCCACTTAACCCCGATTGCAAAATAATCTTACTGGCGTGAGTTCCTTGGGCTTCTTGCTGTGCTTGGGCTTGAGCTTCTAATTTATCTAGCTGACGTTGCTTCTCCCTTTGTTCCTGTAATAACCGCTTTTGAGTTTGCTGCTGAATTTGTAATTCCTCTTCTGTAGCGCTTAAATTCTCAGCTAAATCGTGAATTGGTTCGGTGGTAGAATTGAATTCAATTTCAAGTTGATTTAATTGACTTTGTTTTTCAACTAACTGCGGTTCTAAACTTTCAACTAATTCGCTTTGTTCTTGAATTTGTTGTTGTAGTTGACTATTTCTTTCCCGTAACTGCGCTCTTTCCGTACGTTGGGGTTCCAAAGTTTGCAGCAGGGTTTCAATTTGACGGTTTAAATTTGTTTGCTGTATTACCCAAGCATCAGTTGCAGAAGCAATTTCGGCAGCAGTTTCGCGAGATTTTTCTAAAGTCTCACCCATTGATTCCCGCTCAGTTTGTAAAGAGGCGGAATTTTGGGTTTCTGTATCTTTCTGTTGCGCTAACTCACTTAGAGAACTTTGATTTTGTTGAATTTCGGCACGAGTTTGCGTCACCTTTAACTCAGATTCTGACAACAACTTTTGTAATTCACTTTGACGACGCTGAACTTGTTTGTATTCTGCATCTTGAGTTGCCAGTTGCGATTGTACTTTTAAAAGTTCTTCCTCACCCAAAGCCTTGACGCGAGCATTTAACTCGTCAAGTTCCTTTTTCTTCCCTTCAATATCAGCATTTACTCCATCCAACTGCTGAGTAAATTCACCAAGACTGCGATCGCCATCTTGAATTTGCTTAGATAATCGTTCCTGATGCCCCTGTAAAGTGCGCCATGAAAGCACAACTTCCCATTTCTGCTTCTCCAAAAATTCGGTTCGCAATCGTTGATATTTTTCAGCCTTCGCCTTATCTTGAGAAAGCCTTTCACACTGCGTCGTTAATTCCGTCTCAATAATTCGACAACTATCTTCTTTTTCCTTAACTTCCTCCAAAGTCTTCTTCGCTTGATTAATTTTGCGATCGAAAGCTGCAACTCCGGCCAATTCATCGATAATTTCTCGTCTTTCGCGAGATTTCATCGAAATAATGTTAGTTACATCCCCTTGGAGAACAACATTATATCCTTCCGGGTTAATACGGATATTGCTTAATTCTTCGTGTAGCTCAGTTGCGTTAGAAGAAATTCCATTAATGTAATAACTTGATGAATAAGTTCCTTGTTTAGTCACCCTTAATCTACGGGTAACGCTCCATTCTTCCCCTGGTTTAGCGCGGATTCGCTCGCGGCGATTTTTAATTTCCTCCTCTTGCTGCTCTTGCAAGACTCTTTCTTGGGCATCTTCTTCTGTTTCTGTTTCTTCTAAAAATTGTTCCTCAGTTGTGGAACTTTCTTCAACCTCATCAACTACAACATTGGAAATAATCGGTTCATCATCCAATTCCGAAGCATCATAATCCGATAAATCAAACGTCACCGTCACGCTAGCTTCCACAGTAGAGCGAGACTTACTTATTTGATTTGTGTTGACTAAATCTGGGAGCCTACCAGCACGCATACCCTTAGAACTAGAAAGCCCCAAACAAAATAGTAGCGCATCAAGAATATTAGACTTTCCCGAACCGTTAGGGCCAGAAATCACCGTAAACTCCGGCCGTAAAGGTACGGAAGTAGTACCGCCGAAAGATTTGAAATTGGTGAGTTCCACGCGCTTTATATGAACCATAGGCTCAGGTTAATACAGAGGGTTGAAGTTCAAGTGTACCAATGAAAGAACTCTTTAGGAGTTAGGGAATTTTAAATTTATTGAATTACAGAATACACGAGAGATAGATGCTTATTTAATAAAAGATATTTTAGCTACACCCAGAAAATACGGAATTATTTATGTATTTTTAATAAAGTTACATTTATCAAAACTTTTTGTAAATTTTCTACCAAGCTACCGCTCATATGTTGAATCATCCCCTTTTATTAGCCTTATGCGGTATTGTACTAACTTCTGTTGTTAGCTATTTGATTAATCAGCTACCTACAATTAAACAATTTCCGGGTAAAAACGCTTTAGTTGTGACGCTGACGATTGAAGCCATTATTCTAGTAGGAATTTACAGTTTGTGGAATACGACAGAGGATAAGACTCATGAATTAGAGGTTGTGCTTGCAAGCGTCGGAGGTTTAACTGTGGTGCTTTTGATTTGGCATACATTTAAACTAATTTGGATGCTTAAAAGAACAACAACAGGCAATAGTAGTTCTGATAATACTACAACAAAATTAAAATCACCGAACGATTGGCGGCGAGAATTATTGCAGGTGATGAAGAATGATGTCGAAATTCGCTTAAAAGACTCGCTATATGATAATAAAATTATTCGTGTCGCTACAGAAGATAGAAATCTTGAGATTGGAAGAAATCCTCTAAAAACTTCGGCAATTAATAATCAACCTTCTTTTATAGATAATTTTCTCCAACCATTGCGGAGTTTGGAAGTATTTGGCGGTGGAAAGACGCAATTAGCAACAGGGAAATTGCGTGATGCTGTTTGTTTACAACCTTTATTCACGATAAATTACAAGAACATTTTGCGAGGATGTGAAAAAGGTAAATATAATTGATATCAAATCAGTTAGTATCGGAATTAAATGTTTTAAACGCAGAGGAATAAAAAGGAAAACGCAAAGGTACGCAGAGTTTTTTTATATTTATATTTTTAATAATCTTGATGTTAAGACTTCAAAATGTAAAAAAAACTAGTAAGAAAACAAGATAATTACATAACCTCCTCCTCCCTTTCTTCCGAGGCTGTACCTCAGCGCCCCTCTGCGTTTAAAAAACAATTCAAAACGGCAGCTCCACCTCTAAAAAAACCCTCTCCCCTAAAAAAGGATGCACAAAAGAAAGCTCCCTCGCGTGTAAATGCAACCGCTTCCCCTCCATCTCACATCCATACAACTTATCTCCCAAAATCGGCACACCCAAACCCTCAGCAGTATGAACTCGTAATTGATGAGTTCTTCCCGTCAAAGGAATAAACTCAACGCGAGTGTAATTTCCTTCCTTTTCTAAAACTCGAAACTTAGTAAAACAAACCTTACCTTTCTGATAATTAACCTCTTGATAAGGACGATTTTCCGGATTACCCCACAGAGGTAAATCAATCATACCACTTTCAAAATCTAAATCACCAGAAAGCACGGCTTCATACACTTTACTTACCAATCTTTCTTCAAACTGCTTACTTAATAAACTATAAATTTCCCTATCCTTAGCTAATAATAAAACACCAGAAGTATCCATATCCAAACGATGTACCGCTCTAATATTTTCCCCATCAGAGAATAAATTAATTAAGCGACTTAAAACGCTATCTTGATTGTGATAATATCTTCCCGGCACCGATAATAAACCCGCCGGTTTATTTACAGCAATTAACCACTCATCTTCATAAATAATCCCAACCTCTAAACTAAAGCCTGTGAAGACAGGCTTCGTAAATGTAGCCGCACCCTTAAGGGTGTCGGCGAATTGGTTATCAACTCCCAACTCAGATAACCCCGACAATAAAAATCCCATCAACGGCTGACAACGCTCAACACAAGCACCATAGAATTCCCCCTGGATTTTATCTCCTTTAGATTCTCCCCACCAAAATTCAGCGATCGCCAAAGGTTTCAAACCATTAATTGCGGCAAAATGAAGTAACTTCGGCGCACAACAATCACCTGTACCAGTAGGTAAACCCTGGGGCATTAATTGCTGTAAACTGGAAGAATTACCCAAAAAATTCATTACAGAATAAGCAGCGTGCATCTGCTCTTGTAGTTTGCGGGATATTTCTTTACGGCGTTGCTTCAATTCTCCAATCCGCATATCTGCATTTTTTACTACCTCCTGAAGCGGTTGTAAAACCCCATCGCGCTCTTTTTTAAGCAACTTTCGCTCAATTCCATCGCGACGAGAAGCTTCATTGAGTTTCTCTAGCGCTATAGTTAATTCTTCTCCCTCCAGATTTTTTTCAAGCAACTGACGTTTTTCCTGACGTTGTTGTTTATTAACTTGATGACGTTTATCCATTTCTTGTAAACGTTGTTGAAACTGTAGCGCTATAGTTTTATATTCTTTTCTTTCAATCAGTTGTTTAAGTAAAATAATTTCTTGTTTAATATCTTCTAATTCTCCTAGAGTACGAGTTTCTTCTAATACAACTTTTTCTCTACCAGGAATTGGTGGCACCCAACCTTCTACAACGCTACAACCATTAAGTAAACCCGAAAAAGCTTTGAGTATTCCTTTTTCACCGCTTTGTAATTCTACTAATAATATTCCATACATTTTCCCTTGACGAGAATATACTTCATCAGTAGCGAGTTGTTGCATTAAACCTTGAGCGATCGCTTCTGCTTCTCTGGTGCGGGGAAGTTGTAATAATTCGCCATCAGCATATCCTTGATAATAATAAGTAGGAGATGAATTACTGATGTTACAAGCGGTATCTATGAAATCTGAAATTGGGTGTAGAGGTAGCATATTATGAGCATCTTTTCGATTTGTTGAAACGATCGTGGCTTTACACTAATTTGTGGGAAGACTAAATAATATAGTAGCTTTTTATCATATAAACCTTATGGATTTAGCTCAATCGCTCAGATTTGCACGCAAAAATTTGGAAGAAACCTTGCCTAGGGAAACTTTAGAAGCGATAGATAATGTAACAGAAGAAGTGATTAGCTCAGGAATTGCCCATCAAAGTTTGAAAGTTGGAGATATGATTCCTGATTTTGCGCTACCAAATCATAATGGAGAATTAATTGAAATAAAAAAATTGTTAAAACGAGGTGCTACGATCATTTCTTTCTATCGCGGCACTTGGTGTCCTTTTTGTAATTTAGAATTAAAAGCACTCGAACAAGCTTTACCGGCGATTAATATGCTTGGTGGAACTGTAGTTACTATTTCTCCACAAACATTTGTGAAATCTCCTCAGAGTATAGAAGAAAAAAAATTAAACTTTGAAATGTTAATTGATAAAAGCAATCAAGTTGCTCGAGAATTTAACATTGTATTTAAAATTCCCAAAAAATCGCGATCTTACTATAGAAGTATAGGGATTTATCTTCCTAAATACAATGGAGATGAATCCTTTGAGTTACCAATACCAGCCACTTTTATAGTCGATCGAGATGGTAAAATTAATTATGCTTATGTTGAACCAGATCATACTCAAAGATTAGATCCAGTGGAAATTATTACAATTATCAGACAAATGAATAATGGCGATGTACTCAATTCCTAAAAACTGATGAAAAAAAACTTATTTGCTATCAAAATAATATCTACAATTCTAATGATATGCGCCATAGGATTAGAACTATGGAATATTTACGCCCTATTAAATCAAATTCAAATACCCTCGATTCTTAATCCAATTTTTTGGATTGAACGTATTGCTGTGACAGCGCATTTGATTGAGGGGATAATAGCAGCTTTTAAAGCCGGTTCTCAAGACAAAATTTGGTATAAATATGGTATATATACTTTTTTCGTCGGTACAATTGGTTTAATGGAACTATTTGATGAAGAAAAAAGTTAGGTAAATAAATAAAGACGTTGCACTGCAACGTCTCTACATTAATTAAATTCTAGAACGACGGGTAAAACGTGGAAATAAAGTTTTAAATCCAGCTTGTCTTAATTCAACACTTTCTTGAGCATAATTCCATAAACTTTCATAATAAAAGAAAGTTACACCCAAACCCCGTTGTTGTACTGCTCGTACTTGGGATTTAATTTGTTGCATAGAAACTGGACGATTTCGCAAACCCGCCATGATACCTATAGCAGTGGGTATATATTGTTTAGTTTCAATAATTTCTGGACGATTAATTTTACTAGTAAAGCTAGCTAAATCGTTGCGATAAACCTGCATCACCAATTCATCTACAATACTCAAACGCACCCAATTAAGCCAGTCTTGTAACTGTAGTTTGTAAGCGTGATTATAGTAATTAGGAGATACAGAAAAAATTGTATAGGGTTTTCTGGCTTTTACCGCTTGATTGAGTTGCGTCATAAACGCCGTAATTTTATCCGCACGCCATTTCACCCATGCTTCATCAGCCGGGTTGCTTGGTGGTGGATTACCGGTTTCTTGAGCGTACAAAGCAACGGTGTACCTGTCGTAACCGAAGTCGCGAGGTAAACTCATATGATCGTCAAATTGGATGCCATCAACATCATATCGACTGACGACTTCTAAAACCAGATTTTGAATAAACTGCTGTACCTGTGGGTGGAAAGGATTTAACCATGCAACTTCACCCGCAGCACTATTAGAAGTTCGACTTCCGTCGCGTTTTTGCGTCAACCATTCAGGATGATTCAAGGCTAATTCCGAGGTTTCGGGAGTCATAAAACCAAACTCAAACCAGGGAAGTACTAATAAACCCTGACGATGTGCTTGTTTAATCAAGTCTGCCAGAATATCCTGTCCACTTGAGCCTTTGAAAAAAAACGGAATACCAGCACGTTTGGCTGTAACGCTAGGAAACTTAGTGTAACCGGAATTCCATACGACAGGATAAATAGTGTTGAAATTCAAGCGTCGCAACTGAGTTACAGCATCTTTGAGGCCAGATTTAGTTTTAAGAACATTAAAATCATTAGTACTCATCCACACCCCGCGAATTTCTTGACGGGGTAGCCGTCGCGGTTGCAGTATTTCTGGTTGTAATTCTTCCGGTTGAATTAAATCGGGTTGAAGTATAATTCCTGGGGGAGGAAATTGAGTAGGAAACTGTGCGATCGTCGATTGCAAATTACCAAGCAGCAACACCGTAGAAAATGATATTGCAAATACAAGTGGAATAGAGCGTTTGAGTAGCCGGAAGATTGAAAATTTTCGCCAAATCGGCTTTTTGAATAAGTTAGCTAGCCTTGCGCGAACTTGTAAAGGTTGATTGTGGTGTTGATTTGCCATTAGTCTATAGCAATGTTTGCTTACTCCATGAGAATTGATGGGGGGGGTACGCGCTAAGAAAGCTGCATTAAATGGAGCAGAATTATCGCGGTATGATGATTGACGTATTTAGTCGTTTAGTAGTGCCTAGTATAAATGCTTGTGTATCAACAATGACAACTATTTTTTCTAATTGGTTCATTTAGTGAAATAACTTGATTCTATTTTGCTTGTGAATTACAGAAAGATTGGAGAAAGTTGTCAATGAGTTAAAATATAATATTAGTTAAATTATATAGAATAATATGTATTATATAGAAGCAAAAAAAGGAAATAAAAAATGGATTTCTGGTATTTTCTTGAAAGAGCAAGATGCTGCGAATTATTTCCAGTTGATTGCAGAAGATATTAGGAATAGTCAGATCGTAAAATCGGCATTTTTTGAAGAATATCCCGTATATCTTGTGGAAGCAGAAGAGTTTTACTTTACCGATTTGCAGGGAGTTAATGAAGCGATTAGTCAAATAGAAATAGTACCGGATTTTAAATATATATATATTAATATTTATGAAATAAAAGCAGATTTTACACCGAAAAAAGCAGGTCAAGATTATATGGGCATTTTAAAGCACCTTCATATTAATAATGAGTATTTAAAAAGGTATAAAAAGTTTTGCTTTGAATATAATCTTTTTGATTTACCTTGGGATGAGAGTTAATAGTAAGGAAAATTAAATCATTCATTCCTATTTATATAATTTTAGCCATTAGCATAGAGAATTACATATTACGGTGAAATAGCCTAGGTCTTAAAGGGTTTCCTCCGTTGTCAAAACTGTAAAATTCTGCAACCCCAAGAAAAATACCGTGGCGATAATGTATATAGTATCCTTGACAAAGGAATTTTGCCGTTTACAGCAAGAATAACAAGGAATTTTGTTATTATTTAAAAGTAAAAGAGATAGTTAAATTTACTTGATTTATCTTATAGTAGTGAATGGTGAATAGTCGCGCATATAATTACCAGACAAAGTTAACAGTACTAGCGCCCTATCATCCTTACCGTAGTGACTCTTTTCATCAATAATAAGGTTAGGACATCTACAACCAAATTCATATGCAAACTAACCAAAAACTCTTCCTCCCCACTATGGGTTGCGGTACTTGGGCATGGGGTAACCAGGTGCTTTGGGGATACAATCAAACCATGGATGATGATTTACAACAGGTATTTAACCTTTGTGTCAAAAATGGTGTAACTTTATTTGATACTGGCGACTCCTACGGTACAGGAAAACTCAACGGACAAAGTGAGAAGCTTTTAGGACGTTTTACAAAAGAATATGATGATCTAAATAAGCAAGATATCTGCATCGCTACCAAACTTGCTGCTTATCCCTGGAGATTAACTAGAGGTGCTATGGTATCTGCTGGCAAAGCTTCCGCGCAACGCTTGGATCGAAATATTGATTTGGTACAAATGCACTGGTCAACAGCGAACTATTTTCCTTGGCAGGAATGGGCTTTATTGGATGGATTAGGGGATTTATACGAGCAAGGTTTAGTAAAGGGTGTGGGTTTATCGAATTACGGTACTAAAAGATTGAAGAAGGTACATCAGAAATTTGCTGAAAGAGGTATACCAATTGCAACCTTACAAGTGCAATATTCATTGTTATCAACTTATCCAGTAACGGAGTTAGGAATCAAGGAAGTTTGCGACGAATTGGGAATTAAGTTAATCGCTTATAGCCCTTTATGTTTGGGAATTTTGACAGGAAAATATACAGATAAAAGTAAATATCCTAAAGGTATTAGAAATTTTCTCTTTAAACAATTAATTCCCGGTGCAAAATCCTTATTAGAGTGTTTGCGTTTATTGGCGGAATCTAGAAATAAAACAATGTCCCAGGTGGCGATTAATTGGTGTATTTGTAAAGGTAGTATTCCTATTCCTGGAGCTAAAAATGCCGAACAAGCACGGCAGAATATTGGTGCTTTGGGTTGGAAATTAGATGCTGGGGAGATTGCAGAATTGGATAAAGCAGCCGCGAATACTGATAAGAAAATGGTACAGAATATTTTTCAGACGAAGTGATATTTAGAATACTGATTAATCGAACATATGTATAAACATTACTGAAAGCAATTTAGAGCCGCTGTAAATAAGTTACAATCAATCAAATTTATTATTTACCATAGGTGACAAGATGGGAATTTTCAGCGGCATGATGGGTAATGCATCCGAAGTGAATCCGGAGAAATTAGAAAAAGAACTTATTCCTTTAATGATTGAAGGAGAAAGTCTACATAAGGTGTTCAAATTAATCCGAGATTTGGTTGTTTTTACGAATAAAAGAATTATTTTAATTGATAAACAAGGAATGACGGGTAAGAAAACTGAGTATTTATCGATTCCGTATAAGTCGATCAAATATTTTAGTAAAGAAAGTGCTGGTACTCTAGATTTAGATGCCGAAATTAAAATTTGGATGTCTGGTGAAGATGTACCAAAGGAATTTCAGTTTAGTAAAGATAATGCTGTAGATGAAGTATATCAGATTTTGAGTCAATATATTTTGTAGTTGATAATTGATAATTGATAATTGTTCATTGTTCATTGATTAATTCTTTTACAACTTGCCACACTTTAATTAATTTACCTTGTTGTAATGCAGCGACTCCCGATAAAGCTTGAATTTCTGTAACGTCTGGTAGCTTTGCTAATGCCGGTTGTAAAGATTTTTCAGCCGCTGCACCTTGAAAGTCGTAAAGTTGTACAAATGCTAGGTAAGCCCACGCGTAGGGATTATCAGCATCTAATTGAGTTATTCTTTTCAAAGATGCGATCGCCATTTCTGTTTTTTGCTGCAATATGTTTGTCAGTGCGACGCTATAAGCGTAATTCAGGTTTTGTTTTTCTTGCTGCAAGCGATATTCTAAACTCCTACGTGTATGTACTAAATAATCCTGATTTGCGTCGTATTGATTGATGCGTCCTATTTCATCAAATACTTTATCTAATGCTTTGATTCCTTGGGGTAAAGTCGCTCCTAATATTCGTAATTGCGTAGGTAAATCTAGTTCAGGTGCTGGGATAGCTGTAGTTTGAGAATCAATTTGTAGAGTAATATTGGGAACTTTGATGGGATAAGTTTCCCTGGTTAATTTATTCAGATAGGTTGCTTCTAAAGTGTAATTTCCATTTGCGATATCTTCTGGTGGAAACATCGCCATTCTTTCAATAACTTGATATTTACCAATTGGTTCAATACCATCAGGATACAATTTTCCTAAAGCAATAGCATGATCGTGAATCCATTTTAAATTGTCTTTATTCTTCCAAGTTAAAAGCACCAAACCATTTTTTAATTCATCCCAATTACCTTCCCAAACATAAGCTACAGGAACAGGAATTCCTCCTGGTGCTCTTTGTGGTACCTCAACCTTTTGTAAAATAAGATTATTTCCCCCCATCTCCCCATCTCTCCCCATCTTTCTCACAACAACGGGTGGATTTTGTTGATGATAAAGTCTCAATTTACTGCCATCAGATAAATTCCAAGATTTATTTAACTCGAAATCGCCATCTTGTTCTACAATCTTGGTAATTGTAGCTTGTGCTTCGGGTACGGAACCTTGATTGCCAGTTTTAGTTAAAAACCAAGAAATCGAACGAGCATCTTTCTCTACAAAACTCTTTCGAGTACCCACTTGTCGTCCATATACTTGGAAATTTTTCAACGCTCCGTAATAATTTAAATTATGCTGGTTTATTTGCGGCGTTGAAGGTAATACTCCCAAAGTCGAATGCAAATATGGTTCAGTTTGGGTAATTTGCTTAATTACTTGGGAATGGGGTAATTCTTGTCCCATAAATGGATGATGTTGGACTTTATCGCTGAGGACTTTCGTCACCCAATTTCCCGGCGTACCAACTATAGGGAACAGGTTGAATAACATCAAAATTATTGCTAAACCAAAAGTCCACCAACGAATACGCTTTCCCCAAGTTCCCTGAAAACGAGTCAAACCATAGGACAATAATACTGATATCACAGGTAAATACGGTAACACGTAACGATAATCTTTATTAGGATTTAAACAGGATAGAAAATAACCACCAATCAAGAATATTGCTAACCATCTCAGAGCAATTGGTAATTCTACCCCTTCTTGCTCCTCTCTTCTCCTCATTACTTGTGCTTTTCCCCAATAGAGTAATAAAGCAAAGATAGGAACTAATAATAAAGGTAAAGAAACTTGTGATGGTAATTGATGCCAATAAAAAGTCCAAGCTGATAAAGTATTGAGAGGAGCTTCACCTTCAGCGATCGCAGAATCTACCGTTGCTCGTTTACCGGAAGTTAAAATCAGTAACCAATTGGTACGATACCACCAACCAAAAACTAATGTAGATAAAGCTATTGCGCCAATTAATTGTAATAACCTTCCCCAAAGACGTTGACGTATGGTTGTAATTACCACCCAAATTATCGGCGTTATCAGAAAAAACAGCGCTGTCTGCTTTATCATTAACGCCACACCAAAGGATAAACCGAAAATTGCAGCGTAGAGAAGAGGAGGAGGAGAAGTATTTGTCAGATTGCTGTTATGTTTCCTAGGGGTTGTACTTCTGTATCCCGTGAAAAACCACAGAGTGAGACAAAAGAAGCATAAAGTAACGACTGCTGCCAGGGGATAATCTAGGAGAAATTCCAGACGATATCGATATAATGCTGGCATAACTTGACACAGAGCAGCAGCCCATAAACCGACAGAATCGCTGAATAGTATTTTGCCTAAACCATACACTGATAAAATTAAAATGGCGCTGAAACCCAGCATTACCAGAGTCGCTTCATCATATCCCTTACCATAAATATCTTGAATAAAAGCCGTGATTATATAAGTTAATGGTGGTATTTTTTTCGACAATAACCATAAACCGTGCCACCATTCCCCATTTAATAAATCGGGATTTTGTAAAGCCTGTAAATAATTTAATGTACCAGTTAAATAGTCCGCCTGATCCCAAGACGGAATAGAATTATCTAAAAAAAACCAAAAGCGATCGCAAATTGCAGCGATTAACCAGATTGTTGCTAAAATCAGCAGCTTCATGGAGGAATAGGAAGATGAATAATAAAAGTTAGGAGCGGAGCGGAGTTGTAGAGACGTAGCACTGCTACGTCTCTACAGGGGTTAGGAGTTAAGAGTTAAGATTTATTACACCTTTAACCTTTTAATCATTTTCACATGAGGAATTCCCGCTTCTTGAAAAACTGTACCAACTTGTTCAAAACCTAATTGTAGATATAACCCTTTAATATATTCTTGAGCATTAAGCATAACTTCAGGTATATTCTCACTCGCAATGACTTCTAAAGCGTGAAGCATAATCTTCCTAGCAATACCCTTACCTCTAGCAGCAGATAAAACCGCTAACCTTTCAATTTTCGCCGTTTTCTCATCCAAATATCGAATTCTGGCAGTACCTACCGCAGCACAATCAAAATAAGCAATCAACTGCTGACAAAATTCATCCTTACCATCAAAATCTAATTTTACCTCCACTCCTTGCTCTTCTTGAAACACTCTTTTTCTAATGTTCTCAATTACCGCAAACTCTTCTGTGTCAAGAACTTTTACAGTTATTTCACTCATTCAATTGTCTTTTGTTGCCTTTTGGGAAACTACATGAAGAGTGTTGGGGTAGAGAGGGTAGAGGGGGTAGAGGGGGTAGAAACTGTGATCCATCCTAACTCCTAACTCCCAACTCTTGTATAACGATTACTAATGATAATTGGGAAATTTCCGTACCTGATATACGGATGACTCTACCGTCTCGAAACTAAATCCCAACTCTTTGTTAAACCTTTCATTTATAGCAGAAATCTCTTCAGAAGGAATATATTTCTGCTGAACATTCGTTTTCCAACGATTAATTATAACCAATTCTGTAGGATCGTCTTCGTTAATCCACAGTTCTTTACCAAGGAATCCGGGATACTTCGCCAGGGCTGTTGTCCAGATTTCAGCATCTTTTTGGATATATTTTTCCCGGTTTTCGGGCGCTATTCTAAACTTAAGTAACTCAATTAGCACGTATTTTCATTCCTCGTGTTACTTTGCCACAATAGAATTAGCATTAAGCTAAAGTTTAATTTCCAGCATAGCTTTATTGGTTACAACATAGTTAACAGGGAAACTTGAAAAGGGAGATAAATTAGGAACGTGCTATGGATAATAACAATTGGATGCAGCAATTATTAATGCTCGGTATCGGTACAACTTCGGTAATGGCGGATAAGCTCAAGGAAGCAAGCGAGCAATTAGTTAAAGACGGTAAACTCGATCCAGAACAAGCAAAAGCTGTGATGGATGACATGGTAGAGGAATTAAAATCCGAGCAGGGCAACTGGGAAACCAATATGCAGCGACAAATGAAAAATATGCTGCAAGATTTGGGAGTTGCGCGTCAGTCAGAAGTAGATGAATTGCGCGGTAGAATCGATCGTTTAGAACGTCAGGTGCGCGATTTGGAAAATAAGCTTTGGCGCTAATGAAGCACAAGCAGACGGGGAGATAGGTCGAAATATTAACTCCTAACTCCTAACTTTTTATTATTGATAATTGGTCATTGATAATTGTTCATTGATAATTGTTCATTGATAACTGTTCTGATTTACACTAAGTTTTGTTCTACTGGTAATCCTATTTTTAGAAAATTAAACAATAAGGAGGATACCTACATTGAAAGCAATTTTTCTTAGTGCCGGTTTTGTGCTGCTTTGTGTTGTGGTTTTAGGGTGCGCTCAAATTTCTACTGAAGCATCCCTGTCTAATGCTACACAAAACACTATTCAAGAATCACCAGCGTCTACTACAGTAGCTGAAAGTACCACTACACAAGAGAGCGATAAAAACATGTCTGACGAAAAGGTTATTACCACCCCTTCGGGATTAAAATATGAGGTTTTACAGGAGGGTAGCGGAGAAACTCCTGAAACCGGACAAACTGTAACCGTTCACTATACCGGTACTTTGACAGACGGAAGCAAATTCGATAGTTCCCGCGATCGCGGCCAACCTTTCCAATTTAAAGTAGGTATAGGACAAGTAATTAAGGGTTGGGATGAAGGACTCAGCACCATGAAGGTTGGTGAACGTCGTAAATTCACCATCCCCCCAGAATTAGGTTATGGCTCTCGCGGTGCCGGTGGCGTAATTCCTCCCAATGCAACTCTAATTTTTGATGTGGAATTATTAGGAGTTAGTTAATAGTTAATAGTTGGTGGTTGATGATTGTTAGTTGATAGTTGATAGTTGATAGTTGAATGTAACTCTTAACTCCTAATTCCTAACTCCTAACTCCGTGAGCCACCAACCACCAACTAATAATGACTAGGTTTTGCTAAGTTTTTAAATTTAGTAAATTGAGGATCAAATAATAATTTGATTACACCTGTGGGACCATTTCTATGTTTAGCAATTATCACTTCTGCAATTCCTCTATCGGGACTATCAGTGTTGTAGTACTCGTCGCGATATAACATCATCACTAAATCGGCATCTTGTTCGATACTTCCACTTTCTCTTAAATCTGACAGCATGGGACGCTTATTTGTACGCGCTTCTACACCTCTACTTAACTGAGACAAAGCTATTACCGGAGCACCTAATTCTCTTGCTAAACCTTTAATACTCCGCGTTATTTTCGATAATTCTTGCACGCGGTTATCCCCAGCACCTTCCATTAATTGTAGATAATCGATGATAACTAATCCAATATCTGTACCAGCTTCTGCTTGTAAACGTCGTGCCTGAGAGCGCATTTCTGTGACTGTAATATTTGGCGTATCGTCAATAAAAATTGGCATCTCTGAAAGTACACTAATCGCTTTACTTAAAGGTTCCCATTGAGTTTGACTGATACGTCCAGTTCTTAAATAAGTACTCTCAATTTCTGCTTCACTAGCTAATAGTCGCTGTACCAATTGTTCTTTTGACATTTCTAAGCTAAAAACGGCAACTGGTAGTTTATATAAAGATGCCACATTATGGGCAAGATTGAGACAAAATGCAGTATTGTGAACGCAAATGTCATTGGCAACAAAATTATGTGTATCTGGGATTGTTAAGTCATAAACTTGTTTATTTCCCATTGGTTCAATTGAAACAATTTCATCCCAATATATATCGCTCGTTGCTAACTGCTGAAGTCGTAAATTTTCTAAAGCTGTTGCTAATAAAAACAGTCTTTCTCGGGATAAAGCACGTTTACCAACGTGAATATTGGAATATCCCTTAATTCCAGCACGTTTAGCTAAACCAGTCCAAGATTCCTCTTCTTTTACTTTTGCTAATTGTTTCCAAATATCTATTGGTATCAGATCGCGATTTGTTTGATATCTTTTTTGAAGTAATGCTGTTTTGATCTTAGATAATACTTCTTGCTTACCAAATATACCAATTTCTGACACAAAATTTTTGATGGCACGAGCATTAGTAATATCTAGTTGCCAAGCTTCTCTAGTAGTATCTTTATACTTAACCAACCGAGTTTTCAAAATCGCAATAATACCAAATCTCAGCAATAAATGTTGTATTTGTTGTGCTAGTTTTTCACTAACGCTGTAATAACCTAGCTGTACTTGACCACTTTTTAGTACGCTAGCCCAACCATCAGTAGCAAATAAGCGATTAAGAAATAAAGCAACTTGCTGACGCTCTAATTTAAATATAAAGCCAGGAAGTGTTTTTTCTTCTGCTTTTTTACCCCATAATCCTAATTCTTGCAGCCACTGTATAAGAGGATTATCTTCAGAGTCGCATCCGGAAACATAAAGCATTGAGGAACGCTTGGAACGTTTTTTTTCAATTATTTCTAGTTGAGGAGCAAAATTAGTAACTGCTTGGCTAAAATCTTCCTGAATTAAAGGATTATTGTTACTAAATTTAGGTGCTGTGTCTGTTAAACAACCATCCCCGATCAAATAGGCTAATAACTTGACTTCAGATTCACGAATTTGTTCCTTACCAAATATATTTATCTGCCGAGGTACGGCAATTTTATCGCCTACTTTCAATTGGGAAAGTTGTTGCCATCCATTAATAGTTAAATAAGGATGAGTAATAGTTGTTTCAATATACCTTCCCAAACGAGTTTTAACACCAAATACCGGCTTAATTCCATCATCAACAAATGCAGATGGTTGAGTTAAGCTAAATTTCCAATTACTTTTAAGCGTCAGTAATTCAGCCTGGCGACGGTGATATATCTCTTTAATCGTAGAAATACTACCGTCACTCAAAATTAATTCTGTATCTTCTTGTAAACATTTTCCCATTGACGGACGACCGGCAATGATAATCAAATCAGAACGTCCAAAACCACTAGTCATTGCATCTAAATCGTAGAAACCGCAAGGAATCCCAGGTAACGCAACCCCTTCATGGCGCTCTTCAATATCCTGGAAAGTATTAATTAAAGTGTTGGAAATATGGGTTAAACCGCTTACACTGCGTGCTTGAGCGATGCCAAAAACCTTTTGTTCTGCTTTATCAATAACGCTACGAAACTCAGTCTCTGTTTCATAACCCAAAGTAACTATTTCATTACCTGCTTTAATTAACTGTCGCCGTTGATATTTTTCTACTACCAGGGCTGCTAAAGCGTCGATATTAACCGCTGAAACAGTTCTATCTACTAGAGATGCTAATTTATTTTTACCGCCAACCTTTTCGAGTAATTCGCGATCCTTAAGCCAGCTGATAACTGAGAGTAAATCGGTAGGTTTACCTTGAGCTTGAAGCTGCAGCATCGCCGTATAGATATCTTTATGAGCGCTGATATAAAAAGCTTCTGGTTTTAAAGTATCGCTAATTCTGCTAATAGCTTCCGGATCTAATAAAATCCCGCCTAATATAGCTTCTTCCGCCTCGATGTTTTGTGGTGGGAGGCGATCTATATTTCCTTGAAAATTTAGTTCTTCAGACATGGATCAGATGGAATATCTTCTAAAATAGAACATAAGAACTATTTATTAGTTAATATAAATAGCCCTCAAATAATATGTAGAGACATTGCAGCGCAACATCTCTACATATAATGAATTAGTGTGAAATAATTAAACCACAGATATTTTCAGGTAAATATAAATGTACCTCATATTTCCATGAAAACTGTGACTATTTCCTATGTATCTCTCTTCAACTATTTTCACCAACAAATAGTGAAAACAAAGAGATTATAATTACGAATAATGAAAAATGAGTATTACTCGTTGGCTACAACTTCAATATTGACTTTGGCGCTCACGTCAGAATGTAGTTTAATTTCAGCTTCGTAAGTACCCAAACTACCAATATCGGGGATAGTAATGCCGCGTCTATCTACTTCTATTTCAGTGGCACCTTGAATTACATCAGCCACATCTTGGCTAGTAACGGTACCGAAAATGGCTTCATTTTCGCCAACTTGTTTAGCAATTTTGAAGCTACCAATTTTTTCAAACGCTGCTTTTTGCTCAATAGCTTTTTGTTTTAATTCCTCTTGACGCTGACGTTCTAATTCTCTACGGCGTTCAACTTGCTTCAGAATACCGGGAGTAACAAAAGTTGCCAAATTTTTGGGAAGTAAGTAATTGCGAGCGTAGCCAGGAGCTACTTCTACCAAGTCGCCAAATTTCCCTAATTTGTAAATATCCTGATTTAAAACTAACTGTATGCGTTTCGCCATCGTTGTTCTTTTTTCTCTATTTACTGTAAAACCTAGCAGTTCGGGTTTTCGTTGTGACACAACACGCACGAAGAGCGATCGTTTCCCTGCCTGCTTACCTAAAGCCTACAGATTCTAGCGAAATGCAAGGGACATTGGCAACTGTTTATTGATGTGAAATTGAAAATTACTTGTTGTGTGGGAACTATACCTTAATTTCTATAATCTTCGTTTTCTGGTGTTAAACCTAGTTTGGTACGAAAATCTGGATCGTATTTAGCTTTTTCCCAATTTTTGGCAGATTTAATTTGTTCGATAGTTAAATTTTTGGCACCACTGAGGTTGGCTTCTCTAAGGTTAGCATCGCTGAAATTGGCACCATCGAGGTTAGCACCACTCAAGTCGGCAACAGTGAGCTTGGCTTGTTTGAGAACGGCACCACTGAGATTAGCTTCTCTGAGATCGGCACCACTGAGGTTGGCTTGATCGAGATTGGTTACATTGAGTTTGGCTTTTCTGAGGTCGGCACCACTAAGGTTAGTACGACTCAGATTCGCCTGATTAAGATTAGCATCACTGAGGTTGGCAATACTAAGGTTAGTACGACTTAGGTTGGTACCACTGAGATTGGCATTATTAAGGTTGGACCCATTGAGGTTGGTACTATTGAGATTGGCATTATTAAAGTTAGCCCCATTGAGGTTGGTACTACTGAGGTTGGCATTATTAAGGTTAGCACCACTGAGGTCGGCACCACTGAGAATAGCACGCCAGAGGTTGGCACTACTAAGGTTGGCTCCATTGAGGTTGGCATCTCTGAGTTTGGCACCGCTGAGATCGGCATTCCAGAGGTTGGTTTCGTTAAGGTTAGCCCCAACGAGGTTGGCATCTCCGAACTTGGTGTAACTAAGGTCAGAATTACTGAGGTTGGCACGGCTGAGGTTTTTTGCACTAAAGTCAGCACCAACGAGGTAAGCATCACCAAGATCTTCACCACTGAGAT
>JBCCSG010000105.1:0-21148 GCA_039200565.1 Cyanobacteria bacterium P01_D01_bin.50 | reverse complement strand
TGTCCTAATTTTTTTTGCCAAACAACAGCACCAAAACTATCTTCTAAAGAAGAAACTTCATTTTTCTTCAATTCGTGCCTTCGTCGCGTTTCTATTTTTACATTTCCGAATTCAGATTGCAACATCGAAGTAAATTTAGTATTTGCAACAGGCTGATAAACACCTAAAATTATCAAAGTATTACCAGTTTTTATCCATTCTTCTTTTTGAGGAGATAGGATTGGAGGTTGTAAATTTCCGTTGACTTGCAGAAGGGTAATGGTAGATTTTTCATCTTTGAAAATTTGACTTAAATCATTAAAAGGCTTTTGCCAACGTAAAATATTAACGCCCTGCTGTTGCATAAAAGTATACCAAGCGCCGTAGCCAGCAGGAGCGCGATTATAGGAAGAACCAGCATATATTTTGTTGTTACTAGGAGCGGCAATTAAAGTAATTAAAATTATCACCCCTAAAGCTATCAATCCTATCCAAATAGGACGTTTCGATTTTTTCATTCTTAATTATTAAATAGTTAGTAGTTAGGAGTTAGGAGTTAGTAGTTAGGAGTTAGGAGTTAGGAGTTAGGAGTTAGGAGTTAGGAGTTAGGGGTTAGTAGTTAATAATTAAAAATTCTACCCCCTCTTCCCCCTCCACCCCCTCTTCCCCCTCTACCCCATGCCACTTACGGAGCGGGTGTGCGTGTTCCGTGCCGCCTTTCAAGGCTCCTCTACCCCCTCTCTAATTACCTTCAATCTTTAGAGTATCGGCTCGAGCCAATTATCTGCTGATATGCTTGTTGACATTGTTCGTAATTATCTGAGACGATTTCCGAATTGTCAAAACATAATTGCTCGTGGGTAGTTATGAGTGTTTCGTAAGGTTGCATAGAATTTGCAGATGATTCTAACAATTGCAGGTATTCTCCATCAGTACGACTGCGTTTGTGGGGGAGAATTCCTTTTTCATGCAAGTGCTGTAAAGTAGAAAAGTAAAGACAGCGACAAGCTTCACTGTAATTACCCTGACGATAAAATTCTTGCGATCGCAAGAGCCACTTACTTCTTGATAATTCAGTTTCGATTGTTTTTGTATCCGTGGCACGAACCCGATCGAATTCACCCCACCATGTATAAAAATACGGTCTAAATTCTCGCCACAGTTGTAAGGCTATCCAAACTAAGAATAAACCGAGAGCCACCCAAAACAATATTTTTAAAATCTCTAACACGCGATTGTTAAAACTCCATTCGGGAGATAAATCTGGCAAAATATATTTAAAAGGAGAAAATATAGATTCCAACCAATCAAATAGTCTTTTTTGCTGATATTCCCAGGCTTCTGCCGCTTTTTGCTGAAATAGAGAAACCTGCCAGTCCCAACTCGTTTTTTGAAACTCGCCTTTAGCCATAAATAGGGGAAAGGAAAAGATGAAGGTTAAATTATAAACATTTATACTTTATCTTAGAACTTTAATAATCAAAAAATAGGACAACCCTATACTCAAGCAAATTCCGGCTAAAATTAGCGGTGTACGTTGATTTTTAGTGAGTGGTGAGTGATAGTTTTCTATGCTTACAGACGTTTAATCTCCACGATAAAGCTTTAGTTAAGCGAAAAAATTCTATCTGGGGGTTGTAGAAGAAGAATAAAATTTAATTCAATAACCAAGCTGCTAACATCTACATGCATCATAGAAGTTGGTATATAAAGCAGACGTTTTCATATGACTATTTATTTTTACAAAGTTTGGCAGCCCTACGGTTGTTTTTCAAACTTTTCTCCCCACCCAATTGAAATGAATAATATTTTCTTGCCAACGGTAGAACATTATTACCAAGGGCAAAAGTACCTAGGAAGTCCTGATGAGGAAATTATACCTTTGATTCATGCCGCTTCCACCCCAGAAGATGCTGCTGCTTTAGGGCGATGCCCTACTCGTCGTCTGCGAGCGGATTGGGAGGTAGTAAAAACCCAAATTATGCGAGAAGCGGTACTCAAAAAGTTTCTCACTCACGCCGATATTAGAGAAATTCTGCTTTCCACTGGCTCCGAATTGCTTGTAGAGGATTCGCCAAAAGATTATTTCTGGGGTTGTGGTGCAGCTAAAACCGGAAAAAACCATCTTGGACAAATCTTAATGAGTGTACGCGAAGAACTTCGCATACTATCGATAAAGGCATACGCCCAGTAATTCTTCTCCAAAAAATATTTCATTGACGGGTACCCATGAGAATTTTTTTAGAAGAAAAAAATTCTCATGGGAGCCCTTGACTCGATTTAAACCTCTTCTACTATTCAAGAAGAGGTTTAAAAATGTGCTTTGAATTACTAATTCTCTCAATATTTAATTTAAATTGATTTGCTTTATTAATATTGTGTATTTTAATTTAAATTAAATCATTTATGCAATATAGTTTACAGGCAATTTGCATATTATTTTTGTATAATTATGAAGTTTTATGCAATTAAAACAGTATTTTTGATTATTAAATTGAAAGTAAAGCATTTGGAATATATATCTGTATTTTTATGTAAATAAATGTATATAGCTTAAATTTGAATCTATGTATTTTCCGGATATAGTTATTTTTTTTATGAATAGAATTGCGTATATTAAATAATTAATTGAAAAAAAATAATACATTTATCCCAACCAAATATGGATTTCTTACTGTACTTTTTACTCAAAAAATCACGTGAGTAAAATTTTGTGAATGAATTATTACACAAGATATTTTAGTTAAAATTATAAACTGCAATCAATTATAAATTTGGGTGAAAATGATTCGATTATTATCAAGCACAAATATGAAAAATTATATTGATTCTGTCATTATTGTTGCTTATTTTACTTGATTTATAAAGTTTTTGGCAATTTGTGATGATTTTACTTTTCAAATAAAGTCATAATAGTTTACGTTATGTCGAAATAAATAAAAATTTCGTTACAATAAAATTGTATGCTTTCTCATGCTTTAAACAACCGATTAACAATAGCTATAGATCGAATATTAATTTACCTAATAGGTTTTGATATTAGGCATTCCAAAAAATACAAATAATACTTTTCAATTTATAGAATAAATACCGATCCAGTTTTATAAAAAGAATAGTATTAATGTCTTTCAAAGACAAAGTTAATCAATCTAGCTGTACAAGTTAAATTTATAAATCTTAAAAATCATGGATATCACAAATTTTACTGAAAAGCCAAATCAATATAATTCTTCTCAAAAACAAGGTAATAAACAACCACAAGAAATGAAAATTATTCTTACAGATGAAGAAACACAGATGCCATTAGAGCAAGCTTCTCAATTAACCGTTACTTCCAATCGAGGTAGAGTTGCAATTTTTATTGATGGTTCAAATTTGTTTCATACAGCTTTGCAACTAGGTATTGAAATTGACTATACTAAATTGCTTTGCTATTTAACTAGAGAAGCAAGATTGTTAAGAGCTTTCTTTTACACTGGAATTGATCGTCATAACGAAAAACAACAAGGTTTTCTACTATGGATGCGTCGTAATGGTTACCGTGTAGTGACTAAAGAAATAGTTCAACTTCCCGATGGATCGAGAAAATCAAACCAGCATGTAGAAATTGCTGTAGATATGATGAATCTATCTCCCTATTACGATACAGCTGTTTTGGTTAGCGGAGATGGAGAATTAACTTATGCTATAAATGCTGTAGCTTATAAAGGTGCTAGAGTTGAAATTGTTAGCCTACGAAGCATGACTAACGAATCCTTGATTGATGTTGCAGATTATTTCATGGATCTAGATGCTATTAAACATTACATTAAAAAGAATAGCGAATCATGTTGTGAAGAAATGTAAAAAATACCGTAATATTGTATCTTAGTTAACTGTCATGATACCTAGTTAGTAGTTTCTATTAATAACGTATTTATAATTGACAAGTAAATCAGGGTGTTTGTGAAAAATGAGAGATTAAGTTATCGATGTTTTATTTTCCTTATTTTTCTTTATTATTACAGATAAATAATCGATTATTTCACAATTACAACAGCATAAATAACAATTGTCAAAATACTATCTACCCTATTTTAAATATTATATTTTTAATTCTGAAATAATATGTAAGAGACTTTATTCATAGTCATAATAAAAAATACTAATTGCTTCCATATAAATGTTTTCGGGAGCATCCCAAATGTTTAAAACATAATTTTTCATTGCCTTAGCCGCAGCCTTTACGATCGGGAAATCAAAATTCAAAAGTCAAAATATACCGCGCCTTTGGCAAGCAAAAGTATTAAACTACTACGCATAAAAGTAGTATATTTAGAAATATAATGTAAAAGCTAAAACTCTTATGCCTTTTGCCTTGCTGTTGTGTATTTTTAATGCACGATAGCTTATGGGATAGGGTTTTCAAGCTTTTAAAATGGTTGCGCCCTTTACGCCTTAATGTACCAGTTCCTGCATTGGTATACTCTGATATTTTATGCCTTCGGATACTTGTCAAAGCAAATTCTGAGTTAAAAATCAAAATTGTAATTTAAACTACAGTTTAAGCCTCAAAACTAGAAAAATGCATCAGTATACTATACAACATTTTGGAACGCGCAATAGTTTTGAGACTAATACGAGTATATGACGGCATAACAGGTACTAAAGATATATATATTTATTATTTCATTAAATAGCAAGTATTATTTATTCGCAGATACTTAAGTAAAAATTATTACGCTTTATCAAATAAATATTTTGTAAAAAAAAGTATATTTTTATACTTATTTTTATTTATAAGTGTTTAAATATAGTAAATATGCTCATGTAGATTGATTTAATTAGATTTATTAAATTAAGAATATTTTTTTTAATTGTATTGAAAATTAAGTTTATATAGGGAAATAGCTAACTTAAATTAACTTGTGTAATTGGTATTTTTTCAGTACAAAAAGAATTAAGTGTTAACACGGATTTATCGGTTTTCCGAATTCTATTAACATAGATAGTATTAATAAAAAAATAAATCATCATAATGAGGTAAAAATATAATTGTTATGTAGCATACATTTATTTAATAGTGATTAAAGTTCGTAATTACTGTTTAGTCAATTGTATTACTGTCATTTTTACCGAATATGGAGTACTGTTAATGAACAAAATTGAATTCGCTATTGTAGTCAGTTACGTGTTAATGACCTGTTATTTTTTCATTAATTGGTTGAGATTTACTTTACGCCATCCAAGTTCATCTCCAGAAGACAACTTTTTGTCTTTTGTAATGTTTATTATCTCAACTATTTTTTGGCCCATAATACTTCCCATATCTTGCATAGACATATTTAGAACTAAAAAAATTGAGTTTAGTGTTGTAGTTCCGATTATTGTTGTGATTTCCGCATTTAGTCTCGTATTTTACATGGAATAACTGCTTATTTCTAAGCAATACTTCTACTTGCTCCTTACACCTATGATTGTGCTTCAGGTGCAAGTAAATTTTTACAAGACTATAGAATTAATTGCATCTCCATCTACTTTTCTTATGTGGTATGCATTATTAATGGCTAATTATCAGATTCATTAAGTTATCAGGTTGTGTAAACATAGTTTATACTTATAAATATAAAAATAAAAACTTATTTCTAAAACTTAATTTAATAATTTTTATACTGTAGTAAAAAAAATAAACTATTTAAAGTTATATGAAGTTAGATAATGGGAACATTCTGCTTGCTGTTTTTCTATAGCGAGTAAAATAGTATATCTTAACAAAAGCAAGGAATAGAAAATATAGAAGTTGGTAGAAACCTAAAGTAAAAGCAAAAATTCCCCTCATTGAAAGTATATCTTTAGTTGCTCCGGGACTATATTCGGTATGCAAAGGCTGCGTAAACGATAAAAATCAAACAATCCCCCGAAATGTAAATAGCGATAAATATTTACATTCTTACTTAAATCTCACATTTTTAAAGGAGAGTCCCTCTTCCAAGTTCTAATCTGCTTCATGAACTATGTATCAAACCTTGAAATTGCAAAGTTAAAAAATAATTAAATTATTATCAAATCCTATTTGGTAGCATTTGTAACTTGAAAGATGACGGGCACCCATGAGAATTTTTTTCTCCTAAAACAATTCTCATGGGAACCTTTGACAAGCCGTCTTTTGACATAAGCATAAAAATCATCTATGTTAATTCATTTAGACGGGTAATTTTTTTACTAATTTGTGCTATGAAAGCTCAACACATTTTTGTGGCGGCGGCTACATTGATTTCAGTAGTTGCCATCGGTAAAGGTGCGCTGATGACTGTGGCTGAGATGGGAAGTGGACATGGCGAACATAAACACGGAACAATCGAAGTTCCTCCTGGAGTTGCAGTACCAACTGTTGATGTAGTGGTGCATAAAGATGCTAAAAAAGGATGGAATATAGAAGCGAAAGTGACCAATTTTCAATTTGCGCCGGAAAAAGTTAACACCACAGCACAAGCCGGAGAAGGACACGCTCATCTTTTCATCAATGGTAAAAAAATTACCAGATTATATGGTTCTTGGTATTATCTCGAAAATCTTAAACCTGGTGAAAACAACGTGAAAGTAACCTTGAATGCCAACAATCATGCTGATTGGACTAGTAGTGGTAAAGTGATTGAAGATACACAAGTTGTGAAAGTTTCGGAAGTCGTAGATAAAAATCATCAGGGACACAATTAATAGATAATTTATGTAAAAAATTCTGAAATTTGTTCGTAGTTGCTCTTACTTCACCCAAGGGTAACTACGTTAACATCATAGATTTACATTTGAATAATTTTGGTAAATAAAAAAAACTCTTCTATCAAGATAAAATATAAAATCTAACATCCAAAATGGTACTTGAACTTTTCCTAGTTGCAGCCTTGGGATTTCTTGGTAGTTTTGGTCATTGTGTAGGAATGTGCGGTCCTTTGACAGTAGCATTTTCTTTATCTTCCCAAAGTAAAAATACTAATTGGTGGCAACAATCTAAGTTCCACTTTTTGCTTAATTTCGGACGGATGCTTAGTTATAGCTTAGTTGGTGCTGCAATTGGAGCGCTGGGTTCGGTATTGTTAGAGAGCGGACAATTGGCGGGCGTTGGTAGCGAGTTACGCTCCTTGGTAGCTGTTGTGACTGGTTTAATGTTGATTTTATTTGGACTTCGACAAATTAATCCCCAACTTTTACCACGTATTCCATTTTTACACCCGTTATTGCAAGGTGGTTTACACGATCGCTTAAATACGGGAATGTCCAAACTTTCACTACAAACCTCATGGTATACACCAGCTCTGTTAGGAATGACTTGGGGTTTAATGCCTTGCGGTTTTCTTTATGCTGCCCAAATTAAAGCTGCTCAAACAGGGAATATGTGGATGGGTGCAGCCACAATGCTAGCTTTTGGCTTGGGAACATTACCGATGATGTTGGGTGTGGGAGTCTCTGCATCTTTAATTAGTAAAGATAAGCGATCGCAATTGTTTCGTTTGGGTGGCTGGGTAACTCTGACAATTGGTGTAATTACCTTGCTACGAACTGGCGATACAATGGTAGACTATACCGGACACGCCGGTTTAATATTGCTGATGTTGGCGTTGATTGCTCGCCCTATAAGCAGTTTATGGGCAGCACCCATGGTTTATCGTCGTGCATTGGGGGTAGGTGCTTTCATCCTTTCGGGGGCTCATACTGCCCATATGATGGAACATTCATTAGGATGGAAGCTTAATAGTTTCTTATTTTTACCATCAGAATTTCAGTTGGGTATGGCTTTTGGTGCAGTGGCTTTAGTACTAATGCTTCCTGCTGCATTAACAAGTTTTGATTCCCTACAAAAATCTTTAGGTAAACGCTGGCGACAAATTCATTTATTAAGTGTTCCAGCTTTGATACTAAGTACAATTCATGCTGTAATCATTGGTTCTCATTATCTTGGCTCCCTGCAATCAAGTTGGACAAATAAATTAGCTACAGTTGGTTTAGGGATTTTCACTATCGGAATATTGTTACTTAGAACCCGCCTTTTTTGGTCAATATTACGCTTGCAGAGATTTTATGTTTCCCCACATACAAGAGAGAGGGAGAGATGGGGAGATGGGGAGAGGTAGCGATGCCCCATGCCAATACCCTTCGTATCAATAATTTAAATAATTTAATGAAAATAAATCTTTCGTCATTGCTAATTCCTCCCGTTTCCGCTCACAAGATAGAAACAGCTGAAGATGTCGGCGCTACTTTGCATATCGAACCAAATGATACTCCCCGTGCCGGTGAAGCTGCACAAGCTTGGTTTGCTTTAACTCGTAAAGGCGGCAAGGTAATTCCTCTAGAACAATGTAATTGCCAATTAGCTGTTTACAGCGAACCCCGCACAACAGGAGAAGCTCCACTAGCTCAACCTACCTTACAACCCATATCAGCGGAACGCTATCAAGGCATACCGGGAGCAAAAATTACATTCCCCAAACCAGGAGCTTATCAATTGGAGTTTACTGGTAAACCAAAAAATGGCATCACCTTCCAACCCTTTGAATTAAAGTTTGATGTTACCGTAGCTGCCGGAACAAGGAAAGCCACAACAAATCAACAAGAAATAGCAGATGCAGAAAAAGTACAAAATGTAAACATTAATCAAGCCGATGAAGTTGCTTCTCCCTTACCATTTTTGGTTATGGGCTTGGGAGTTTTGGTACTCATAGGTGGAATTTTTGCAGTAGTAAGAAGAGTGAGTGGTGAGTAGTGAATGGTGAGTAGTGAGGAGTTAATCCACCGGTATTTTCTCCCCATCTCCCCATCTCCCCATCTCCCCATCTTCCTAATTACCGTGTCGCTTCTGATGCCATTCCCAAGCATGAGTAATGATTTCCTTAAGGTTCCTATATTGTGGTTGCCAACCTAAAATTTTTCGGGCTTTTTCGGCGCTACCAATAAGGGCTGGAGGATCTCCTGGACGACGATCGCATTCTACTGCTTTAATATCTTTACCAGTTACGAGTCGTGCGGTTTCAATTACTTCTTTGACAGAAAAACCGCTACCGTTACCTAAGTTGAAAAAGGCGCTGTCGCCTCCTTTGAGTAAGTATTCTAAACCTAAAACATGAGCGTCAGCTAAATCGCTAACGTGAATATAGTCGCGAACACAGGTACCGTCAGAGGTGGGGTAATCGGTACCGAAAATTGATATTGACTCGCGTTTTCCTAAAGCTGCTTGCAAAACTAAAGGAATTAAATGAGTTTCGGGGTTGTGATCTTCTCCTAGTTTTCCTTCGGGATCTGCACCTGCTGCATTAAAGTATCGAAAACGTACTGATTTGAAGTCATATGCGTCGTTAAAATCAGATAGTATCCGTTCTACCATTAATTTAGTTGCACCGTAGGGATTTATCGGATTTTGGGGGTGATCTTCCGGAATCGGTACCACTTTGGGAACTCCGTAAGTAGCACAAGTTGAAGAAAATACAAATTTCTTAACGGAAGCTGCTAGCATTGCTTCTAACAGGGTAATTGTACCGATAACATTATTACGATAATATTTAGCAGGGTCAGAAACTGATTCTCCCACGTAAGCGTAAGCAGAAAAATGCATTACTGCTGCAATATCTCGCGATTTAAACAAATTATCGAGTAAATCGCGATCGCCAGTATCTCCTTGGATAAGTTCGACCTTAAGAACTTGCTCTACCAAGTCACGATGCCCGTAAACAAGATTATCAAGTATCAATACTTCATAACCTGTTTGCTTCAAAGCCTTGACGGTGTGTGAGCCAATATATCCGGCTCCTCCAGTGACCAAAATGGTAGTTTTTTCAGGAGACATAGATTTTCCTTTGAATTTGACAACTACATATTAAATTTAATTTACTTAAGCGAGATTACTTATCTTCCAGACTACAAATACTAAACATGATTGATAAAAATTGCACTAAAATCACTACGAAGGTAGTTTTAGTGTGTAGGGTGTGAGGTATTTGAAGTCAAACAATGGTATTACTACCATTTGACAGTAGAATAAATCAATTACCCAGAGCCGCGAGTGACCGTACACAAACATTTGAGAGTAAATTTATGTTTGACATATTAAGCAGAGTTCTTCTATGGCTAGTCATAGGCAGTGTCATATTTAGCCTGTTTCAAAGATTCTATCCTTCGGGAACCTTTGTAGGGCGATTGGTATTGGTGATTTTTCTGGTTGTCTTGTTATTGTCCTTTGTTAACCCAGGTGAACCTGTTATTGCTTCTTTATGGAGAGTAATATCCTTTCCTCTCAAACCTCTGGGGGCAGCAGTTTTATTGATGACTTTTGCGGCTCAGAAAATAAATGGTGGAGCAATAGATAAACCGGGAGGAATTTTTATTGGTTGGGCACTGACAATTTTATTGTTAGCAAGTACACCAGCGGTTGCCTATTTCTTGGTTCAATCACCTGTTGCTCAGGTAGCTTATCCTAATGTAGCTTTGATTCAACCGAAATCTGCAACCCTTGTTGCATTTACTGACGAATCTAATGTAGAAAATATGTCAGATGTAGTTAGTGACATTGTTATTCCTCAAGTAAATGCAGTTGAAACAAAAGTAGCATTTAATCCTAGTCAAATAGATATTCCGCCTTATCTTTTGCAAAGACCTGATACTATTCGTCGTCGAGGCTTACGTATAGAAGATTTTGTACCGAGTGCAGAAACTTTGCAATTAACCACTCGAGTTTGGGAAAGTTACCTCAATCAAGTGAATACTTTCCTACGTCCTCGATAGGGCTTACCAACCAACAAAAAACATCCTAGGGTGTGGCGAGATACCGTACCCTAGTTTTTGTTTGAGGAGATTGGAATGCCTTTGGCTCTAAGTCACACTCGCTGCCAGGTGCGGGTGTATATGAGTACTTGTTGATAATTGATCGACTACACCCTACGTGTGATAATTGATAATTGGTAATTGATTACTCAAATGTCAAAATCACGACGCTTTATCAAAATTGTTTCTTATCTACGTCCTCATTGGCGAGAAGCAACTTTGGGTATTATCGCTTTATTGATTGTTAATGGGTTAGGGGCTTACATACCTTTATTAATTCGCGGTTGCGTCGATCAACTTTCAGAAAGCTTTAACTACAGACAAGTATTACGCTACGGAATACTTATTGTCTTACTAAGTTCATCAATGTGGCTGATGCGGATGGCTTCCCGTATCTGGATATTTGGTGTGGGAAGACAGGTTGAATTTGAGCTCAAGCAACAGATTTTTGAACATTTGCTCAAGTTAGAGCCTTCTTATTTTGCCACTAATACAGCTGGGGATTTAATTAGCCGCGCTACGAATGATGTGGATAATATTCGACGGTTAGTAGGTTTTGTAGTGTTGAGTTTTGCAAATACTATTTTTGCTTATGCGCTGACTTTGCCTGTAATGCTTTCTATCAATGTAGAATTGACCCTTGTAGCATTATTGCCGTATCCGTTAATGTTCTTTATGGTGTTGCTATTCAGCGAACGTCTCCGCAATCAACAAACCGTAGTACAGGAGAATATATCGGATGCGAGTGACTTAATTCAAGAAGATATTAGCGGTATTTCCTTAATAAAAATTTACGCTCAAGAAGAAAATGAACGTCGGGCTTTTGATAGAGAAAACCAAAAGCTGTTACAGGCTAACTTGAAATTAGCAAGAACGCGAAATACCTTGTTTCCCTTAATTGGGGGATTGGCTAACGTAAGTTCATTGATAATTATCTGGATGGGGGCAACTAGAATTGGTTCTAACCTTGATGTAGGCGATTTTGTTGCATTGTTGGTGTATGTTGGACGTTTAGTATTTCCTACGGCTTTATTAGGTTTTACCATTACAGCCTATCAGCGTGGTGAAGTTAGTATCGATCGGGTTGAATCAATTTTCAAGGCGGAAGCTAAAATCAAAGACTCTAGTGATGCAATTGCTCTGTCGCGAGAAACAGTTACAGGAGAATTAAGGGCCAAAAACCTCACATTCACTTACCCAGGCTCGGAAATTCCTGCATTAGATAACATTAATTTTAATATTTTGCCGGGAGAAACAATCGCAATTGTTGGTGCTATAGGTTCGGGTAAATCGACTTTAGCGAATTGTTTGCCCCGTTTATTAGATATTGATGAAGGAGAATTATTTTTAGATGGAGTGGATATTACTAAAATAGCTTTAACTGATTTACGGGATGCGATCGCCTATGTTCCTCAAGATAGTTTTCTTTTTAGTACTACCATTCAAAATAATATCCGTTATGGCGATCCTTTAGCCGAACAGCAAGAAATTGAAACTGCTGCAAATTTGGCGAAAATTAGCTCAGAAATCACTAATTTTCCGCAAAAGTACAACACAATTGTCGGCGAACGCGGAATTACCCTCTCTGGCGGTCAAAGACAGCGCACAGCTTTAGCTAGAGCAATGTTGGTTGATGCACCGGTATTGATTTTAGATGATGCACTTTCTTCCGTAGATAATCAAACTGCTACACAAATTTTAAAAAATTTATCCAGCGGCACTAAACGCAAAACAGTTGTTTTTATTACCCATCAACTATCTGCTGCTGCCGCTGCTGACCGAATTTTTGTGATGGAAAAAGGAAAAATAGTTCAAACTGGTACTCAAATAGAACTTTTACAACAACCCGGACTTTATAAAACTTTATGGAGTCAGCACTATGTAGAAGAGTTACTACATTAGACAATTATCAATTATCAATGAACAATTAATTCATTAATTGATAATTGATAATTGTTTATTGATTTAAAAAGCTCCTACGCGAGCAATAATTACGTAAATAGTTTTAAAAATCAAAGATAAGTCATATAGGGGATGCCATTTTCTTTGATATTGCAAGTCTAGCTCGAACACTTGCTCAAAATCCTTAATTTTAGAACGCCCGTTTGCTTGCCATTCGCCTGTTAAACCGGGTTTAACATACAAACGCTGCCAGTGATGTTTGGAGTAATTTATTACTTCGTCACCAGTTGGCGGCCGAGTTCCCACCAAACTCATTTCACCTACAAAAACGTTCCAAAACTGAGGTAGTTCGTCTAAACTTGTACTTCTTAAGAAATGCCCTACCTTTGTAACTCGAAAATCATTTTTACTTTTAAAAAATTGTCCGCTAGCTTCATTCTTTACCTGAGATTTTAATTGTTCCGCATCCGAAACCATTGAACGGAATTTGCGAATGCGAAAAGTACCTCCGTAAAGCCCATATCTTTCTTGTGTAAAAAAAATAGGACCGGGACTATCTAGTTTGATCGCGATCGCGATTGGCAAGAATACAATCGCTAAAATAAACAAACCCACCATACTGCCCAGAATGTCTAGAAAACGCTTAAATCTAGAATTTACCGAGGGATGAGGTGCTATTTGTGGAACCCAAGCGTCAGAGTTTGCACCCTCAACAATAGTTGTCATTGGTAATCGGAACATCGTCAAGCTAAATTTCGGCGGAAAACGTATTCCTACCTAACAATATTTTGAATATAGACTTAACTTTATGAAATTAATTATCTGAAGACCGCATATTTGCTGAATCTTCATCGAGATCGCGAAAATATCATTATTTATAAACTTCAAGTAAAGAAAAATATATATATCTAATGATAGATGAAATAAATATTAAAACATGAATAAATACCCGAGTATGTTGAAAATTGTTACTAACTGAATGCGTAAATCATGCTTGCTAATTTGATATATAAAATCGGTGTGAGTGCAGGTAGAAACTATGTTTTAAATGATTGATTTGATGAATAATTTGGTTGTATGGTAAGGCTCATAAGCTACTGAAAAAGAATGTCAAAGGAACCCAATCGTAATTTTTTTAGGAGAAAAAATTCTGGCTGGGTGGTCGTCAATTGGGTGAAAATCTAGTTGACGGGTAGGGGGTGATACAATGCCCCAAACAAAAGGTTAAAGCCATTTAGATGAGTAATTTAATACATTGCTCTTAAATGAATGGGATTAAATAATTCTTTTTGGGTTCGTGCTGGGTGTATTTCATCTAATGTTTTGGGAAAAATGATTAATAGTATCCCTTTTTGAGGTAGTGCTTACAAAAGTGCTACATTCTGTTTTCATTGTGGTTGGGGATTAAAAGTAGGTCCACAGTGGTGCTATAGCAAGATTAAGGTGCTAAAAATGGTTGCAACTGGAGAAGAGAAAGTAAAGGTAGGTCGTTTAGAGTCGATTGTGGAGCAAATAGGGGAAGCTGTACTTGCTACTACCGAGACAATAGAACGTCTTTCCGATAGGGTAGATAATTTAAGCCTACAGGTAGAAGAACAAGGAAAACAGATACAGCAACAAGGGTATCAAATATTGGCGTTGTGCGACGCAGTACAAACTCTTGCAGAAAGTCAAGATGATTCTCTGCAAAGGCTTACTCTGCTCACACAAACATTAAACCGTTTAATGAATATTCTAGAAGCGGAAGATGGAGATTAATCAATTGTTAATTGAGTAACAGCTATTTTTCCCGATAAACATATATCTACATCGCTACCGGGGGTTCTTTCTCGTTTGGCGTATTCGCCTACATAATAAAATTTATCGCCTTCGGTACGATAATTAATTGGTAAAGGTTTATTGCAAGGGCTACAAAAGACAATTTCTGGTTCTGCTTCTTCTGGAGAGAGATGTGGTAAATTAATATTCCAGAAATTTCCTGGCGGTAATGGACGATTCAATAAATCAGCTAGAAGTTTGGCCGTCCATTTTACTGAATTATCCCAGTTAAATTCCCAGCCTTTTCTCTTGTATTGAGAAATCGCGATCGCTTTAATACCGTGGATTGCTGCTTCTCTGACAGCTGCAACGGTACCGCTTATATAAGAATCAATTCCCATATTACCTCCAGCATTAATTCCGGATAATACCCATTTGATCTCGGGACAAATATGGGTAATGGATAAACGAACGCAATCTGCTGGAGTTCCTGCGATCGCATATGCAGTATCGGATCGACGCTGTAGGGTTAAGGGGCTAGCTGTGGTAACTTGGTGCCCGCAACCGGACAATTGTTCTTGAGGAGCGGCGATAATAACTTGAGATGAGATTTTCGATTTCTCTACAGCTTTGAATAGTGCTTGAATACCCGGAGCATCTATACCGTCATCGTTGGTTAAAATCAAACTCATAAATCTTTTTGGTCAATTAGCGAAGTAACAGCCATTCCGATTTTTAAGCATATCTCCTATGTACAAAAAAGACAAACGTAGAAAAAGTTAGGAGTGAGGAGTTAGGAGTTAGTAGTAAGGAGTAAGGAGTAAAAAGTAAGAATTAGGATAATAAAGTTTAATCTCCCCCTCTCCTCATCTCCCCATCTCTTATAACTTCGGAGCCCATACTTTTTTATAATCATCCATAGCGCCGGTATAATCTTTAAGCTTAGAACGAGCATTACCTCGATTGATGTAAGCTTTGTCATTGTTAGGGTTTAGTTGCAAAGCCTGGGTATAATCTTCGATTGCTTTACCATAATCTTTGAGATGGGAATAAGTATTACCCCGATTGATGTAAGCTTTGTCATTTTTGGGGTTAAGCTGCAAAGTTTGGTTATAATCATCGATTGCTTGACTATAATTCTTTAACTTATAATTAGCATCTCCACGATTTAGATAGATTTCGGCATTGTTACTATTCAATTGCAAAGCTAAAGTATAACTTTCTACAGCTTTACTGTAATCTTCATTTTGATAATAATCATTACCTCGATTGATATAAACTTCTGCATCTTGAGGTTTTGATGGTAAAATTTCGTTAGATTTAGATACTACTCGATGATATTCGTTGCTAAGTTCCGAACTAATAATATTAGAATCAATAGTAACTGTATAGTCAGATTTGATTGATTTATCTTCAATGGAATCCAGGGTTATTTCTGGATAATTCTCTTCAATTTTAGGAAGAATCAATTCTGAGCCATAGTCATTAATATAGTCAGGATTAATGCTTAGAGCTTCTGTATAATCGGCAGTTGCTCCATTATAATCTCCGAGTTCAGAACGAATAAGTCCTCGACTGTATCTAGCTTCAGCATCATTGGGGTTGGATTGCAAGTATAGATTTAAATCTGCAATTGCACCTTGATAGTCTCCAAGCTTGTGAAGGGCTAATCCTCTTTGATAATAAGCTTTAATTGCATTGGGCTGGAGTTGTAAAAACTGGTTAAAATCTGCAACTGCTGCCTTGTAATCTCCTCTTTGTGCTTTATTTAATCCTTCTCGAAAAATAATTTCGATAAACTCATTATTACGGCGAATTTCGGCTTCTTTTTGCTGTCGCAGCATGATGCTACGGGATAGGGTGATGACGTTACGTCGCATTTCCAACTGCGCGATCGCCTGATTGCTTAATGTTTTTAATGCTTCTTGTTGTTCTAAACTTAAATTCCGTGGTACTGTATCAATTACGCATAAGGTTCCGATACAAAATCCTTCTGGTGTAATTAAAGGTGCCCCAGCATAGAAACGAACATTGGGTGATTGAGTCACTAGAGGGTTATCTACAAACCTTGAATCTTTTAAAGCATTGGTGACAATAAAAGGTTCATCCTGCATAATCGCGTGAGCGCAGAAGGCTACATCTCTACTAGTGCAATCTACATCTACACCAATCTTCGATTTAAACCATTGGCGATCGCCATCTACAAAACTAATCAAGGCAATGGGAGTATGACAAATTTGTGCCGCTAAAAAGGTAAAATCATCAAATACTTTCTCTGGGGGAGTATCCAGTATTTGATATTGGCGAAGTGCTGTTAATCTTGCTATTTCGTTGTTAGGTATTGGTGGTTGCAAGCCCATTTTTTTCTATCTCCGAAAATTACTCTTAGAAAAACCAAAGTCAAGGGTTCTCTCCCAAATTTTTTTCTCCTAAAAAAATTGGCAGGGTGCCCGTCAATAGATTTTTGATTAACCCCACGTACAAATACGAGAGGATGAAGATTTTACATTGACGATTATCGAAAATTTGCATAGTTTAAACTAGTACTGCGTGACGGAATAAAAATACAAAAAAATAGCTTTAGACCTTGTATTTAAACTTTACACAGATTAAAAATTAGTAACTTAAATGGTCGCAGTTGACTATTTAGCTTAAAACTAGAATATAAAATATAAAATTAGTTGGTTCTAAACTACCGCAATGCTTAATACATTAAACAGCCCCGATTGTGTAACAGTATTTTTAAGCAGTTTTGAAGTATTTCTGATTGTATATTTATGTGTATCTAGCAATAATCCATATATTATAGTAAGATTTTTTACGGTTAGCTAAGATTTACTTTAATTTAGATTTTGATATGCAAAATTGACTATATTTGATTTAATTTAGCATATGTTACATAAAGCACATAAAGAATATCTATATTTTGTGAAATTGATTAACTAATTACCCATTGTGTATTGTGTTAAGAAGTTCTGTTTTCTCATTTTATATTTATTTCCACAATCAATTTTGTATAATCTGCTCCTAGAGTGCCGAGAAGCTTTTATTTATATCAATACAAAATTAAAACAGTATTAAAGCCCTCATGAAAATAAAAGACCTTTTAGTGTAAATCATAATTACAAATTTCAAGAAAATATGAAAAATTAAATATAAAGCATGAATACCCTTTGCTCTTGGCAATCTACCGAGTCGAGAAAAAATAAAAATAAATATTGCAACTAAGTAACAACATAATGACAAATCAAATTTGGATTGCGATTACTTTCATTGCTTTTATGCTTTTGTTTACGGTAGTCGGGATTTATTCGGCAACTCAAAAGCAAAATAATACCACTGATTATCTGTTAGCAGGTAGAAATGTAAACCCTTGGCTAACAGCGCTTTCAGCTATGTCAACAGGGCAAAGTGGTTTCTTGTTTATCGGTCAAGTTGGTTTTGCTTATAAAGTAGGAATTTCTTCTATTTGGTTAACTATTGGTTGGGCTATAGGAGATTATATTGCTTGGT
Source organism: Cyanobacteria bacterium P01_D01_bin.50 (assembly GCA_039200565.1). Lineage (GTDB taxonomy): Bacteria > Cyanobacteriota > Cyanobacteriia > Cyanobacteriales > Nostocaceae > Rivularia. The sequence continues at coordinate 3,205 of JBCCSG010000105.1, read as the reverse complement.
GGCTTTTTTTTAAAAGATTAAGAGAAGTTTCCGAAGAAACCAAAGCAGAGACAGTTTCTGGTTTCTTAGGTCAAAATACCAACGGTGTGCGTACAATTACCGTGATTTCAGCTTTAATTACCATAGCTTTTTTAGGTCCTTATGCTGCAGCGCAACTTGTAGCCGGAAGCAAAGCACTCAGTGCAGTTTTTAACTGGGATTACAGTTTCGGTATTATTATTGGAACTGTAATAGTTGTTATCTACTGTTTTTCTGGAGGTATCCGCGCCTCAATTTGGACGGATACAATACAGTCAATAATTATGATTGGTTCGTTGCTATTGCTCTTAGTCGTTTCTATTGTAAAGTGCGGTGGATTCAATGAACTTTGGACGCAATTAGCCGAAATCGATCCAGGCTTGGTAAACTTAAGTCCAGCAAATTTACCATTAGGCTTTATACCTTTCTTTATCGGTTGGATGGTAGCTGGATTTGGCGTAGTAGGGCAACCTCACATTATGGTGCGTGCAATGGCAATTGACAATGCGAACAATGTCGCCAAAGCTCGAAACATTAAAGTAATTGCTGGCTTAACCACCTCATTCGCTGCTCTTGGTGTGGGTTTATGTGGACGGGTATTGTTACCTGAATTATTAAGCAACAGTGATCCAGAATTAGCATTACCCTTGTTATCTTTAGAATTATTACCCGTTGCCTTAGTCGGATTAATGTTGGCGGGAGTATTTTCTGCAACAATGTCTACGGCAGATTCACAGATACTTTCATGCTCCGCAGCCCTTACCCAAGATATCTTTCCTCAATTTGCTCATTCATATAAAATTGTTAAATTAGGTACTTTAACTGTAACGGCAATAGTCTTTGTAATTGCCTTATTCGGAAGCCAGAGCGTATTGTTCTTAGTCCTCTTTTCTTGGTCTGCTTTAGCTTCAGCATTAGGACCTTTATTCATAGTACGCGTATTACAAAAACCGATCAATAAAACCGTCGCGATCGTAATGATGGTAGTTGGAATATTAACCGCCTTAATATGGAGAACAACACCCGAATTATCAAGGCTTGTTTACGAAGTACTTCCCGGAATGGCTGCGGGATTATTTGTTTATTTTGTAGCCATGGTTATTACTAGTAATTTGAAAACAGCAAGTAGGAAATAGAACAGAGACAGAACTTACGCAATTGTCACAAAACTCGGGTGGTGCGTGACACCAAGTGTCACCTGCCCCTACAAGTAAAATATACCAGTTGCGTAAGTCCTTAAAGAGTTAAAAGTTATGAGGGCTGAAGTTTCGCTCGGAGTTTATTAATACATAAATATTTCTCAGAAATTAGTAGTAGAAGATGTATTGTATTCTTCAAGCTAAACTTCAGTATAATTATTGTTGATAATTAACCGATAGTGTTAACTTTCACCCAACGTCAAACCCGAAACCCTAATTCCAGCGTTAATTTAACGCTTTCACTAACCGCAGAAGAGCGTACTCGTTCAAGACATCACTTCCCAGCTTCTGATGGACAAATGGTGTGTTTGCGCTTACTCAGGGGAATAGTGTTGCAAAATGGCGATATTTTACAAGATGAAACCAATAGTATTTTGATAAGAATTATCGCGAAACCAGAACCAGTTTTAACAGTAACTGCCCAAAATCAGCTAGATTTAATTAAAGCTGCATATCACTTGGGCAACCGTCACGTACAGTTAGAAATTACACCAAATTATTTGCGTTTATCGACGGATTCAGTGTTAAATAAAATGTTGGAACAGCTTGGTTTACAAGTCACAGAGGATATTTTACCCTTTCAACCGGAAACAGGAGCATATGGAAACCATCATTCCCATTAGGAGATGGGGGGATGGGGAGATGGGGAGATGGGGAGATGGGGAGATGGGGAGATAGGGAGATGGGGAGAATAAAATTCTTTATTCTCAAATACTAACTCCTAGCTACTCACTACTCACTATTCACTCCTAACTGTTTTAATCCAAAATCTGTCTTGGAAAGTTTGGGGGGAAGAAAATCTACACCCCCAACTTTCCGCAAAATCTAAAATCCAAAAGTGAGTAATCTTCTTTGTCTTTTACAGCTTGTCAGTCCTGCTTTACCCGTGGGAGCATATAGTTATTCTGAAGGATTGGAAACTCTGGTTGAATTTGAGATAATTAATGATTCCGAAAGTCTTAAGCACTGGTTAACTCAAGAGTTACGTTATGGCTCGATTCGGGTTGAAGCAGCAGTGATGTTAAGAGCTTATTCTGCTGTAGGAGCGCAGGATTTACCAGCTTTATCCTATTGGAATAATTGGCTATCGGCATCCCGTGACACCGAAGAATTACGCAATCAATCCCAACAAATGGGAGGTTCTTTAGTTCGGTTATTGAAGGAATTACAACCGCAGATAATACCTATAATTACAGCTTTGGGTAAACCTTGCAATTTTGCGATCGCCTTTGGTATTGCTGCTGTTAGTTGGGAAATCGATCCGCAAGCGGCTTTAGTAGGATATTTACACAGTTGGGTGAGCAATTTAATTACTGCTGGAATAAAGTTGATTCCGCTGGGACAAACTGCAGGACAATTATTATTAATGGAATTACAAGAATTACTTAACAGCGTCGCAGTAGAAATTATGAATTTGAACGACTCGGAATTAAGCTGTTGTAGTTGGGGTTTATCTTTAGCGAGTATGGCACATGAACAGCAGTATACAAGGTTATTTCGTAGTTAAATCAATTATCAACTATCAATGAGCAATCAGCAATTATCAACTATCAACTATCAACTAACAACTAATAAATAATAATTATGAGCTTTCGAGTTGGTGTTGCTGGACCTGTAGGTTCAGGAAAGACTGCTTTGGTAGAATTATTGTGTAAGTCTATGCGCGATTCTTATCAAATTGCAGTTGTCACGAATGATATTTACACTCAGGAAGATGCACAATTTTTAACGAAATCCCAAGCCTTATCACAAGAAAGAATTGTAGGTGTAGAAACTGGCGGTTGCCCTCATACTGCTATCCGAGAAGATGCTTCAATGAATTTAGCTGCAATTGAGCAGTTAGAGGTGCTTTTCTCTGATTTAGATTTGGTATTTTTGGAAAGTGGTGGCGATAATTTGGCTGCAACTTTTAGCCCTGAATTGGTTGATTTAACTATTTACGTTATTGATGTTGCTGCTGGCGATAAAATCCCTCGTAAAGGTGGTCC
>JBCCSG010000104.1:0-21235 GCA_039200565.1 Cyanobacteria bacterium P01_D01_bin.50 | reverse complement strand
TTTCGACTCTAGAATCTACGTCGCAATGTTCGGCACAGGCTTCAATGGTGACTGGTGGTAGGGTGTTAACGGTATCGGCACCAATTAACTCATCAAGGTAGATAACATCGCTGTAACTGGGATCTTTTCTGCTGGTGCTTGCCCATAACAAACGCTGTACTTTCGCGCCTTTATCGACCAAAGCTTGCCAACGTTTGTCATTTATAATCTTTTTGTACTCCTGATAAGCAATCTTCGCGTTAGCGATCGCTACTTTTCCTTTTACCGATTTAAGCTTGGCTTCGAGGTTGATATCATCAATGCCTTTGCTTAACTTTTCGTCTATTTTTCCATCAATTTTGGAATCAATACGACTGAGGAAGAAACTAGCTACGGAAGAAATATTGCTAATATCAAAACCATCGGCTGCTTGTTTTTCTAAGCCGCGAATATAAGCCCAAGCAGTATTTACATAACTATCCACGAAGAACAACAATGTAATATTTACATTGATACCTTTAGATATTACTTGTTCAACTGCTGGTAAACCGGCTTCTGTTCCGGGAATCTTAATCATTAGATTTCCCCTTCCAATTTCTTTAAAATAACGCCGAGCTTCTTCAATTGTTTTTTGGGTATGATTGGCAATAGTTGGCGGTACTTCTATGCTCACATAACCATCCAATCCATCTGTTGTTTGGTATACAAGATGCAAAATATCGCTCTGCTTACGAATATCTTCAGAAGCTAAAGATTCGTAAATATTTTGGGTTGAAAATCCCCTATTAATCCCGGCTTCTATATCTCGATCGTAAATGGCGTTTCCGGTAATGGCTTTTTGAAATATGCTTGAATTGGAAGTAATACCGGTAATACCTTGATTTTCCACCAAATTTTTAAGTTCTCCACACTGGATAATGTCACGACGTAAATTATCCATCCAAATACTTTGAGCGTATTTTTTTATTTCTAATAACTGATTTGTGGTGATGGCCATATGGCTATATTTTACTCTCAAACTTTTTTTTACATCTTTTCTATTAATACCTGTAGAACCATCAATGAATTCTTACTAAAGGAATAAAATGTGGGGGAACTTTACACCCCTTTACAAGGAAAATTTTATATCTCTGTTGTGGAGGTATGAATGGGGCTTTAACTGAACGAAAAGCCAAGTGAAACAAGAATCCCCTTCCATTAATGGATGGGGATTATTAAAAATATGGTTACTTAGAATTTAGTGACCATTTTGAATAAAAGATTCTACTTTTGCTACATCCTCTTTACTACCAATAATTAGAGGTGTGCGCTGGTGTAATTTTTGGGCCACCACATCCAAAATGTTCATCTCGCCAGTAGTTGCGCGTCCACCTGCTTGTTCTATTACATAGGCTAATGGAGCGGATTCGTACAGCAAGCGTAATTTACCTTCCGGTTTTTGTACTGTACCTGGATAGAGAAACACCCCACCTTGAAGCAAAATTCTATGGATGTCGCTAACCATTGCTCCACTATAGCGGGCTGTATAGCCTTCGGTTCGATGAACGTAGCGAACATATTCCCGAACAGACTCTTCCCACTGCCAAAAATTTCCTTCGTTTACGCTATAAACTGAACCGCGATCGGGAATCTTAATGTTTTCTTCTGTAAGTATAAATTCACCCAAGCTGGGGTCGAGTGTAAAGGAATGAACTCCTTTTCCCATAGTATAGACCAGCATGGTACTCGGACCATAAAGGATATATCCGGCTCCTATTTGTTTCGTACCTGGAGCAAGCAAGTCTTTGGCAAGTCCGTCAATATCATCTCCTTCTTGTTGCCGAATCGAGAAAATTGAACCCAAACTTAAGTTTGTGTCTGTATTCGATGAACCATCAATTGGGTCGTACAGTAAAGTATATCTACCTATGGGACAGTTCTCCGGAATATAGTATGGTTTATCCATTTCTTCAGAAGCTAAGCGACACACTAAGCCGCTTTGCTGGAAAACCGAGATAAATACATCGTTAGCGTAGACATCCATCTTTTTGACGGATTCTCCCTGGACGTTCACTTCCCCGGTAAAACCGAGAACGCCTTCCATTAAACCAGCGCGGCTGAGCCTACGAGCAACCAACTTACCTGCAAGGGCGATGCGATTCATCAAAGCACTTAAATCCTGTGCTTGTGCCGGAAAGCCTTGGAATTGCTGCAAGACGTGACGCGATAAAGTTGTACAATCTCTATCTAGACTTTTATCTGGATTATACTGGGTGCCTTTGTCTTCATGTTCTGCTGCTTTTGTCATAATAATCCGAACTATAGTGTTGCTCTTATTTGAGAAGAAGCCTTATCGCTGCAACTTGTGGTTGCTGCCTCTATATTAGAAAGGTATTTTAGTAAGGCAAATGTTATTTTAAATAAACCTAAATTAACCTTTTGTATCTTTAATGGCAGCAATAAGCATTTTCTCAGTATTGATATGCAGAAAATTCCCTTTGTTACTTTATGTTGCTGCAATTATAAATACTTTTTTATTTATCAATAACTTATATTTATAATTTATAAGTATATAAGCTAATTAAAATGATTTCTGAACTAACTTTAATTAGACAATATCAATTAGTTTATTCGTATAAGTAAATAAGTGCTTTTTTAATGCCAATTTTCCTTAACATCTGTTACATTTTATATATCTATAAAATTACTTTGAAAATTTTCTAAATATAGGAAAACCCGACTTTTTATGATAACCTATATATTCGGCATCTTGTCGGGGTTGTTTCTATGAAGTTTTTTGTGAGTTAGAACTTACTAGGGGTAAGTCGTTGCTGTTTATATAATGCTTAATTAGCAAACAGTCAACATTAAAATACCGAACTCAGATTTATAAAATGCAGAGTCAGCAAGTGATTCGTTATTTAAAATTATTATTAGAGCGGTACCCGCGTTTATCCCCGCAGTCAGATAAAATCTGACGGGGAAACGACCAATTAAATTTTGATGTATTTCTTTTTATCCATTATAATGGTATGGCTAGTGAATTATTTTCACTACTGTATCATTGATACAAGATTCATTCTTACATCAAATAAAAACGATCGCGTGCGCGTTAATCTTCCCGCTTTAATTTAGATAAGATAATTTATTGTTCTTGGAAATCTTGCTTTTTCACGAAGTTACTACGCGGACGGTTGTCTTCTTTTGGTTTAGCTTTATTGACTCGAATTTGACGACCCATCCACTCTGCTCCATCTAGCTCAGAAATGGCATTATCTTCATGGGCTTCATCGCTGAGGTCAACAAAAGCGAAACCACGCATTCTACCCGATTCGCGGTCGGTTGGTAACACAACTCTAGTAACTTCACCGTAATCGGTAAATACTGCTCTCAAGTCTGCTTCTGTAGCGCGATAGGAAAGATTTCCAACGTAAATAGTCATGCTTGTTAACGTTTCTAGGGACAAATTACGGATCGCTCAGCCCAAATTACAATCAGATAATTAGCTTTAAATGGCTCTCTTATTAGTCTGATTTTATTTGCGGTCAATTATCTAGTTAATAATCAACTGTAATTGCAGTATTAACTTAAAATAAACCATTCTTTGGACTGAACTTACGAATACGTTTTTATAGTACCTGATCGCTCCAATTTTCAAGGTGTGATATATTACAATATTTTACAAGTTGGAATCAGTGTAACTTATATATACTTCCGATGAAAGAGTAAGGGTTTTATACTATTAATGTACTTTTGTAAAAATAATTACTAGTAACACGAAAGTAAATAAAATTTAAGATTCAAAATATACAATTTATATTCAGTAGTGCTGGGCTACACTGCAAGCTATAAAAGCCTAAGCTTCTTGGTACGTAACATTCTTATAAATCACTATTGTTCAGCACCTCCACCTCGCTCTATTAAATTGGAGACATTATTTTGTAGAAATTTCCACGTCTGGCATCTCTAATTTATACTTAGTAAAAGTACCATTGAACTAATTAAATAATTATCTAATATTAATTAGACCGCTTGATATCAGCACAGATTTCGATCGTAAAATAAGTAAAAGGTTTGCTAAAAATTAGCAAACCTTGTTTAATTTAACTATTTATTAACCAAATCTTTCTATTTACTCTAGGACTTTATTCAATTGAGATAGTTTGAGGACCGTTGCTCGTACCATTTTGAGTCCCATTGGTAGAATTGGAGTAAGTAGTTGTATTTGTTTGTTGTTCTAACCAGCTTTTTACTGGGTCATCATTAAGGCTGAGTCTAAGTACGCCAGAAACAAATCCGCCCATAAATGAAGCTGGGTGCTGGGTGAATTCTTTAAATAGTGGTAATAGTTCTTCAAGGAACATTTTTTATCTCCAAAAGTTAAAAAAAGGGATGAAGTATGAAGACTGAAGTTTGATTTTAAGTTATCTGGAAAACCGGGAAGCTACAAAAGACATAATCAATAATTCTGACAAACTGATGCTGCAAAATTTGATTTTAGTCTTCTATTCGGGTTTGCTTGCTACTTCATCTTTCAATGTTACACGGGATTTTCTTCCGGCATCATGCACTTATCGGAGTCGCATCCGGCTGGCCCTGCTTCGATTATCTCGCCGAAATCATACCTTTTCAATGCACTATGAAAATCTTGTGTTTCGCGGCGATTTCTTACTTGTTCCATCAATTCATCGTATTTTTGTTTGCTGATGGGTTCAAATGGTAACCTTGGGAAGGTTTGATGGTCATCGAATCTTGCTAAAAGTGCCGCGCTAATATATCCCTCATCATTTTGAATCGCTTGATAAATCCGATTTCCTAACTCTTCTACTTCGTTTTCTCGCACTTCAATGGTAGCCGAAGTATTATGAGTAACGTAGAATTGCTGTACCTGCATGTAGAAATCCATTTGAGCCAAAGCGCTGAATTTATCAATCGCGATTTCATCAGCACCTGGTAAGTCAGCCCAAGGTACCGCAACCGGAATTTCTACCAACCACTCAGTACAGCGAGAATCAAACGGGTCATTCAACAAATTACCGTTTTCATCTTTATCAGTTTGAGAAGGAACTACTGAATAACCATAGTCAATACAAGCCATCGCTACGGGGTCATTTTTACGGAAAGTGATCCGACGGATGAACCTTTGAGCTTTAGGGGGGTGCCAACCTGGAGAAGCTCCCGTCAGTAAGGATTTGGTGCCGCTGGGTTGCACGGTAGTACAGCGATTGGGACGCTTAATATGATGGCGATCGCAATATTCCCAGACTACCCGATGTACGATATCTTTCCATCTGCTCAAATATTCTTGTTCGCGACGTTTAAAGTCTAAACCTTGCTCTGTAGCACGTCTTCCCTCCGACCACCAGCGCAACCAATCCACCCCAAAAGCACGGACAAAGAAATCGAATAAACCAGTAAAAGATACACCGACAATAGGGTCAAGTTCGCGGCTGTATTGGTAACGAGGTTCCAAGAATTTGTGATTTAACAGCGCAGCAACAGATAAAGCACCGGCAGTGAAAGCTTGTTCTTGTTCTTTGTAATTTTCGGGATCGATTTGATTTAAGTGAATTTCGCTGAGGTTACAGTGAAAATTACTACCCGTAATTTCGCCACAGTTGTGAGTTATACATCCGTTGGCAATAAAAGAATGAGTTAACGGAACATGAAGGTCGTAGACGGGTTCTTCTCCATATTCCTCTATGCTTTTAAGTTTGGAAGCATAGCGACTACTAATGACAGCTTCACTATAATTCCTCGATACTTTATAAGCTGCAATTTTTTCCAACCGTTCTTGTTTTTTAGGTACCAATGGGAAAGCAACTACTTTCCGAAATTGTCTTGCTCCATCTCCTGAATAAATTATTAATCTCCAAGAACCTTGATTACGACTCACTTTTTCTGTTCCATCTTTCAAGGTATATGGAACACCTGGGCCTCCTGGTTTTTGTTTAACTATTAAACTACTCTTGATTCCTAAATTGAGTAGCATTATTTGAATTTGTGCGAGCAAGTGTCTGGAACGATTACGAAGCTCAATATTTCTCCCTTTAACATTTACACATCCGTCTGCACAAAATAATCCTTGTAAAAATCCAATAATTACTTCTTTGGATTCCGTTAAAAATTTATCCGGTAAACAGTTTTTTGAGTCTATACCTAATTTTTCAAAGAAGGAGTGCATTAAAGATGATCCACTATGAAATGTGTAGATACCTTTAACAATACTTGGTTGATGATTATAGCCAGTTAATGATTCTACTGCGGACTGGAGAACTGGAAAAACAGTTTGATATTCATGCTGATTTATATAAAATACAGCATCCTTACCTCTAGAGCCTTGATAAATTGAACCATCACCGTATAACCATCCAAGCATTTGGGCTTGCTCAACTGTGATAGTACTTTTACCAAAAAATCCTTCACCTTTCTGAATATAAATATTATGTTCAGAAGTCAAATTTTTAGTTGCTACCCATCCTTTATTAGTAAAGTGTTGATGGTCAGCAGTACATCTCATTTGTTGTCCGTTTGCTAGTGTAACAATATATGTGGTTTGTACACCTGTAGAAAATGCTATTGCATCAGTTAATTTAACTCCTTCTAATCCTACAGAACGTAAATCAACTAAAGCTTTAAATGGCTTGCCAACTAAATCTTTAATTGGGACTAATCCGTTATCTGTAGAAACTAAAGTGTCACCTGAATGACACGGATTTAATCCATAACGTCCTAACCGATGTTCTAATTCTTTCTCATCTAAATTACGGTATTTTTCTTCCAACCACTGCTTTGCTTCTCCTCGCTCATAAGCTTGTAAAAATTCGGTTTTTAATTCCTTTGTTGTCAGTAGATCGTGGTTTGACCTAGCTACAGCTTCACCAGCCCATTGAATTGCACCTTCACCACTGTAATATTGTTTGCGAACAGCACCTACAATTTCTTCTAAAGTAGGTTTATGGTGAAATACCCTTGAGTGATTCGCCATCCGTAAAGCGTCACGTTCTGGGTCAATACGCCAATTTCCATCTTCACCTTGCTGCCATAAATTTGATTTTGCGTCTGCAAATGCGATGTCTTCGCTAATACCTTGACGCATCCCAGCACTGTTGTGGGTTAAGTAACCATCGCAGTAAAAACAATGAGCTTCTTCAACTTCTATATCGTAAGTTTGTACGTGGTCGTAACTACCCAAACCTTTCACGGTGACGGGAATATCTAATGAGACATCAGATTCGGCAATATAGCGCTCGTAATTTGCATCCACCTTGCGACTTCCAGCGAAACCCATTTCCCGCATTTCGCTGTAGGTATAAGCTTCACGCATCACTGCACCAGGAACCGTAAAACCATACATTTTCAATCCCTGCTTTAATTCTCCTTTTACGCTATGGGGAGCAATCAAACCATTGTAAAGCCCTTTTAATGCAGGAATTTTCAAATTATATTTCGCTTGCCATTTTTGGTTTTGCGGTTGAGTTACTGAGATTCTACCGGCAATACCCAAACTAGATAAAACTGCTGCAACTTGCCTGATAAATCCACGATAAACCGTAGTTACTAGATGTGGAGGACGATTATTTACTGCACCATCGCTATCCATTAATCCTGCTAAATAAGCTGCTCGGATATCTACCGAACCTTGCAAGATAAAATCGGGGACTTGCAAAGAAGTATTTGGCTGCTTGATATAACGATAGAAATATTCAGCAAACCGAATTGATGAACAAATTGATTTTGCAGTGTTTTCACCTTTAACTACATTGTGAGTAGCCTTTAATTTAAAGGCAGCTAAAGCAATATCTAACTTTTCTTGAATGCGATTAGTTAACTCAGCATCACGAGCGTTCATCGACCATTCTACCCGACCGTAGGGTTTGTCATGCTTGTTACGACCAAGAGCGACATAACCATCACCATGAGTAAACCCAACTAGCCAACCTATTTCCGGTGTTAATTGTGGAATAAATAAAGATTTAGCAGTATGACTTTGAATTGGTCTTGATTGCGTAAAATCAACAGGTAAATTAGTTACCGTTCCCGGCAAAATTTGTTTGTTGTGTAAAAGGCGATCGCCTTCAACTAAATTCGCCATAGATTTCCACTCAATACAACCTTTAGCATCAGCAAGAACTGCCTGTCTGTGGTTTAAAGTTGCTCTAGGTAAAGTAGCATTTGTTTCTACTTCATAAACATCTTGAAAACCTTGGTCAAATTTATCAACTACTTTACGGAAGCCTAAAGGAGTTTGTACTAAATCCCCGACTTTAACATCGCGAATTGGTATTAAACCTTTAGATGTATGAACTAAAGCATCCTGTGGTAAACATCTACGAATGTTCCCGGCCACAATCGTGACAGCCGCTTCATCAATCAACAAACAGCACTCAACCGAAGTTAATTGTCTCCCCACGGCTTTATTCAAAATTGCAGCACAGCGCTGATAAAGTCCGGGTAACTTGACGGGATTAGCTACACCACCAAAACCTTGTAATGGTTCCCCAGCTTTACGAATATCGCTGATATCAACCGTTACCTCAACTTCTCCTTTAAAACCTTCGTTAGTAGAAAGTTCTAAAAGAGTTTGATAGGACTTTACCCAACCATGACGGCTATCACCGACATAAATAGTGGCTTGATTCCCTTCTACTTTAGTTTCAGTAAATTCACGGCGGTCGTTAGCAATTGTTTTACCTATATCACCCCGTAGCGTGACATTTAAACGATTGCGGATAGCAGGTAACTGATTAATATATTTAGGTTCTAAAATTGCTCCGGTTCCGCAGCCCATCATGGCCAAATCCATCATTAACCCGAAAGCACTCCAGTCAATGACGTTTGTAGAAGTACAGTTATAAGCACCGGAAAAATTCTTCGGTTGAGCCAGCCAATTTGTGCCACCCACCCACAACCATCTGCCACTGGGTAAAGCCTTCAAATTCCGCTGCATCCGCTCCAAAAGCATGGCTTCATCTTGAGTAAGCTTACCCAACTCAATCAAGCCTTTAAGAGTGCGATCGCAAACCTCTAGCCAGGATTCTCTCGTCTCCTCCGATTGTTGGCGACGACTGTAAGTCCTGAAAAATACAGGGTTTGCAGCAGGGGCTGTTTCTGGAAAGTCTGCACCTTGGTGTTTTCGTTCAAGCTCTCGAACCATTTTTTTTAAGCGTTTTTTCTCTGTCAGATTAAGACTATACGCCAAATAGAAGTATAATTAAAGATTGCAAAATTTTGAAATATACGCTACAGGAATTAGGGCATGGGGGATTGGGCCGAAGGGCATGGGGCATGGGAAAATAATTCCGGTTCTCCAGTACTCCTAATTGTCAATATGGCTATTGCTCCTTGGCGATCGTACCTCGCTAGTGCTTTGAAAAAGAATCGCACTCAACCCTCAACACGCTACTTTCAATTAGCAACTGTCCGCAGTGATGGAACTCCTGCTAATCGTACGGTGGTGTTTCGGGGCTTTTTAGGGGATACCGATAAGTTAAAAATTATTACCGATTCTCGTAGCGAAAAAATTATAGAAATTAACAATCAGTCGTGGGGAGAAATTTGCTGGTACTTTACAAATACCCGCGAACAATTCCGCATTGCTGGAAGAATAATAATTACTGATGTCAATCATCAAGATTCCAAATTACAAAAAGCTAGACAATCAACTTGGGAAGACCTTTCCGATAATGCGCGTATTCAATTTGCTTGGGCGCATCCGGGAAAACCCAGAGCAAATCCGGAAGCGTTTTCACCACCGCAGCCAGATGCAAGTAAGCCTTTGGATAACTTTTGTTTATTATTATTTGAACCTGTAAAAGTTGACCATTTACGATTGAGGGGAGAACCGCAAAATCGGACTTTTTATTTACGGGATGAGGCGGGTGTTTGGGATGTGATGGAGGTTAATCCGTAACAGAGATTCAACCGTGTTTAATCTGTAAAAGTGAACGGCAGTCGATCGAAAATTAAAGTTCTACATCAACAACTTTTTCTAAGCGATTAGATTCAGCTTTTGCTTCTTTAAGAAGGGTATCCCAATCGTCTGGAGGTTTCTCGTTATCAAGCATTTTTCTGAAGACTTTGTAAGCATCTGTTCTACTGTCATAAGCTCGCTTAGAATTTTCATCATTTACCCAAGCAAATAATATAATTTTACTTGTTTGATGATAACGAAAGAACAATCGATATTGTTGGAAAAATTTGGCTCTAAACCAGTGTTTATAATCTTCGCCTAGAGTATTACCTTGACGATACTCATTGCGCGTTGGATCTTGAGGAATAACTTCAAATACGAGTTTAGCTATAGCAGCTAAACGTTTAGTGGCATTCTTTTTTTTATAATCATGGGGATACTTTTGACGCAGGTATTCTACTTGCGTCAAAAGTTCCTCGTATTGTTCTAAAAAAAGGGGATGTGCAAAAATTCTCCATCCATTAATAATTAACGGCTCGATGTCTGACAAATTTATTCATCCTCTTCAGACAACGGTGCATCAATATCGAACTCAACATCATCAACTAAAGACTTAGTTCGGTTTAGCAAATCGGAACCGATTGCTTCAATATGCTGAGGATTTTGACTCATGTCTTGGGCTAAAAAATTTAGAAATTCTCCAATCACGGGATCTTCTTCCTCTTTAGCAGGAGATAATATGACTCGACCATTTGCAATAGTGTACTTAATCCTATCACCTTTAGCCAAGCCCAAAGTTGTACGTACTTTTTCTGGAATTGTAGTCTGATATCGGCTAGTAAGTGTAGATACTGCTTGTAAATTAGATGTAGTAGCCATAAATTTCTCTAAGCTTATAAGTTAGTAAGCTATTTTATTTCGATTATATACTCAAGGTAATGCAACTGCATTGTCTTGTCAAGAGCAGCCCACACCTCAAATATAGAAGAATGCTCTGTATTGGTTATTTATACTTTCTATCGGTAAATTTCAGTGTATTCCTAGCAGCTTCTACCAAAGGTTGAGGAAAAAGCTGCCAACCAAAATATAGATAGCTCCAACTGAGCAATTGTTGGACAATTACATCACCACTGCTAGATTCTGGAAAATAATTTAAAGCTTCTGCGGCTAATCAATAAGCACGATATCGATAAAAACCACCGCAATTGTCATCAAAATTAACAAGCACCCGAATCAAAGCTTCTTTCTGCTGTTTAGGAATATCATCTCGACTAAACCAATGCATAGTCTCAGCTTTATAATCAGGCGCAAAAATGCGGTAATTACCTTCTTCGGGACTATTTAATTCAAGACTATTAAAACTGTAGTTAAAGAAATATTTCCAATCATTCATTTCCTCCTACCCATCTTCTGTGGGGTCTAAAGGACAAGCTTTTTAGAGCTTAAAGTATCCTATGACAACGCTCAAGGCAGAGGGAGATGGGGAGACAAGGAAAAATTTAAATTTACAACTCCTAACTCCTCACTCTTAACTATCAAATTCCTGAGCCATCCAAAAATTCATCGATCGCTTTATCTTCCAAACGACATTGAGTATGATTAACATAATGGGTGTAATGTTCGCTCAAATGCGCTTTACCCATGACATGAGAGTTAACCAACTCATTTTCTTTAAAATCTGTTTCGGCAACAGTTTCTGAAACTATTTGCTGATTTTGTTGTAATTGCTCAACTTGTTGCTCTAATTCCTCAATTCTATCTACTAAAGCTCGTATTGCTTGAGCTTCCGCATCTGGTAAACGTCCGTGTTCTAGTGGGTCAACTTTAACACCTGAACGATAAACAATTCTACCGGGAACTCCTACGACAGTACAGTCTGACGGTACATCTCGCAATACAACGGAACCCGCACCGATACGCACGTTATTACCAATTTGGAGATTTCCCAGTACTTTCGCACCAGCGCCAACCACAACACATTCTCCCAAAGTGGGATGGCGTTTACCAGATTCTTTACCAGTACCACCCAAAGTAACACCTTGATAAATCAGAGCATAGTCTCCGATAATTGCTGTCTCACCAATTACTACGCCCATACCGTGATCTATAAATACACCCTTACCAATAGTTGCTCCTGGGTGAATTTCAACCCCAGTAAAAAAGCGTGCTAAATGAGAAGTCAAACGAGGAAGGAAAGGAATCCCTACATTACGCATCCAGCGGGCTATTCTATGCATTAGCAAGGCTTGCAAACCGGGGTAGCAGAATAATACTTCTAACCAGTTACGAGCCGCTGGGTCGCGTTCAAATATAATACGAAAATCAGTAATAAGTGTCGATAGCACGATTTGGCACCCTCGGAAAGCCTTTACACGAGATATAGTTTATCTTACCGTTCTATGTCGAAACATTTAATATGGCAAAAAAAGCAGAGGAGAAGTCAAAAGTCAAAAGTCACAACTCTTAACCCCCTACTCCTAACTCTTTACTCTTTACTCCTAACTTTTTCTATTATAATTCTTTTGTACGGGAATTTTGAACTATTGCTGCAAAGAAAGTTTGTAATTGCGTCTTAATCCAGCTTTAAAGCTACCTACCCAGATTTTATAAGTTCCAGCTTTCCAGTTTTTACCCTTGATGCTAGCGTCTTTGTTTTTGCCAGTATCATCGCCACAGCGGACTGTTTTCTTATCTGGTCCAACTATTAGTAAAGTAGTATCGTTTCCACCGCTATTAACCTTTATGCTTAACTTTGGGAAATCTTTCTCTAAAACTAAAATATGGTCGGGTTTAGAATCTGCAAAACCGATACACAAATTCCTCTGGCGATCGCGCTTACTGATTGTAGACAAAGAGTAAGAACCACCGGTATGACCTGTGACTGTTTTTTTTATCGGTTCTGGACTTGGGGATAAACTGATTTTGCCAAAAAATGATGTATTGGCTGTTACCTGATTAATAGGTAGCATAGTAAATATACTTGCGAGAAAAGAAGTTGAAAAGAGAATTAGAGAGAGACGCGACTGCATAATATACACCTCTCGGAATTAAATTAGATTTGTTTTTTTAAATACACCCTAACGACAGACTATTTCGGAAATGCAAAGTTTGTGACACCTTCTTATCTGTACACCATTAGACCAAATTGTGGATCGTTTTTCAAAAGTCTAAAGTATGAATTTAGATTTTTCGTAACTTCTAGCTTTTGATTTGTACCAGAAATTACAACTCAATATCAAGTCAATTTCATCGCGGAAGTCAAAACTTAATATAAATGGGAATACAACATCTTAAAGGTAGATTAAATCTCATCGAAAAAATCCTAAGTATTTTTACTCAGGATTGGGAATTGGGTATTGATAATTGGAGAGGGGGAGATTGTTGAAAATTAAATACTCTTAACTTTTAACATGCAGATATTTTTCTATTCATTTAATAAAAAGAAAATACCAGCCCTTAGTTGCGCTTGATTGCTGTCGTAACTGCTAATTGTTAACGAATGTAATTTATCGAAAAAAGGTTTACCAATAATTTCAAAAAATTTAAGTATGGGTAATTGACTTTCTATAAAATCTTTACTTTGTGTCCAATCTATATATACATAACCTTGATTTACTTGGGGAATTACTGCAAGACTATCGTGGAAATTTTGATTATCCCCGAAGATATTTTCTTTATTATTAATAACCATCATCATTGTCTCAATAGAAGAGGTAAAAATTTCGTAGTTATCTTTACTTGTATGGGCTCCTAATACATTGGCTTGAATGCTAAATTCAGTTGCTTTACTACCTGTAGTTGTTAATTGTGTCCAAGTGTAAATTTTGCGATCGTCTAAAGTAATTGGGTTGACTGTAAGTCCATTTTTGGAGGCTATATTATCCAAATGGGAAATATCGGATGCTGTAGTAGAAGATTTTTCGGTTATAAAAATCCATTCAGGTGCTTTACCTTTGGTATTGGGTAACAATGCTATGGCGTATTCTCCTTTTACCCAACTGAAAATATCTTCCTTGAAGTCGATTCCCCAACTTTTTTGTAGATTCGCGAAAGGTTGTGTGATTTGAGAAGCGTCAGATATTGTTGCTGTAGTTTGCTGCCAAAGTAAAGCTAAATTGCTGTTATCTAAATTGCTCAAATCTGTTCCATAGATTACTAAACCGGAAGCTGCGGGAATATATGAAAGTACTTCGACTTTTTCTGATATATTTTCTGCTGGTGGTATGGGTTTACTTGAGAATAAACTAGTTTCTGCTAGCAAGCCTTGGGATTTGGGAGCTAAAGAAATCAGTTGATTGTCATAACTGCGCGGTGACGATAAATTTAAACCTTGCCATTTTGCAACAGCTTTTAGATTGAGAAATGTTACAGCTTGAGTATTACTGTTTAATTGCTTGATGCCTTGCTGATAATTATCCAAGCTAGTCAAACTTAAACCGGGTGCCTGAATATTATTAATTGCTTCTCGTAGAATTTTGGCATCATTAGCGAACAAAACAAAACTATCGCCTACAACCGTTGCAGCCAAAGGCTTTTTAATTTCTGCTGTTTGGGGAATATCGGAAATTAGTTTAACACCTTTATATTGTTCCACAACCAAGGAAGTTCCAGCTAAAACCCGCTTAGAAAACAAAATTTGGATAAACTCGCGGCTTTTATCTGCATCTTGAGTGGTAAGTACCGTTAAATAACCGGGTTGATTTCCGTTTGCAGCATCTCTGTCAATATCAGGAGTGGTTACGGCTAAAGTAATTTCATTCCCTAACCAAGGTTGGACATCTTTTTTGTAATCAAGTGCAGTATTCGATAATAAACTTGTTTTCAGCTTGGATAGCTTTAGTGCACCATCCAACGCCTCAAAGCGATTTGGATCTACTCTCATTGATACCATGGCTGGTGCTTGTTTAGAAACAAATACAGCAGCACCGGTTTGTTTAGCAGTTTCACTTGCTCTCTTTAGAGGGTTTTGATTAACTAACCCATTACAACCAACAATAGAAGTTAGCAGCAGCACGATAACGCTTGCTGCTACGAAACGAAATAATGATTTTTGACTTATAACTCTTTTCACACTAGCCCCATTGCGGCATTTTTGACCACAATCACTATTAAAGCGTTTTTGATGTAAATCAACAGCGCATTTATTCCCCCTGGGAACCCTTGAAGCTCCCCAACCTGCCGGCTCGGCATGGGGATTCTTGCTTTACTGAGCAACCTTACTCTCTTGACGCTCTAAGATTACCGGCTAAAAATTTCTACCCCTCTTCCCCCTCCCTATATTCACCCAAGCTAGAAAAATTTGGTGAAGTGCTAGTTTTTCTTCAAAAAAAAATAGTTTCTATACATTTAGAACCATAAATTTGTCAAGATGTAGCCAATTTATCTTGAAAAATCTCAAAACCTTTGCTGACGCTGATGCTAAGAAGGGAATTTTCTGTCAACATAATAAATATATAGATTTTTTTTAGAAATACCTCATGACGGGGAACAATCTTCAACCCATAAATCAAATTACTGTAGAAGAACTTGCAAAACGTCTGTCTTCAGACAAGTCTTCTATTCAACTTGTAGACGTGCGCGAACCGCAAGAAGTCACAACAGCAAGCATCGAAGGTTTTGTCAATCTACCTTTAAGTAAATTTTCTGAATGGGCTGCGGACATTCAAGCTCGCTTAGATGCTCATACAGAAACTTTAGTTCTGTGTCATCACGGTGTTCGTTCCGCTCAAATGTGTCAATGGTTAACATCTCAAGGATTTACAAATGTGAAAAATATTACCGGAGGTATTGATGCATATTCGATGTTAGTTGACTCTTCAGTTCCTCAATATTAAAAAGCAAAAGTCTGTATACTAATACACCCTATTATTCGATTAATAATCAGTAATTAGTAGTTATACATACCCCATTTTAGAAATAACCATGGGAAAATACGTAACAAGTACTTTTCTCATGTATTCAAATAACAAATTTTGTTGTATGAAATAGTACTCTTACTCAGGACAAAACCATTTGTAAATGTAAAGGTATTGCAGTACACGATAATGATTAATAGCTTAGTTTAATCATTATTGAATATCGGACAATAGCATTAAAAAATCTCATTTTTTAAAAATAGATAAAAACTGTGTTTCAAAAATCATCCCCTATGCAAGTCCAGCTAACGAATCGACAACAACATATACTTCGTGCCACAGTACGTCATTATATAGCCACAGCAGAACCTGTGGGTTCTAAAGCTTTGGTAGAAGAATATGATTTGGGTGTTTCTTCGGCAACGATTCGTAATGTAATGGGAGTTTTGGAAAAAGCTGGATTGCTCTATCAACCTCATGTCTCAGCGGGAAGGGTACCTTCAGACTCTGGTTATCGAATTTATGTGGATCAGTTAATCACCCATAATGAGAGTTTAGAAAAAGAGGTAGAAGCAGCATTACAGGGAAGTTTGAAGTGGGGAGATTGGAGTTTAGAATCACTATTGCAAGGAGCGACGCAAATTTTAGCAACCTTGAGTGGTTGTGTTAGTTTAATAACAATGCCGCAGAATAATGCATCAGTATTGCGACATTTACAGTTAGTGCAAATTGAGACTGGACAGGTAATGTTGATTGTAGTAACTGATGGTTATGAAACTCATTCAACATTGATAGATTTACCTAGAGCAGAGGAAGGAAGCAAACCTGATGCAGAAGTTGTAGACAGAGAATTACAGATTGTTTCTAACTTTTTGAACAGTCAATTGCGCGGTAAAAGTTTAATGGAATTAGCCGCACTTGACTGGAGTCAATTAGATCAAGAATTTCAGCGCTATGGCGAATATTTAAAAATATCATTGGTGGAATTGACTCGTCGTAACTGTTCCCCAACAACTACACAAATCATGGTACGTGGCGTATCGGAAGTTTTGCGCCAGCCTGAATTTTCACAAATACAGCAAGTACAAACCATAATTCAGTTACTTGAAAAAAGGCAAGAACAATTATGGCCGTTGATATTTGACGAAACAGAATTAGAACAAATAGATAAACCACAAATTACAATCCGTATTGGTTCAGAAAATACTTTAGAACCCATCCGTACTTGTACTTTGATTTCATCCACCTACCATCGAGATTCGATACCAGTAGGAAGCGTCGGAGTTTTAGGCCCCACACGCCTCAATTATGAAAATGCGATCGCCCTCGTTTCCGCCGCTGCTGAATATCTTTCTGAAGCAATTAGTAGTTGACAATGAACAATGAACAATGAACAGTGTTCAATTTAGAACTCCTAACTCCTAACTCCTAACTCCCCATCCCCATTAGTTCGGTATTATTTATAAACAAGTTCCTTGGTGCTATAAATACCGTTGCTAATGAGAAAAATTCTATTTTGGTTGCTTTGGGTTGGATTTGCTACCTATGCTTTTGTTTTTGCTCCTCCAGATCAACCCGATACTTTTGAGGTAATTAAAAATCTTTCAACTGGGGAATGGGAAGGAATCAACCCTTTGATAATTTCACTATTCAACATCATGGGTGTATTCCCTTTAATTTACAGTTGTATGGTGTTTATTGATGGTAGAGGACAAAAAATACCTGCTTGGTTATTTGCAACTCTTTCTTTCGGTGTAGGTGCTTTTGCTTTAATACCTTACTTAGCTTTACGGGAAGCAAACCCCAATTTTGTCGGTAAAAAGAACGCTTTTATCAAGTTGTTAGATTCCCGCATCACTGGTATTGCCTTGAGTATCGGAGCAATAATTTTGGTATTCTACGGCTTAGGAGGAAACTGGGAGGATTTTTTCCGACAATGGCAAACTAGCCGCTTTATTCATGTAATGAGTTTAGATTTTTGTTTACTTTGTCTGCTTTTTCCCGCACTTTTAGGAGATGATATGGCAAAGCGGGGTATGAAAAATCCGATTTTATTTTGGTTCGTAACTTTGATACCTTTATTTGGCCCTTTGGTTTATTTATCGGTGCGTAAACCATTAGCGGATGATATTCAAGAAGAAGTAATTAATAAACAACAAGCAGCAGTAGGTTAATTTTTATGAAGTTGGGAATTTATTCTGAGACGTTCAACTGTACAAAGCGCGATCGCATAATTAATCATTCGTAGGGATTGGGCTAATATTCCCTCTCCCCCTCTTATATCAAGTCCGACTAATTACTTATTATATAGTCGAACGTTTTATGCTATTACTCCTAACTCCTAACTCCTAACTCCTAACTCCTAACTCCTAACTCCTCTTCAATCGAGCGCAACAACATCATGAAAGCGCTCATAGTCAACCAAATACCTACCATCGGGCCTTTTAAATAAAATATCCTCAAACCGATGATTCCAACGAATATCTTTAGGAACATATGAGCGATAATCGTGGATATTATCAGAAACGGTTTGGTCAATTCCAGTTAAAGTTACTAATATCTCCATCTCTTTCTCCAACATCTCATCCAGGGTTATGTTGTAGAAAGGGCTACTTTCAGTTATAGGATGCATAACTGTCCAAGTTAAAGCGAAAAGTGAAGAGCGATCGCGAGATAGTGGTAACTTATCAAACTTTCGTATCGACTCTCCTTCCTGAGTAATTTCGCTGATTACTAAATTTACGTTTACTTGAGCTTCCAAAATCCAGCTTTGACGTTTATTCGCAACTCGAAACATCAAAGTTGGTACGCCATTATGAGGAGCAACAACAGCGACATCACTAAACATGACTCGTGCTTTGGGAAGAGAAAATCGAGCAAACACTAATCCACTTCCCACGGATACTCCCAAAAGCCCCAGCAAAGCTTCAATCGCAACTAAAATATTGGCTACAAGGGTTGTAGGATGCATTGCACCATAGCCAATAGTTGCCATAGTTTGAACGCTAAAAAAAAATGCGTCGAAGAAATCACCTTCACGCATATTTTCTATACCATTCCCTGTAGCTAGGTACATAAAAGCAAACAAAACATTAGTAATTACATAACCCGCAGCTACCACCGCAAATAAATTGATCCAAGAAAGAGTTAATAATACATGGTATAAATCACCCCAATCGAACTTAGATGGCTCTTTACGAACAACATTAAAATTTCCATCAGCATCAACTACACGAGGTGTTGAATTTTTTTTTCGATAGTTTTTACTCATTTATTGTTAAATAAAATACAAAAAAAATTACGCTCCCTTACATTACCTAAATTTAACGTAAAGGAACGCAATTTCTTGTATCTAACTCTTAACTTTCTTCATTCAAATCGTTTATCATTCCTACCAATTCTTGAGTATGATGACTTTCTTCCTCAATCATATTGCTGACAAACTCTTCGATATCACTATTGCTACCTTTGATAGTTTCCAAAAGTACCTGATAATGCCCTAAAGCCTGCTTTTCATGTGCTAAACTCGCACTCAATATATCTTTTACAGAATAGTTTTGGAGTTCAGAAATAGGTGTAATACGTGGTTGAGGATTTCCATTAATACTTACTAACATTTCTCCTACTTTTTGAGAATGAAATAGTGACTCTTCTGCTTGCTCTTTCAGAAAATCAACAATTTCATTTTTGTTACTACTATTTACTATCAAAGAGTAAGTTGTGTATCGAACTACTCCTGCTAATTCAAATTCTAAAATTTGTTGCAGTAAGTTAATGGCTTTGTCTTGGTTAAATTGCATCATTTTAGTGATAGTTACACCATGAAGAAAGTAATTTCATCAGAAGATATTCAGGCAAATAAAAGCAGCCGGAAATTACAACTGTTCTAATTAAAGAACAGTTGCACAAAATACTCGCTACTTTGAGACGTTTTTAGTTAAATGAACGTCCACTATGACGGTTATTTATTGTATAGTACTGATGCACTATACAATAGTATGATACACCCTGAATGAATTACTTCTATAACTATATAGAAATATAAAAATAAGATTTACTAATAACTTTTGCTGTAACGGCTAATAGTATCTAGTAAATAAGAAATGACATTAATAGGGAACTTTGTCGTCTTCTAACTTGAACGAAGTCTTCAACTTTTTATCAGTATACTTGTTTAAAAACATAAAGTAAGTCATTTTTTAACTAGTTATGCCGTATATAAATTTACTAAAATTCTCTCAAAAAAAGGTTAAGAAAAAGTTTTCTAATGATTAATTATACTCTTGTTGTGATAATCATATCTAAGAATCATATGTAAGCGGTGAAAATTTGAGGTTTTGAGAAACTCAGTTTTTTGAAAAACTGAGTTTCTAATTATGAGGTTATCCCAGTCTTTCCCTAGGGTTAATGATGTATGGATAGTTAATCATTGCTTGTACCTGTGGAAAGTATGTTTATTCTCTTGTCTTGGATTTAATTATTATTCTCTATAGTTAAACATCTATTTTGGATTAGCTGTCATATTCTTTTCATTTTGGGGTAAAGTACCTAGAATGCTGCGTAAATATAAACCTCCTACAGTAAATAAAAATGATAAGTATGCAACTGCTTGAACTAAATATAAATTTTCTCTATAACCAAATAATACTTTAAGAATTACTCCTGGGAACTGTTTATCTGGCAATATATTTGATGTATTCCAGACTATAGGGCCTAATATACAAGAGTGAATTTCGGCAAAGCTTTGAGAATAAAAACAAAGATTTTGGGTTAGATTATCCGTAAGAGCA
Organism: Cyanobacteria bacterium P01_D01_bin.50; assembly: GCA_039200565.1. Lineage (GTDB taxonomy): Bacteria > Cyanobacteriota > Cyanobacteriia > Cyanobacteriales > Nostocaceae > Rivularia. The sequence continues at coordinate 719 of JBCCSG010000104.1, read as the reverse complement.
AGAGCAGCAAAAGCTTGGTCAAATTTACGTAACGCTCCTACTACTAATCCAGCAACAATTAAGACTAGAAAAATGCCCATAACCTGGAAAAATTGACGGATATTTATTTTTACACCCCATTTAAATATCAGCGCACCAATAAATGCTGCAGTTGCGATTCCAGCAATTGCGCCAATGGTTGGAACAAAACCTTCTTGAAAATTAGAAGCGATAAATAAAACAGTTTCAAAACCCTCGCGCACCACAGCAATTAAAACTAAAGTAAAAACTCCCCAACCAGCGTTTTTATCTTCTGACAAGGCATTTTGTACGGCTCCTTCAACTTCAGCTTTCATAAATCTGGCTTGTTTTGTCATCCAGATGAGCATCCAACTGAGCATTGCGATCGCAATTATGCCGAATATTCCTTCCATCACAGGTTTAACTATGGGGGCATATTGAGGATTAATTACCCCTGTTGCTTGAATTATCGAAGCAAATAATATTCCAATCAGCGCACTTACTGCAATCCCAACGCCTACACCGGCATATACCCAAGGGTTGAGACGAGATTGTTTCGCTTTGGCAAGCATCGCCAATACTATACCAACTACAAGAGCCGCTTCTACTCCTTCTCGGAGAGTTATGACGAAAGTGGGTAAGGCTGCACTAAAGTTCATTTTTAGTTGTTGGTTGTTGGTTGTTAGTTGTTAGGAGTTGGGAGTTAGGAGTTAGGAGTT
>JBCCSG010000103.1:0-21276 GCA_039200565.1 Cyanobacteria bacterium P01_D01_bin.50 | reverse complement strand
GAATGCGATCGCAATCCACCCGCAGTTTCACCTCTACCGGCTCGATCCAGAGCTGCACCTGCGCTGCTTGGGCCATGGGCTGCATCACGGTTTCGGCCTGCTGAAACAGGGTGGAGACCTTACAGATCTGGGGATGTAGGGTCAGCGTCCCGGACTTCATCCGTTCTAGATCGAGAATGTCGTTGACTACCCCCTCTCCCATCTCCCCTTGTCCTCATCTCCAGACTAAATTTCTAAATAATTTTAAAACTATGGGTACTCGTTCTTTTCGTCCCTACACCCCCAGTAACCGTACTGCTACAACTTCCGACTTCTCGGAAATTACAAAATCCAAGCCGGAAAAATCCTTAACCCAACGCATTCATCGGGCTAAAGGTAGAAATAATCGTGGTGTAATTACCAGTCGTCGCCGGGGTGGCGGACATAAACGTCTTTATCGAATTATCGATTTTAAAAGAGATAAGCGGGGTATTCCCGCAACAGTTGAAGCCATTGAATACGATCCAAATCGCAACGCAAGAATTGCCCTCGTAGTTTACGAAGATGGCGAGAAGCGTTATATCTTGCATCCCAATGGATTGAAAGTAGGTACTACAATAATAGCCGGTCCAGATTCTCCAATTGAAACCGGCAACGCCTTACCTTTGTCAAATATGCCCTTGGGTACCAGCGTTCACAACGTAGAATTGGTTGCTGGAAAAGGCGGTCAAATAGTACGTTCGGCTGGTGCAAACGCTCAAGTAATGGCAAAAGAAGGTAATTACGTGACCTTAAAATTGCCTTCAGGAGAAGTTCGCATGATTAGGCGTGAATGCTACGCCACCATCGGACAAGTTGGCAACATTGAAGCCAGAAACCAAAGCTTGGGTAAAGCCGGTCGTAATCGTTGGAGAGGTCGCCGTCCCAAGGTTAGAGGAAGTGTAATGAACCCCTGCGATCACCCCCACGGTGGTGGTGAAGGACGCGCTCCAATTGGTCGTAGCGGTCCTGTAACTCCTTGGGGTAAACCGACTTTGGGTAAGAAAACCCGCAAACCCAAGAAAGCAAGTAGTAAATTAATTGTTCGTCGTCGTCGTAAATCCGGAAAACGGGGACGTGGCGGTCGTCAATCTTAGAATTTTGGAATTAGGATTTTGGATTGGAATGAAAATCTTTTCGATTAATTCCCGGAATGGGAGCATCTTGCTCCCTGGTAATTACTTCAAGGTAAAATTTATTCCTAGTGACCAAGACGATGGCACCACCAAAGAACAAAATCTATAATTCCAAAATTCCAAAATCTGAAATTCAAAATCTATAATCCAAAATCCAAAATCTAAAATCTAAAATCCACATTGTCCTATGGGTCGTTCTCTTAAAAAAGGTCCTTTTATTGCGGACCATTTACTGAAAAAAATCGATAAGCTCAACGAAACCAATAAAAAAGAAGTTATCAAAACTTGGTCGAGAGCATCAACAATTCTGCCTATCATGGTTGGTCATACCATCGCCGTTCATAACGGAAAACAGCATGTTCCAGTTTTTATCAGCGACCAAATGGTAGGTCATAAATTAGGAGAATTCGCTCCTACTCGCACTTATAGAGGTCACTCTAGAGATAGAAAAGGAGGAAGATAATCGATATTGCTAAACTCACCTTGATGAAATTAGCAATTCGGTGAAATTTATTATGGCTACTGATACTAAAGAAATAAAAGCGATCGCTCGATATATACGTATGTCACCCTTTAAAGTACGTCGTGTACTTGACCAAATTAGGGGACGCTCCTACCGGGAAGCACTGATTATTTTAGAGTTTATGCCCTATCGAGCCTGCGACCCAGTATTAAAAGTTCTAAGAAGTGCTGCTGCCAATGCCGAACACAACGAAGGGTTAGATAGAGCATCTTTAATTGTTTCCACAGCATTCGCAGATCAAGGTCCAGTATTCAAGCGCTATCAGCCTAGAGCCCAGGGTCGTGCTTATCAAATTCGCAAACCCACATGTCATATAACCATTGCCGTGTCTGCCGATCCCAAAGCAGCGTAAGTAAGCACTCAAAAAAACAATTAATGAAGAATCGAGTGCGAATATATTTTAGAGGAAGCAAAAGTGGGACAAAAGATTAATCCAATTGGATTTCGCCTGGGAATTACAAAAGAACATCAATCTCGTTGGTTTGCCGACCCTTCTAGGTATCCAGAATTACTTCAAGAAGATTATAAACTTCGCGAGTATATAGATAAGAAGTTGGGGAGAAGAGCTCAGAATAACGCTGGTATTTCTGAAGTAAAAATTGAGCGTAAAGCAGATCAGATTGATTTAGAAGTACGTACTGCCAGACCTGGTGTAGTAGTAGGTAGAGGCGGACAAGGTATTGAAGCATTACGCACCGGATTACAAAAAGAATTGGGCGGTAATCGTCAGATTCGTATCAACGTAGTTGAAGTACAGCGCGTTGATGCAGATGCCTTTTTAATTGGTGAATATATTGCCCAACAACTTGAACGTCGGGTTTCCTTCCGAAGAGTAGTACGTCAAGCTATTCAGCGCGCCCAACGTGCGGGCGTACAGGGAATCAAAATTCAGGTTAGCGGACGCTTAAACGGTGCAGAAATTGCTCGTACAGAGTGGACTCGTGAGGGTAGAGTACCCCTACATACCTTACGGGCAAATATTGATTATGCCTACGTTACCGCTAAAACCATCTACGGTATTCTTGGCATCAAAGTATGGGTATTCAAAGGAGAAGTAATTCCCGGAGAAGAAGAAGCTCCAACTTCTAACCCCAGAAACGAACGCGAACCCCGTCGCCGTCAAAACCGTCGTCGTCCTTCTTTTGAAGACCGTTCCAATGAAAATTAGTTGGAACGTGGTTAGTAGATAGTAGATAGTGGTTAGTGGTTAGTGGTTAGTAGATAGCGGTTAGTGGTTAGTGAATAAATAACAACCAACAACCAACAACTAACAACCAACAACCAACAACTAACAACCAGCAACTAACAACCAACAACTAACAACCAACAACCAACAACTAATTAGTCATGTTAAGTCCTAAAAGAACTAAATTCCGCAAACAACATCGCGGACGGATGAGAGGGTTAGCAACACGTGGTTGTGACATCAATTTTGGTGAGTTTGCCCTCCAAGCTCAAGAACCATCTTGGATTACTGCTCGTCAAATTGAGGCAGCCCGACGGGCAATGACTCGTTACATTCGTAGGGGTGGGAAAATTTGGATTAGAGTATTTCCCGATAAGCCCATCACAATGCGTCCAGCAGAAACCCGGATGGGTTCTGGTAAAGGTAACCCCGAATATTGGGTAGCTGTAGTCAAGCCAGGAAGAATTATGTTTGAAATTGCTGGCGTAGCTGAAGAGACTGCTCGTGAAGCAATGCGTTTAGCTTCACACAAGCTACCAATTAAGACTAAATTTATTAGTCGTGCAGAAATTGATTCTTCTATATAAATTATGCCTTTTCCTAAGATCTCAGAAGCAAGAGAATTGAGCGACGAGCAATTAGCACAAGAAATTACAGCTACTAAAAAGCAATTATTTGACTTGCGCTTGCAACAAGCAACTCGACAGCTAGAAAAAACTGCACAGTTCAAGCATTGCCGTCACCGTTTAGCTCAATTGCTAACAGTAGAAGGGGAACGTAAGCGTGCAGCAACTTCTCAAGATTCAGAGTAAAGAATCATTTATAGCTCGTAACTAATAACTAATGAAAACAGTAAATTATGGCTATTAAAGAAAGAGTTGGCTTAGTAGTCAGCGATAAAATGCAAAAAACAGTGGTAGTGGCAGTAGAAAACCGCGATAGTCATAGAAAGTACGGGAAGATTGTAGTCACAACCAGACGCTACAAAGCTCACGACGAAGAAAATAATTGTCAAATAGGCGACCGGGTTCGGATTCAGGAAACGAGACCCCTGAGCAAAACCAAGCGCTGGCAAGTTAAAGAAATCCTCAATAGTAGGAATATTTGACGCTCGGCGGTTGTTAAATAGCGCGAGCAACTTTACAACGGAGAAAAATTGTGATACAAGCCCAGTCTTACCTCAATGTTGCAGATAACAGCGGTGCCCGTAAATTAATGTGCATCCGCGTTCTGGGTGCCGGAAACCGTAGCTATGGCAGTATTGGCGATCGAATTATCGCCGTAGTCAAAGATGCCCAACCGAATATGGCGATCAAAAAGTCTGATGTGGTTGAGGCTGTAATCGTTCGTACCAAAAAGGGCGTGAATCGGGATAGTGGTATGACCATCCGTTTCGATGATAATGCTGCAGTCATAATCAACAAAGATGGAAATCCCCGAGGAACGAGGGTATTTGGTCCGGTAGCGCGGGAATTACGCGACAAAAACTTTACTAAAATAGTTTCTCTGGCACCGGAGGTACTTTAATGGCAGTTAAAAACAAGAAAGCGAAACCTCTATTTCACAAAATGCATGTCAAAACTGGAGATACCGTACAGGTAATTGCAGGAAAAGACAAAGGCAAAGTTGGTGAAATTATTCGAGCAATTCCCAAAGATAGTAAAGTTATTATCAAGGGTGTAAATATAAAAACTAAGCATGTGAAGCCTCAACAGGAAGGTGAATCAGGCAAAATTGTTACCCAGGAATTTCCCATTCATAGTTCTAACGTGATGCTTTATTCCACCAAGGAAAATGTAGTTTCTCGCGTTTGTTACACTTTTACCCAAGAAGGTAAAAAAGTACGTATGCTGAAGAAAACTGGGGAAATAATAGACAAGTAGTTGAGAGTTAGGAGTCTTGAGGCTTAAGTTAAGAGTTAATAATTATTCAAACTTTGACCTTTGACCTTATTAGACCTTATTTTTCACAAATTTATTCCCTGACCAAGACCAGGGATTAGGAGAAAAAATGGCAGTAGGATTAAAAAATAAATACCTTGAAACTATTGTCCCCAATTTGATGAAACAATTTGAATATTCAAATATTCATCAAGTACCAAAGGTTACCAAAATAACTGTTAACCGAGGATTAGGGGAAGCTTCTCAAAACGCAAAAGCATTAGAAGCATCTTTAAGCGAAATAGCCATAATTACTGGACAAAAACCGGTAGTTACGCGAGCGAAGAAGGCGATCGCAGGATTCAAAATTCGAGAAGGTATGCCCGTCGGGGTAATGGTAACTCTTAGAAGCAATAAGATGTACAACTTTCTCGACCGTTTAATCAATCTGTCATTGCCCAGAATTCGCGACTTTCGTGGTATAAGTCCAAAAAGCTTTGATGGTCGTGGAAACTATACTCTGGGAGTTAGAGAACAACTGATTTTTCCAGAAGTCGAATACGATCAGATTGACCAGATTCGTGGTATGGATATTTCCATCATTACTACAGCTAGGAATGACGAAGAAGGTCGCGCTTTACTAAAAGAAATGGGAATGCCCTTCCGGGAGCAATAAGTTCATCTAAATAGAGGAAACGATGGCGGCAAACGACACAATTGCAGATATGCTGACGCGCATCCGCAACGCCAATTTGGCTCGGCATCAAACAACACAAGTGCCAGCAACAAAAATGACCCACAGTATAGCTAAAGTACTGCGGGAAGAAGGCTTTATCAATGATTTTGAAACTGCCGGAGAAGGAATTAAAAGCCATTTGGTAATTTCTTTAAAATACAAAGGAAAAAATCGGCAACCCATTATTACTACCCTTAAGCGGGTAAGTAGACCGGGTTTGCGAGTTTATTCTAATAAGAAAGACTTACCAAGAGTATTAGGGGGTATTGGTATTGCCATAATATCTACATCCTCCGGCATCATGACCGACCGACAAGCACGCCAACAAAATGTAGGCGGCGAAGTACTTTGCTACGTTTGGTAGTCATGAATAATACGGATTATTTAAGGACAAAAAACCATGTCTAGAATTGGTAAACAACCAATAGCAGTACCGGCCAAGGTACAAGTAAAAATTGATGGTGCCTCCATATCTGTAAAAGGTCCAAAAGGCGAATTATCTCGCGAACTTCCAACGGAGGTTAGGGTTTGCCAAGAGGGAGATACTCTAACCGTATCCCGTCAAGATGATTCGAGAGTATCCCGGCAAATGCACGGTTTAAGCCGTAGTTTGGTTTCCAATATGGTTGAGGGAGTCTCTAAAGGATTTGAGCGTAAATTGCAACTTCAAGGTGTTGGTTATCGCGCACAGGTTAAAGGAAAAGATTTAGTCTTGAATGTTGGATACAGCCATCCCGTAGAAATTACCCCACCAGATGGAGTTCAATTTGCAATTGAAGAAAAAGGCATTGTTATCGTTGTTAGCGGTTACGACAAGGAAGTAGTTGGTAATACATCTGCCCAAATTCGTGCCGTTCGTCCTCCCGAACCTTACAAAGGCAAAGGTATTCGCTACAGCGATGAAGTCATCAGACGTAAAGCTGGTAAAGCAGGTGGTAAAGGTAAGAAGTAACTCATGAAATTTACCCGCAAACAATCAACAAAGCGTCGTCACAGACGCATCAGAGGCAAAGTATTTGGTTCTAGCGATCGTCCTCGTTTGACAGTATATCGCTCTAACGAGCATATTTACGCTCAAGTGATAGATGATACCAAGCATCATACTTTGGCTACAGCATCGACTATAGAACCTGAATTAAAATCAAAACTTTCCTCTGGTTCTAATCAAGAAGCTTCAAGTGAAGTTGGTAAAGCAGTAGCAGCAAGAGCCTTGGAAAAAGGTATTACTCAAGTCGTTTTTGACCGTGGAGGCAACCTTTATCACGGACGGGTCAAGGCATTAGCTGATGCCGCAAGAGAAGCTGGTTTAAGCTTCTAAGATTACCGGATTTAGTTAGCAGTGTATTAGAAGATAAAAATTTAAACAAATTATTTATCGCTAATAGCAAATCAACCGGTAAGTTAAGTTCAGCCGCAATTCGCGAACACCACAGAATTTAATATGGCAAATAATCGTCGTAAAACTAGCCGAGCTAAAAAAGAAGAAACTAACTGGCAAGAGAGAGTAATTCAAATCCGACGAGTAAGTAAGGTTGTTAAAGGAGGTAAAAAACTTAGCTTCCGGGCAATTGTGGTTGTCGGTAATGAAAAAGGTCAAGTAGGTGTCGGAGTAGGTAAAGCTAGCGATGTCATCGGAGCCGTGAAGAAAGGCGTAGCCGATGGTAAAAAACATTTAGTAGAAGTTCCAATTACTAAATCTAATTCTATTCCTCATCCCACAAATGGTATTGGTGGCGGAGCCAAAGTCATTATGCGCCCCGCATCACCCGGTACCGGTGTAATTGCTGGTGGTGCGGTACGTACGGTACTCGAACTAGCAGGCGTTCGCAACGTTTTAGCGAAACAACTTGGCTCAAACAACCCTCTCAACAATGCCAGAGCCGCAATGAATGCTCTAGCTGTATTGCGTAACTTCAATGAAGTTGCTGAAGATAGAGGTCTCACTATTGAAAAGCTCTACGCACAGTAGAGTTGTAGTTCTTATTAATGGAAAATTATACTTTTAAGACTTATGAGACTACAGGATGCTCGTCCTCAAAAGGGATCTAAAAAACGCCGCCGACGTGTAGGACGCGGTATTGCAGCAGGTCAAGGAGCCAGTTGTGGTTTCGGTATGCGCGGTCAAAAATCCCGCTCTGGTAGCGGAACCAGACCCGGTTTTGAAGGTGGTCAGCAGCCCCTTTATCGTCGGGTACCTAAACTCAAAGGTTTTCCTCTGATTAATCGCAAAAAATACACTACGATTAATGTAGAGAAGTTGTCTTCACTCCCAGCAAATACAGAAGTTAATGTCACCTCACTGCAAGAGAATGGTATTCTCACAGCTGTACAAGGAGCATTGAAAATACTGGGAAATGGAGATTTGAACGTTCCACTCAAAGTGCAAGCTGCAGCCTTCACAGGTACGGCTCGTAGCAAAATTGAGGCAGCTGGTGGTAGTTGTGAAATTGTATAGGTGAGCCAGCAGTTGAGCGCACTAAAAAATCCACTTCCGTAAACCAGCGCCTGGTTCATATTCATCGGTAGTTCGTCATTATGATCAGTCGAGACAAAGCACCTTCGGCTCAAGAAACTTTTATGCAGATGGCACAAGCAGCCGGTTTAAGAGGTCGGCTGTTTGTGACCATAGGTCTTTTACTTTTGATTCGTTTGGGTATTTATATACCTATTCCTGGAATAGATCGGGTAGCCTTTAGTGCTGCGATGTCGCGAGGTAATAACTTAGCAGGGATTTTGGATATTTTCTCCGGTGGTGGATTTTCTGCTTTAGGAGTATTTACCCTGGGGATTTTACCTTTCATTAATGCCTCGATTATCATCCAACTACTCACGGCCGCTATCCCAAGCTTGGAAAACTTACAGAAAAATGAAGGTGAAGCTGGAAGACGAAAAATTTCCCAAATTACACGATATGTAGCCTTAGGCTGGGGGATTGTCCAGAGCATATTTATCTCAGCTGTATGGCTGAAAAGCTATGCACTCGACTTTGGTCCAGTTTTTGTCTTTGAGACTGCTCTAGCTCTTGTTGCTGGTTCCATGTTCGTGATGTGGGCATCCGAAGTGATTACAGAGCGAGGAATTGGTAATGGAGCATCATTACTTATTTTCCTTAATATTGTAGCTTCTCTACCTACAACTTTAGGCAGTACTATTAGTTTTGCTCAAGTTGGAGGTCGTCAAGCTGTAGGTCAAGTAGTTGTGTTACTACTGCTTTTCCTTGCAACAATTATTGGTATTGTTTTTGTACAAGAAGGTATGCGTCGCATTCCAATTATCTCCGCTAGAAGACAAGTAGGTAGAAGAGTTCTTGCCGAACAGCGCAGCTTCTTACCCCTACGACTCAATCAAGGTGGAGTAATGCCAATTATTTTTGCCACTGCAATATTAGGTTTACCGCTTTTAATTGGGAATTTTACTCAAAATCAACAAATAGCTAACTTTGTAGGCACTTACCTAAGTCCAGCTGGTCCTGGTTGGTGGGCCTATGCACTAATATACCTGTTTTCAATTGTTTTCTTTAGCTACTTCTATTCTTCCTTGATTGTCAACCCAGTTGATATCGCTCAGAACCTAAAAAAAATGGGTTCTTCTATTCCCGGAATTCGTCCAGGTAAAGCAACAAGCGAATATTTAGAAAAAGTTTTGAATCGACTCACCTTCTTAGGTGCTGGTTTTTTGGGATTGGTTGCGATTATTCCTACCATTGTTGAAAGAGCATTGGGAGTTCCCACATTCAGAGGTTTGGGTGCTACCTCTTTGTTGATTTTGGTAGGTGTGGCTATTGATACAGCTAAACAAATCCAGACCTACGTTATTTCTCAACGTTATGAAGGGATGGTGAAACAATAGTGGCGCGCATCATATTTTTAGGAGCACCTGGAGCCGGTAAGGGAACTCAAGCTAAAAATTTAGCCGAACATTGGGGAATTCCTCATATTTCTACAGGCGATATCCTCCGCGAAGCAATTAAAGAACAAACTCCTTTGGGTATTAAGGCTAAAAGCTATGTAGATAGCGGTCAATTAGTCCCTAGTGAATTAGTGCAAGATATGGTCGAAGAGCGATTGCACAAGGCTGATACTAGTTCCGGATGGATCCTTGACGGTTTTCCTCGAACCGTCGAACAAGCCGTTTTTTTAGATAATTTGTTGAACAAAATGAATTTAGATGGCGCAATGGCGATCAACCTAGATGTGCCAGATGATGTAGTAGTAGGACGTTTACTCGAACGCGGACGAAAAGATGATTCCGAAGAGGTTATTCGTCGTCGTTTAGAGATTTACCATTCCGAAACTACTCCTTTAATTGATTATTATGGAGATCGTAAACAGTTGGTAACTATCAATGGCAATAGAACGCCTCAAGTAGTTTCTTCTAACCTGAAAGAATTGGTTGTCAATTGTTAATAATTATTTGTTAGAAGTAATAGGAATGTTTAATTAATTTTACTTTCATTTTACTTCTAACCTCCAACCTCGCATCTGCTAATGGACATAGTTCAATCAATTTAATTTTGAATAAGATATATTAATAAATTGTTGATATATTCGCGCTTTTTGAAGGCAGGGTTGATGACCCAAATCAATAAGATACTGTTGAGTTGAAGGAAAAGCAAGTTGTCCAAACAAGATTTAATTGAAATGGAAGGCACGGTGACGGAATCCTTGCCTAATGCCATGTTCCGTGTCGATCTAGATAATGGCTTTAACGTTTTAGCTCACATCAGCGGCAAGATTCGCCGAAACTACATCAAAATTTTACCCGGCGATCGCGTCAAAGTGGAGTTGACCCCTTACGACCTCACAAAGGGTAGAATTACTTACCGATTGCGTAAAAAGTAAGCTGATGTGAACTATTATACTACAATCTAGAAATTCTGGGTTCCCACCCATTAAACTGAATATTTTCAGAATTAGTGTTATAATCTACTATTTGGAGTTGATTAAGAAGGCAATGAAAGTAAGAGCCTCTGTAAAAAAAATGTGCGAAAAGTGCAGCGTAATTAAACGACGCGGTCGGGTAATGGTTATTTGTGAAAATCCAAAGCACAAGCAGCGTCAAGGGTAAAACTGCACTTGAAGAATTTCAATATGCCTTGAGATCGATAAAACTCTTCTGAACTTTATAAAGGCATTCACGATTCGGATATGCTGACCGACGTAAAGGCATCCGAATACATAAAGTCGGTATAGGATGAAAGACGAAATATTAGGAGACTTCTATAATGGCACGTATTGCCGGAGTAGACCTACCACGCGATAAGCGTGTTGAAATAGGTCTAACTTATATTTTTGGAATTGGCTTAACAAGCTCGCATAAAATATTAGCTGCCACAGGTGTTAATCCTGATACCAGAGTTAAAGATTTAAGCGATAGTGATGTAGCAGCCTTACGAGCTGAGGTAGAGCAAAATTATCAGGTCGAAGGTGACTTAAGGCGCTGGGAAGCTATGAACATCAAGCGCTTGGTCGATATTGGGACTTACAGAGGTCGCCGCCACCGTATGGGCTTGCCAGTCAGAGGTCAAAGAACTCGTACTAATGCTAGAACCCGTAGAGGAAGAAGACAGACAGTAGCTGGTAAAAAGAAAGCCCCAGGTAAGTAAAATAATTAGTTATTTTTCACCCTTGGGATTTGCAGCATAACCAATTTTTAAACTTTAATTCAACTATAACGATATGGCGCGACAATCAGGAAAAAAAAGCGGAAGTAGAAAACAGAAACGTAACGTACCTAATGGAATAGGCTATATTCAGTCTACTTTCAACAATAGTATTGTCACAATTACCGATCCTAATGGAGATGTAGTTTCTTGGGCTTCTGCGGGTTCAAGTGGTTTTAAGGGAGCAAAGAAAGGAACACCCTTTGCTGCTCAGACAGCAGCTGAAAGCGCAGCAAGACGAGCTATTGACCAAGGTATGCGTCAGATAGAAGTAATGGTAAGTGGTCCGGGAGCGGGACGAGAAACAGCTATTCGGGCAATTCAGGGAGCAGGATTGGAAATAACTTTGATTCGGGATATTACTCCAATTCCTCACAATGGTTGCCGTCCACCCAAACGACGTAGAGTTTAAAGACAATTTTAATTTTTATCACTCTGGGCAATAAGTATGGGTTTTCACAATTGTGTAAATTTTTTATTGCTATTAAAGAAGGTCGCAATTTGGCATTACAAAGCGCCAAATTTTGCTCTTCTCTATGTCAGAAAGAGACCGTATGTAGAAATAAAATAGCTTGTATTAAAAGCTGTCAAATATTGCAGCTTGAGAAGTAATAAATAGCATCCTACTTGCGATCTTGTATTATTGACTATTGCCAAATTCCATTATAAATGGAGGATAATCTTGGGGCACGTAGGGAATTTACTTTAAATAGGGGTAGGCAATAATCCACAATTGCCTGCCAGGATAAGACCTGATAAAGAAGGGAGGTTACTCCGTGGCGCAATTTCAAATTGAATGTGTAGAATCCAATACAGAAGAAAGTCGGAGCCACTATTCTAAATTTGTTTTGGAACCTTTAGAAAGAGGGCAAGGAATTACTGTAGGCAACGCTCTGAGAAGGATTTTACTATCCAATTTAGAAGGAACATCAGTTACAGCAGTTAGAATTGCGGGGGTAACTCATGAATTTGCCACCGTTAAAGGTGTGCGGGAAGACGTGCTAGAAATCCTCATGAGAATGAAAGAACTTGTTCTCAAAAGTCATTCCCCTCAACCCCAGATTGGTAGATTACTTGTGAATGGTCCAGCAACAGTTACCGCAGCACACTTCGATTTACCTTCTGAAGTAGAAGTCATCGATCAAACCCAGTATATAGCTACCTTAGCAGAAGGTGGAAGACTGGAAATGGAGTTTAGGATTGAAAAAGGTAAAGGCTACCGCACAGTTGAGAGAGGTCGTGAAGAAGCTACATCTTTGGATTTTCTGCAAATAGATTCGATTTTTATGCCGGTACGGAAAGTTAATTACAGTGTCGAGGAAACTCGTGGGGAAAATGGATATCCCAAAGACAGACTGCTTTTAGAAGTGTGGACTAACGGCAGTATCGCTCCACAAGAAGCACTCTCTTCTGCTGCTGGTATTTTGGTCGATTTATTTAATCCCCTGAAAAATATCGAAATAAACCCTGAAGATACCGTTTCCGAAATCGACCAAGATCCAACCGCTCAAATACCCATCGAAGAATTGCAGCTTTCTGTCCGAGCCTATAACTGTCTCAAGCGGGCACAAGTCAACTCGGTAGCCGACTTATTAGACTATACCCAAGAAGACCTTCTAGAAATCAAAAATTTCGGTCAGAAGTCAGCAGAAGAAGTAGTGGAAGCTTTGCAGCGACGCTTGGGCATTACTCTGCCAACAGAAAGAGCTTCAAAACACGCTTAAATCGAACAACTTTTAACTTAATGATATTGCAATCATGCGTCACCGTTCTAAAACTAAAAAACTCAGCAAACCAGCCGATCAACGCCGTGCTTTGCTACGAGCACTTGCTACCGAATTAATTCGTCACGGACGAATAACTACCACCACAGCCCGAGCCAAAGTGGTAAGAGCAGAAGTTGATAAAATGATAACTCTAGCCAAAGACGGTTCTTTAAATGCACGACGTAAAGCGATTGGCTACCTTTATGACAAAGACTTAGTTAGTGCTTTATTTGAACAAGCTCCGACTAGATATAGCGAACGCAAAGGAGGTTATACTCGTATCCTACATACAGTACCTCGTCGGGGTGATAACGCCCAAATGGCAATTCTTGAACTAGTTTAATTAGGAATAATATCGGTTAATGGATGCATTTTCGCCGATTCGCATCCAGATTTTAATTCTATGTCACAAAGCCTCCAGCTAGAAAAAACTCAAAGGGTTGCCTTGGTAATTCAATACCAAGGAACTCATTTTCATGGCTGGCAACGGCAACCCAAACACCGTAGCGTCCAAGAAGAGATTGAAAAAGCAATTTCTTCTGTAGTAGATCGCCATGTGACCTTACATGGTGCCGGAAGAACCGATAGTGGAGTTCACGCCGCCGCTCAGGTTGCTCATTTCAATATCGCTAGTAGGATCCCACCATCAAAGTGGGCATCTATTTTAAATAGTTACTTGCCCCAAGATATACTGATTAGAGCATCTTCTGGTGTTAGCGATACTTGGCATGCTCGTTTTAGTGCGTCCTATAGACGGTATCGTTACACTCTATACAACGAAAAACGACCCAATTTATTTGTTAGACCTTACAGTTGGCATTACTATCATGCTGCTTTAGATGAATCCTTAATTGCAGCTGCACTTAAACCTTTAATTGGAAAACATCATCTAACAGCCTTCCACCGCGCCAATTCAGGACGAAAGCATTCATGGGTAAACGTACAAGATACTCAATGTTATCGCGATGGAGCATTAGTACATATTGAAATTCAAGCAGATGGATTTCTGTATGGTATGGTTCGTTTATTAGTAGGAATGTTAGTTCAAGTGGGTTCGAGAAAGCGAACTCCAGAAAATTTGACTACTATCTGGGAACAAGAACGCCGAGAAGAAGTTAGATACGCTGCACCACCTCAAGGACTGTGCTTGTTGCGCGTAGGCTATGGAGAATTCCCTTTTCCTATGAAAATTTGGTACGACACCTTACCGTCTTTTAACTTTTCAGATAATTTCGTCAGTGAAATTACTATCTAAAATGTATATTTAAGATAAAAACAAAGATAGAGAATCAGCAAAAGTAATGAACAAGACATATCTTCCCAAACAAGAAACAGTAGAGCGCGATTGGTATGTAGTAGATGCTGCTGACCAACGTCTGGGTCGTCTAGCCACTGAAATCGCCATGATTTTACGAGGCAAAAATAAACCCCAATTTACTCCTTATATGGATGCAGGGGACTTCGTGATTGTTGTCAATGCTGAAAAAGTTGTAGTCACTGGTAAAAAAAGCTCACAGAAACTTTACCGTCGTCATTCGGGTCGTCCTGGCGGAATGAAGACAGAAACTTTTGAAAAATTACAAGCACGCCTACCAGAACGTATCCTTGAAAAAGCTGTTAAGGGCATGCTGCCAAAAAACAACTTGGGACGGCAGTTATTCAAGAAATTAAAAGTTTATGCAGGTGAGTCTCATCCTCATTCAGCCCAACAGCCCAAAGAACTCAAAATTAGCACAATTCCAGGAGAACAAAATTAATGCAAGCAACAGATATTGATAACGGTCGTGCCGTATATTGGGGCACTGGTCGTCGTAAATCTTCGGTGGCAAGAGTACGCCTTGTCCCAGGTAGCGGACAACTAACTGTTAACGGTAAGCCAGGAGACCTGTATTTTCAATTCAATCCCAACTATTTAGGAGGAATTAAAGCGCCCCTAGAAACCTTAGGATTGGAAAGCGAATATGACATTTTGGTGAAAGCCTCCGGCGGCGGTTTAACAGGACAGTCTGATGCGGTTCGTTTGGGAGTCGCTCGTGCTTTATGTCAGCTAGATCCTGACAACCGTCCGCCATTGAAAACTGAAGGCTACCTTTCTCGCGATCCCAGATCTAAAGAACGTAAGAAATACGGTTTGCACAAAGCTCGTAAAGCACCTCAGTACTCTAAACGTTAATATACAGACATTTTACCAACTCTATATTTGAAAGTTGGAGCATGATTAAATCGTGAAATTATTGTTTAAACTTACTTAAACTTCTGCAATTAAAGTAAGTTTTCATCCCTTGCTTAACAGGCAAAGTACATATATACTTAGACTAATGCCGAAAACCAAGGCTTAAAAAAATCTGGTTTGTAAACCACGGTCGATGTCTTACTAGCAAGCCTGTAAAAAGGTCGAATGGGAGTCCACAGTTCGTTAAATTTGCTGAAAATAATGGATGAACAATGGCTAAAAGCTTCAAAACAATTTTTTCACTCCTAGGGTGGGCTACACCCGAATTTACGCTTGTGGACAAGAAGGAGCCGACTCCCTTGGTGGAAGCAAGAAGCAAACCCTCTAAAGTCTTCTTTAGTTGAATGGCTGGATTTGCATAAGTTTAGTCAAGTTTTGTGTAGCAGTTGGATAAGTCATAATTGTTTAAGCTCACTTCGCGTTGAAGAAACATGGCAAAACCAGATATTCATCCAGAGTGGTATCCAGAAGCCAAAGTTTACTGTAACGGTCAAGTTGTGATGACTGTTGGCTCTACCAAGCCAGAATTACACGTTGATGTTTGGTCTGGAAATCACCCTTTTTATACAGGTACTCAAAAAATTATTGATACCGAAGGTCGCGTAGAACGCTTCCTGCGTAAGTATGGTATGACGAGCGGTCAAACTAAGAAAGATAAAGCAGACGAAAACGAAAAATAGCGAACACACGGCAGATGCTGCAATCAACGACTCAGCTTAACTGAGTCGATTTTTTAGTATAAGCCTGTATAACTATTTTTTAGGAGAGTTTCACAGTCATGGCCGAACAATATTTGCTGGAGAAATTACAATCCGTCGAACAAACTTTTAATGAATTAACTCGTCGTCTAGCAGATCCCGATACTGCCAAAAACCCTGATGAATTCCAGGAAGTGGCAAAGGCGCGTTCTGGATTGGAAGAGGTTGTAAATACCTATGACACTTGGAAAAGCGTCCAGGAAGAATTAACTGGCGCGCGTGAGATAGCCAAAGAATCCCAAGGCGATCCAGAGTTGCACGAAATGGCAACTTTAGAAGTTAAAGAACTTGAAGAGAAAACAGAAGATCTCGAAAATCGCTTAAAAATATTACTTTTACCCCGCGATCCCAACGATGAGAAAAATATCATGTTGGAAATTCGTGCAGGTACAGGTGGCGATGAAGCGAGTATCTGGGCTGGTGACTTGGTAAGAATGTACTCCCGCTACGCAGATAGTCAAGGCTGGAAAGTAAAGCTAGTTAGCGAATCTCTAGCTGAAATGGGTGGTTTTAAAGAAGCAGTTTTAGAAATTAAAGGCGATCGCGTTTACAGTAAGCTCAAATTTGAAGCTGGAGTACATCGCGTGCAACGGGTACCAGTGACGGAGGCTGGGGGGCGAGTTCACACTTCCACCGCTACAGTGGCGGTAATGCCAGAAGTAGATGATGTAGAAATTCATATTGACCCGAAGGATTATGAAATGTCTACAGCTCGTTCTGGTGGTGCTGGAGGTCAAAACGTTAACAAAGTGGAAACAGCCGCAGATCTTTATCACAAACCGACGGGCATCAGAATTTTCTGTACGGAAGAACGCAGCCAATTACAAAACAAGGAGCGGGCTTTACAAATTCTCCGTGCAAAGTTGTACGAAATGAAGCTGCGCGAGCAACAAGAAGCAGTAACAGATTTACGTCGTTCTCAAGTTGGTACGGGATCGCGTTCTGAGAAAATTCGTACTTATAACTATAAAGACAATCGTGCTACCGACCATCGTCTTGGTGAAAACTATTCACTTAGTCCAGTATTGGAAGGCGATCTAGATTCTATCGTACAAGCTTGTATCTCTCAGGACCAGCAAGAACGCTTAGCGCAACTGGCAGCTTCGGTAACAAATTAATTGATTGTGAAGAGTCAGGAATTTGATATTAAACGTCCAAGATACCGCTCATAATTCTCAGGCACATCATTAGAATCCGTCTGTCTTTCTGTTGCTTTTAACACATACAGGCGGTTTTGTAATGAGTTATGCAGCACATCTTCCATCTCTACTGGATATGGGTAATACTTAAATTCCCGCAACATAATGTAATTTAATAATTGCCACTCTGTAAAGTTTGGGCAATTCTCAATCAATTGCTCCACCTCTTTTTGCCAGGTAGGGAAAAGTCTGTAGCTAAAGAATCCACTGCAAACACCGCCTTTATGGTTCCAGTAAGAAATACAAATCTGATGTTTAAGTAAACGAACTTTTTTCACTTCTTCAACGTCAAATCCTGCCGCCCTCAGAGCGACTTTCACTTCTGCATGGGAAATATGCCAGCTATCTGGTTTAATTCTGTTAGAAGATATGAGGTTTTTGCCTCTTGGGCGACGTAACTTCTTTTTCGCTATTTTACCGAACATGATGCACCCCGTCAGATTATTAGCTACAAATAACTAATGGATGAATAGTTACCATCACTCAAATAATTGAGTATGTAATTCTCTTTTTCAAAAAATATTTTAGTTGTATATTAGTAACTTAAGTAATAGTACGATGAAAATGTAAAGCCGTCAAGGGTTCCCATGAGATTTTTTTTCTCCTAAAAAAAATTCTCATGAATGTCCGTTAATATAAAATTAAAGTTGTAATATAGAAACAAAAGTTTTGAATTTGTATAGTCGAATATCTAGTCTTCAAACGTGGATACACAAAGCAGACAAAAACTGGTAGAAATCATTAAATTAGCTCGTGGTTCCCTCTCTCAGCGTGCTTTCGGTAAGCAGATGGGAGTTTCTTCAACATCTGTGCAAATGTGGGAGAAAGGGGCAAAAGTTCCTGATACAGCAAATTTGGTTAGAATAGCCGTTCAAGCTGGCTACACTCTTGAAGAATTGTTGTGCTGTTTGGAAGGAAAGCCAATACCGGAAGCAACGGATTTAAGCGTTATTCTCAGGCAAGTTAGTCACATGCCCTTATCTGAAGTGGCAATTGTCGGTAAAGCTGCCATGGATAGATTAGCCGCCGCAGCACAATCGAAAGAGAACGAAACCAAAGCTAGCTAGGTTTATAGAATTGCTTATATTTCTTGATTTTTATTTTCAGGCAGGCATAGTCCACAGACTCAAACTCTCTAACTGACAGCATCAGGTAAATTAATCGAAGCGTTCAAGTCTCGGTCAATTTGAAAATTGCAATTTTCACAAGTAAAAAGTCTTTCTGATAGAGAGAATGTTGTCGGGTAGCATCGGGGTGTTACCACCCCTCAGCCCCCTAAGAACCGGACTTGAGACTTTCGCACTCATCCGGCTCAAGTTTGTTCAGACAACTTTCTTAAGCTCATTGGATTGACGTGCTTTTCTTTTCGGTTTCTCCTTTTCTGGAATTAAAGCATCTGTCAAATCGTAATGGAGTTTTTTGTTTTTGGCTTTGTGGCATTCCTTATGAAGAAAGATTAGATTGTCTTCATAATTGGAACCGCCATCTTTGACAGGTTTTATATGGTGTAGCTCGAATTCTTCTGCGAGTGTGATGGGTTCACCGCATATTGGGCATATCCCATTTTCTCTTTTGAAGATTTTTTCAAGTTTACTCCCTCTGGAAAAACGAGTTTTACCCATGTCTCGATTTCATTTATTCCAATATTCTTCTAGGTCAGGGTTAAGCGGACTATAATCGTCTTTAACCTTGGTGTATCGAATTATTGGAATATCTTTAGCAATATTGACTAAGGTTATTATTGGTTTCCTTTTGTTGTTGGTATTGGCGAAGGGAACCCAATTATCCTTGTCAATTGTAGTATAGTACTGTTGGTGCAACCATTTTATGGATTTCCCCGGATGACGGCGTTTAAGAAATCTAAATATAATATCTAGTATTACTTTTCGTGCTGTTATGAAGGTTTCCTTGGAGACAACGTATCTATAGTAATTTGCCCAGCCCCGGATTTTGGGATTTAGAACTCTCAATAATTGCTCAAAAGTCATACTTCCGGCTTTCTTGATTGTTTGTTTTATATCTTTGAGAAATTCTTTAACTTCTTCCTTCCCAGGTTTAATGATGCATGAATAAACATCAAAATCTCTTGGTTTGGATTTTGGAGCGGGTACCTTTTTAGCTTTGGGGTTCTTTCTGAACTTTTCTTTTGCTATTTTTAGTTTCCGTTTGTATTCGTTACTTCCTTCTCTAAGACATTTCCCTTTGTGTTGCCTGATGTGAAATCCCAGAAAATCAAATCCTTCTTCACGGATGTTGCGGATTTTGGTTTTTTCCCTATTAAGCTCTAAACCTCTTTTATTGAGCCATTCTTCAATTAGTGGTATTACCTCCTCAACCCATTCTTTCTTGTGACTTAGAATGACAAAATCGTCCGCATATCTTATAAATCGGAATTTGTTTATTGTGCGAGGATACCAATACTCTTTACCTCGCTTTATTTTGTTTAGGTAATTGACTTCGGTTGTATATTCCGACAGCAATTCTTCTAAACCATCTAAAGCAATATTGGCTAATAACGGTGAAATTAGTCCGCCTTGTGGCGTTCCGGATTTAGTAGCATGATAGCTACCTTCTTCTATGTACCCAGATTTTAACCATTGCTTGATTGTGTTACTTCCTGGCAATCCTCTAATCTTCTGTAACAAAAATTCATGCGATATATTGTCAAATGCGCCTTTTATATCAGCATCTAAGACCCAGCCAGATATTTGTTGAGCCTTTTCTTGTTTGGTAGAAGATTTCTTCGATTGCATCATGACAACTTCTTCCGGGACGAAATCCGTAGCTCCGCCGGTTCAAAACCAGTTTCAAATACAGGCTCATAAGTCATTGACATAATTGCCTGACCAATCCTGTCCTTTACAGCGGGAATGCCTAAAGGTCGTTTTTTCCCATTAGCCTTTGGTATGTATACTCTTTTTGTAGGTATTGCATTAGTCCAGTTCCAGTTCCGTATGAGATTGTTGCGTTGAGTATTGTTCACTGCAACAAATCCATCTATTCCGGCGCTACTCTTACCTTTGTTAAGATAAGTGACTTTTCTAATGGCTAGCAAAAATGTACTGTAGCTTCTTAGAATTAACTTCATCAAGCTTCTTACATTATTCCAGCTTCCCTCACCTGTCTTAGCTTTTAGAGTTGCCTTGAATATTCGCTGTCTTAATTTCCGAACCCGTTTGGATACTGTTTTCCAGTTGATATCCTCCCAGTTGTTTGCTCCGATTTCTTGCCTTGTAGCAAAAATTCTATCTTTCACAGTTACATAAGTCTCCATTAAGATTTTGAATGTTCTTTGAACAAAACCTTCTGGAAGTGGGCTACCTCTCGGTAGAGTCTCATTACTCTATGTGTCCGGTTATACTATTATGTTTTTCCCGTTATCTTTCGATATGACACCTTTTGCTTTTTCCAGAATCCTTTGCCCCGTTGAGTATCGACCTTCCTTACGGTTAGTTTGGTTGAGTATCGACCAACTTCAACAGTCAAGTATCGGGGTTTACCACGTTTATCAAAGGAAATATTACATAGGTTTCTAGGTTTCTCCCATACCCCGGAAGTACTTAGACACATTGATGTAATGAAAAAAACGCATTACATCCTGACTCCTTACCATTTTGGTATGGGTGTAATCAACCAGGTTTCACCCATTTCATTATGACGAGGCGGCAGAGATTCGCTTTATGCTAACCATGACCTATATTCCCACTAGCTCCCTTACCAGTCTGGTTCTGTTCGGGCTACCACTCCCTTTCGGGCTTTATCGAGGTTCTGCATACGGGTTCGGATTACTCCTGTACCCCTCACCTCGGTGGGCTAGAGAATGTGTACTCTAGGAAGTTATTTCAAACTCCGTTTTCCTCTGACACTTTCATGTCGCACTCTTTTTTATGACCACAATTAGAACATGTTTTAGAAGATGGGAACCATCTATCAACTACACATAAGTTAGAACCATACAACTTGCATTTGTATTCAAGTTGCCTCCTAACTTCATAAAAACCCATATCAGAAATTGTACCTGCTATTTTATGGTTTTTCACCAGGTAGGGTCGAGGAGAACATTGCTGCTCTACCCCTCCCATCCGAAACCGTGCTTGCGACTTTCACCGCACACGGCTACTCAATGTGTTATCCATTTGTCATTTCGGGCTTCTGAATACCATCTTCGGTAGTTTTTTC
>JBCCSG010000102.1:0-21286 GCA_039200565.1 Cyanobacteria bacterium P01_D01_bin.50 | reverse complement strand
TGATGAATATCGGTAGCCATATGAGGATAGAAGCCATCTTTAGTTGTAAAATCTTTCGTAACTGTAGATATGCTCTTATCTGATGCGATTTTACGAAGGGTACCTCTCATACTTCTATCTGCTAGATATATCGCACCGGTTGCTTGGTCGATAGTTAATTCTGCAGGCAATGAAGGTAATTTATCAAAATATACAGATTCGGTAAAACCTTGTACTAGTATCTTAACTTGTAATACTTGACTAAATGATTTTAAAGTATTGCTCTTAAAAGGTAGAGAAATTTTGACATCACCTTTAGTAACCTCTAAATCCCAATTCCCTCCAAGTTCAGTATTACCCGTTTTAGTTTTAGAAGCAGCAATATTCGCACCAGTAAAATCATGCAATTTCTCTACAAACTCTTCACCAGCATCACCACGAGCAACGTTACAACCATAAATCAGTAAATTTTGACAAGACCAATTTTTTAATTGTTGTTTGTAATATTCAAAATTACTAATATTTAATTCGCTATTACCAAAATAAAGACAACCGGGTGAACCATGAGAAACAATATGAAGGGTTTCCAATCTACCTTTTTGTGCGAGTATCTCGGTTATTTGTTCTATTCCATTGCGCTTAGAATCAATAACAATCGTTTCAATATCTTTGATGACTCCATTAATTAGAAATTCATAGTTTTCAACTGAGGAATCAATGAAAAGAATATTTGCGATTTCGTTGTTCATATTTTATTTAAGCTTTTTTATCAATTTTCACTGCTGTGAGGAAGTTCTGAAAAGAAATACAGCAGTTATTTTTTTTAAGAGTAAGGTTTATAGCGCTAAAGCGCAATTACAAACCTTGATTCAAAAAAAAATGTATTTATTATCTATTAACTATTATCCGGATAATATATATAAAATTCTACAATGATTTTTCTGAAAATTTTTGAAAATTCAATAAAAAAAAAGTGTTTTATTATAAATTTTTCGGTTTACACTTAGATCCCACATTCCACACCCTAGGTGTCAATAGATGAATCGAGGGGTTCCGTTGTATCCAGTTTATTTTCCGGTCACAAGTTCATAAATACTAAACTATCAGCTTATCGCAATAGTTTTTCGGTGTAAAAATAGCTTATCTTCTCAGAGAATCTGTTCTAGAATGCAAAAACTATAACTTTGGGAATACTTTTTGACTCAAAATCATATGAAACGCCGAGAAATTATCAAAAAAACAGCGATCGCAACGGCAACTACTGCCACTATTGTTTCCTGTAGCCGTGGCGATAATACAACTGCGGTAGGCAAGAGTTTACCTAACGTGCGGTGGAGAATGGCGACTAGCTGGCCACAGTCTTTAATAATCTATAGTGGCCCGGAAACCATTGCCAAACGCGTCAAAGAAATGACTGACGGACGTTTTATTATTACTCCTTCTGCTGGTGGAGAGTTAGTAGGTCCCACAGAAGTCCTTGATGCTGTACAAACAGGTTCGGTACAATGCGGACATACTGCAAGCTACTTTTATATTGGAAAAAGCCCCGCTTTGGCTTTTGCTACTTCCATACCTTTTGGTTTAACTCCACAGCAACAAAATGCTTGGTTATACCACGGCGAGGGACAAAAAGCAATACAGGAAATTTATGATAATTTTAATATTATTTATTTCCCCGCTGGCAATAGTGGAACCCAGATGGGAGGATGGTTTAAACGCGAGATTAATTCTGTTGCAGACTTAAAAGGTTTAAAAATGCGGATTCCCGGTTTAGGTGGGAAAGTAATGGCGCGTTTGGGAGTTAACGTGCAAGTATTGCCAGGAGGAGAGATTTATTTAGCCTTGGAAAGGGGTGCAATTGATGCAGCGGAATGGATTGGGCCTTATGATGATGAGAAACTAGGTTTAAATAGAGCTGCACCATTTTATTATTATCCCGGTTGGTGGGAACCCGGTTCAACTTTAGATGTTTTAGTTAACCGTGGTGCTTGGGAAAAATTACCGGAAGAATACAAACAAATCTTTAAAACAGCGGCTTATGAAGCCAATATGGATATGTTGGCAAGATATGAAGCTTTGAATGGAGAAGCATTGGCTAAATTAACTAGCAGTGGTACTAAGTTAGTTGCTTACAGCGATGATATTTTACAAGCAGCACAAAAAGCTACCGTTGAAGAATTAGAAGATAGTGCTAGTAAAAATCCAACCTTTAAGAAAGTTTACGAACAATGGAAAGGCTTTAGAGAGAAACTTTATAACTGGAATCGTGTTAATGAGTTGAGTTTTGCTAATTTTGTGACGAAGAAATAGATAATTGGGATATTGGACATCGAAAATAAATCATAATATAGAGACGTTGTATTGCAACGTCTTTTTAATCGTGAAATTTTAACGATCAACCAAATCAATTTTAGATTATTGATTGCGATCAGCCCAAAGGACATGGGGCGATCGCTATTTAGCAACATTTGAAAAAATTTTGTTTAAAAGCATTGCTGCTGAAATGACAATCGTCATAGAAACCAGCTAATGTGTTACTGGTTGAGTAATTCTTGCAAAAATAATACTATACTCAAAATAGTCACGGTAAATTTGTCCATACTGCTTTCTCCCTAAAGAGAGAAGCTTGAGATTCTAATTAAACAATTAAAAATTACCTCAACTTTAAGAAATAAATTATTTTAGTCAATAGGGCTAAAATAAAGTAAAAAAATTATATTTTTCTCGGAATACATCAGTAATTATATTGAATATGCAACACAATTCAGATGAGTCTATCTCAATTAATTTGACTAAAGAATTTGAAGTTGCTTATAAACGTATTTTTAATCGAATGCCCCTTGTTTCTAGCTTCTCTGTTGGCTGGGATGAACTTGGTATAGTTTACGATCGCCAGCCTCCTATAGAATTGCCTAAAACTTCTGTTAAACAGCATTGTATTGGAATTTTGACCGATATACCATCACCCGTTGAAACAGAAAGAATCATCGATGGCCGTTTTAAGCAAGAACATAATATCCAAGGGGATTTTATCATTATCCCTGCAAATACAACTCATCAAGCAGCATGGTATAAGGGAGGATATGCTGTAACGATCGCCATTGAGCCTAGGGTTTTTGCACAGACTATTTACGAAGTAGTCTCGCCAGATAAGATTGAACTTTTACCCCAGTTTGCAACTCCCGATCCACTTGTTTACCAAATTGGAGTGGCACTTAAATCGGCTTTACTCACAAATGGTACTACTAGTCGTCTTTATGCGGAAACTTTAATTAATACACTCATTCTTCATTTATTAGAGAATTATTCGACTACTCGTCTCAATTCTTCTGAATATGTACCGGGTAAATTACCCAGATATAAATTAAAACTAGTCATTGACTATATTGATGCTCATCTCCACCGCGACTTAAGCTTAAAGGAATTAGCAACAGAAGTGCAAATGAGTTCCCATTATTTTTCACGATTGTTTAAGGAAACCACAGGTATTACACCCCATCAATATGTAATTCGTTGTCGCATCGAACGAGCAAAATACTTACTCCAACAGGGTAAATTATCCATTGCCCAAATAGCAACTCAAGTAGGTTTTGTAGATCAAAGCCATCTGCATCGTTGTTTTAAACGTCACGTAGGTATTACTCCTAAAAGTTTTTTGCAAGAATATAACAAATAGCAAGAATATCCAAAAATCGGAAGAATTTACAAGCTATTTACTCGTAAAACTTTCAATAATCGTTATTAGAACAGTAACTTATAGAATAGTAGCGATAATGAAAGTTGAAAATCAAACCCAAATGTATAAAGGTGCTCCTTGGTGTTTGGGGAGATATGACAGTTTTAAAACCAATAAACCCCAATTAATTACTCTTCTCGATCATGATTATGTAATCTGGAAAGATAAGGAAGGTAATTTGAATGCTTTAGATAATATCTGTCCCCATGCTGGAGCCAATCTAGCTAAAGGTGGCCGCATTTTAGATTTTAAAGGTAAAAGTTGTTTAGCTTGTCCTTATCACGGTAATAAAGTTCAATTTTTAGGAGATGGTAAAGTAATTGTAGAAGGAAATATTTCCAGTAAGGATATTCAACAAGTTTTACCTTTACAAGTCATTAACGGTTTAATTTGGACTTACGGACTTCATTGGCAAGAAAAGGATGGAAAATTAGTTTCCGCACCAATTGAACCCAAACTACCTATTCCAGATTATAGTAATATTGCTTTTCTACCCGAGTATAATTCTCAATTACATCTGAAGGAACTTAATCATATTTATTCTTTCTCTGAATCGGTTAATTGTAATATTCTGCAAATGATATGGAATGCACATGATGGAGAGCATTTTGCAGGTACTCATCATGATTCAATGCTTACAAAAGAATTAAAAATTGATAATTTAAGCCAGAATGAGAATCAGCTTTCCTGGCAACTTTTTCTATATAAACGGAAAGATAAAGATGCAATAAGAAATAAAATGAGTCCATTCGTTAATGATGTAATGGTTCAATGTTTTAATACATTTTTACCAAGTTTATTCGTTCTTACTAATGAAATTGCCAAAGGACAGCTTTTTGTTGCATTTGGTTACAGTTATCCTGAATCACCGACAAATACTAAATTTTGTCTGGATGGCTATTTTAATTTTGAATATAACTTGTGGCATAAACTGCTTAAGTTTCCTCAAATGGGAAATCATTTTCGCGATACTTTACTTTTGGAAGATTTATCTATCTTAAATAATCTTTATTCTACATTCAATAAAAAGATTGCACTCAAAAATGATACACCTCCTGCATTAGCCATGAATTATCTTAAAAGTTGGGATTGTTAATCTAATGTAAGTAAGTAGGCATAAATAAATTCAGTTATGTAGCTGAATAAAAAACATCAAACTCCTAGGATTGCTTCATTTCACTTATAAAAACATACATTTATTTTTTATGCCGACTTATTTAATAGTTTTAGAAACAAATTTTAATCTCAATTTGTGGTACGAACACCTTAAATTGATTCATTAAAAATATTGTATTACGGGCTTATAGTCCGTATTTTTTTGATGATTTTTTCTAATAATAAAATTGCGATAGATCCTACTAAGTAAGCAATGATATCTTTCCAATCAAATGTATTTCCTAAGATAACAGTCGCAATTTTAGATTGTTGTAATCCTAAGTGATTTACTAAATTGAAATATTGGAGAATTTCAATTATACAAGCAAAGACAAAAACGAATAATACAGCAATAGATGAATTGATATTCCAAAAAGTTTTGATAAAGCAATAAATTAAAATAATTACTAAAACATCACCAATAAAAGGACGGATAAAACTGTCATTTATAAATAGAGCAATAAATACTTCAATGAAAAATAGTATCAGCGTTAAGTATAAATATTTTTTGTTGAAAGTTAACACAGTAATAGATTGTAATAATTATTCATTTTATCAAATTTAACAATTCAAATTCTTGACGAATATATAAAAGCGAACGATTGAGCAATGATTCAAATTCCAGAAATGGAACTCTATTTTTACGATTACGAGTTTTAAACCAAATTAAAAACATCAAGCTATATTGAAAGCAGCCTTGGAATTGCTTGCTGAGGTGGGATAGGAGCGGATGAGCATTGAGGCGATCGCATCTCGTGGTAAAGTAGGAAAAACGAATATTTACCGGCGATATGGCAGTAAAGAAGAATTAGTCGCCGATGCGATTGAAAGCATTAGGGAAGAAATTATAATTCCAGACATGGGGAATATTTGGGGGGATATTGATGCTTTGATTGAAAATGCTTTGAGCATCACCTTTAAACCTTTGGGAAGACAAGCTGTAGCGATGATTATTAGCAGTGCATCGAATAACTCAGAATTTACTCGGATTTATTCAACAAAATATTTGCAACCGAGAATGTTGCTTTTACTGTGGTAATTGAAAGAGCGAAAGCGAGAAAGGAAGTTCGAGTCGATTTAAATGCCAATTTTGTATTTGATGTGATGAGTGGAATGATGCTTTATGGGTTGATATTCCCACCGACAACCGAATCATGACAAGAATATGTTCGTCGTGCAGTGGAAGCAGTTATCAATTAGCGATAATAAAGTGTATTATTGCTTATATGACGAGGAATTAGCAATGCCAAAAGTAACAGCTGGGGGAAAAACCTTTGAATGTGAATCTGGTAGTAATCTACGTAAGGTCTTACTGAAGCAGGGTATTGACCTTCATAATGGTAATTCCAAAATTATAAATTGTAGGGGTATTGGTAGTTGCGGTACTTGCGCGATCGCGATCATTGGGAAAGTATCGGAACCTAATTGGAAGGAAAAGACTAGGCTGGGATTTCCTCCCCATTCTCCTGAGAACAATCGTCGTTTAGCTTGTCAAACTAAGATTTTAGGAGATGTCCGCATTACCAAGTATGATGGCTTTTGGGGACAAGGTTCTGAAGTTATATGGACGAGTTGAAAGAATAAACAGTAAGGAATAAAGACACCAATTTGCTCAAAGCGAAGGCTCGGAAAGGTCATTACTGTGCAGTTTTAATAGATAAATCTCAATTATGTTTTATCACATTTCACGAAAATTTTGATACAATTCTTCCCCCCTCTCTTGCTAAATGTATCAATTTTAAAGTGAAACCCTATTACTTCTTTTTCCCCGGAATCCGCACTGTTTCCTTAGTAAAATAAACCTCCGCTGCATCCCCCAAACTATCTTTTTGATTACTTCCCACATTTACCAAGATATGAGCGGGATTTATCTTAGGTAAAGGAGTAGTATGTTCAAGATGAATTTTATTATTGATAGATATTTTGTTGCTTCCTGTTTGTTTCCAATTTTTGATCGAGTAAGTCGTTGCGTCTCCATTCTCATAACACAGTCTACCAAAAGCCAACCCTTTAGTGTCTTCAGGTACTTCGAGTAAATAAAAATAATCCGGACTAAACCATTCTCGCAAACTATTATCATCTTCCCCTTTTCCAAAATATTTAATTGATGACTGGGGAACTTTTGACCAAATCTTTGGATCTAGCGCTTCCGGAAATATTACTACTGATACTATAGGTTTAGTTTTAAAAGAAACTTGTTTGTAAAAGGTTCCTCCATCGACTTTGACTGCCGCTCCTTCACGCTTTTTTAACCCATTATTATCATATTTATCAACCTTTTTTTGAGTTAAAGGTGTCATTTTACGACAAAATTCAGCACGTTTAGCCTTTTTTACTCGATTATCGTTGAATAACTTCAAACTAGTTCCAATTACTACAATTAATGTTGTCAATAATATTCCTTTAAAAAATAAAGCTGATTTCATTTACTGAGAATTACATAGTGATTATTAGTACACTATATCTTTTATTCCTAAAGCAATCTACTCGATAATATACCGATGAATTCTTAAGCGTTGCCGATCGCCATATTAAATCGCGACAACTTTTATCTTTTCTAGTCGCAAAATTTCAAACTTGATTATGATGCAGTTCTGAGAATAATTTGATCTAAGCAATGCTGCAATTTTTACTTTCTCAATTTATATAATACCGTCTTTTTCTAAATAAAAATACGATTTTTTTGTTTTTATAGTAATATAAATTACTTTCATTTTACCACATCATTTTTTCCTGAAATACCATTTCTATAGTATAGGAATACTATCAATAAAAATACTTATCTATAAATAAAATAGTTTCAAAAAATACATTAATTACTGAATTAAAGCAATATATCTACATATAAACACGCTAAAAAGAGCTATTTTTTCATAAAAATTGACAAATAGAGAGTTAAATGAGAATTAATTTCATTACTAATAGGAATAGTATCTCTGAAACGATTTTAATTACGTTGTTTATTGAAAGTGATTTAGGTAACAATTTCATGTAAAATAAAAATTGATAAAATCTGTTTGGACCTTCGTCTGTTATTTAAAGTAAATTGTGAATCAAATAACCTTTAATCTCATAGTAATTCATTCACAAGATTTGGAAATTAGCAAGAAATTTTACGAAACTTTAGGAATTTGTTTTTTATACGAACAACACGGTAGTGGAAAGAAACATTTGTCCGGAGTGTTGGAAGGAGTAGTATTTGAAATATATCCCCGCAGTGATGATGTAGATACTTCAGTAGTGCGTTTGGGTTTTCGGGTATCTTCGGTAGATAAAGCCATAGAAGATTTAGAAAAGATTGGATTAACTGTATTATCACCACCAAAAGATTCTGAATGGGGAAGACGTGCAGTGATTTTAGACCCCAATGGTTATAAAATAGAGCTTGTTAACTAATTGTATTTTCCACAATAAAGAAAAATATTCGTTCCCTAATAGTGGAGATAGAGAAAAGTTAAAGAGAAATTTTGAATTGCTCACTGTTCACTGTTAACTGTTAACTGCCAAACACAACTCTTGCTCCCCATCGATGTAAACTACTTCTACGAAGGTTGATAAAGGATAGGGGCGTTGGAGAAATTATTAAAAATATCGCGAATCATCGATGCCTTTAATGAAATGATTGGTAAAATTACCAGTTGGCTAGTATTAGTCATGGTAATTATCGGTGGATGGAACGTTATCGGCAGATATCTAGGACGCTTAATTGGTAGTAATTTGAGTTCTAATGCTTATATTGAAGCTCAATGGTATATTTTTGATTTAATCTTTTTTTTCGGTGCAGCTTACGGACTTAAACATAACGAACACGTGCGGGTTGATGTATTCTACGGTAAATGGAATCCCCGTCGCAAAGCAGCTATAGAAATATTCGGTACAATATTCTTCTTAATTCCGTTTTGTATTTTAGTAATATTCTATTCTTGGGAAACCATTTTTAATTCTTGGTCAATTTTGGAAAATTCCCCAGATCCAGATGGTTTACCGCGCTATCCCATAAAAACCACTATAATTATTTCCTTTGCTCTATTGATATTGCAGGGAGTTTCTCAAATTATAAAAAACGTTGCGATTTTAAAAGGTTATTTACAACCCCAGGAGGAAAGCCGTGATTATTGATTGGCTTGGACCATTAATGTTTGCCGGTGCTTTGGTTTTATTATCCCTGGGGTATCCGGTGGCGTTTTCCTTGGGTGGGGTTTCGATTCTCTTTGCTTTGTTGGGAACAGCTTTGGGGATTTTCGATCTGCAATTATTTGGCTTAATGCCGTTGCGGATTTTTAAAATCATGGCCAACTATACGCTCTTAGCTATTCCTTATTTTATCTTTATGGGGTCGATGCTAGAAAAAACGGGTATCGCCGAACGTCTTTTGGAAACGATGGGAATTCTTCTAGGACGTTTGCGGGGTGGTTTAGCTTTAGCTGTGGTGATAGTTGGTGCTTTATTGGCAGCGACTACGGGAGTTGTCGCGGCGACGGTAGTAGCAATGGGTTTGATATCTTTACCAATAATGTTGCGCTACGGTTACGATAAAAAACTAGCAACGGGAGTAATTGCGGCATCGGGAACATTAGGACAGATAATTCCACCATCTGTGGTTTTAATTGTACTTGCCGATCAATTACGAATTGGCGATCGCAATATTTCGGTGGGGGATTTATTTATCGGTTCGATAATTCCCGGTTTGATGATGGCAGGTGCTTTCGCTTTATATGTATTGATAATCGCCTTTTTGAAACCGGAAATTGCTCCGCCATTACCCCCTGAAGTGAGAAATATTGGAGGAATGGAATTAACAGCAAAGGTATTTCAGGTGATGTTGCCGCCTTTGGTGTTGATATTATTAGTTTTGGGAAGTATCTTTTTTGGATTTGCTACACCTACAGAAGCTGGTGCAGTAGGTTGTATCGCAACGATAATTCTTGCTGCTCTATATCGCCAACTGACTTTAACAACTTTGAGTCAAGTTTGTAACGCTACCATGCGAATTACCACCATGGTGATATTTATTTTATTTGGCTCAACTGCTTTTGCTTTGGTATTTCGCGGGTTGAATGGCGATGTATTTATGGCAGAAGTATTAGGTAATCTTCCTGGCGGACAAGTTGGATTTTTAATCGTCAGTATGTCAGTAGTGTTGTTACTGGGCTTCTTTATTGACTTTTTTGAAATTGCTTTTATTGTTGTACCGTTATTTGTTCCAGTAGCGCAACAGTTAGGAATAGATTTGGTATGGTATGGGGTTATTTTAGGAGCTAATTTACAAACTTCGTTTTTAACACCTCCTTTTGGATTTGCATTGTTTTATTTACGGGGTGTGGTTCCCAAAGAGGTGACTACGGGGGATATTTATCGGGGAGTTATTCCGTTTATTTTGATTCAATTGTTGGTGTTGGGGTTGATAATTGTGTTTCCGGAGATTGTGAGTTTCTTGCCTTCGTTGATGAAGCCGGTTTAGAATTTAGAATTTAGAATTTAGAATTTAGAATGGGGCATTGGGTCTAAAAATGGCACTCGTAGGTTGGGTTAAAGGCGCAAGAGAAATTGATAGTTAACGACAACAAGTAAGAATGCGCCGTAACCCAACATTAATCTTTTGGTGTCAAATCATTTATTTGATTTAATTTGTTGGTATGTGGTTGAAATATCTTTTTTTTAACGCAGAGCAGCGCGGAGGGAAACGCAAAGTAACGCGGAGAGTTTTTGCTGCAAATTTCAAATAATGTAGTTATTCTGGATCCAGAGATAGAAATTAGCGCAATTCCTCGATACGGTGCTGGCGGATAAAATGTAAATAAGGGATTCATTTATATGGCAAGAAGATGGTAGGTTGGGTTGAAGGTGCAAAATCAAAGTTTTGGTTTTAGATAAAATTACTTGAGTATTGAATAAGGATCAATAAAGCTTCCATCTGGCATTGTTGTTTTACAAACAATCGCTCCACTGAGATTAATATTCTTAGTATCAGTTAAATTAGTTCCGGTAAAATCAGTTCTATTAAGAGAAGTACCATCGAAATCAGTACCAATTTAATCAGCGTAGCTTAAATTCGCTTCCTCAAAAGTCGCTGCGCTCGCCATGCATTTACTCAAATTTGTGACCCTAAGATTTGTATTAATAAAATCAGTAAAAGTTAAATCGGAATCGCTCAAATTTATATCGCTAAGGTCTATACCAGTTAAATCCTGACAGTTTAAATCAACCTGTGTAAATCCACAACAAAAAATTACCCGCTTCATTCCACTGGCGATCGCTTAGATTTCCTGTAACAACATCCCGTAGCGAAAAATTCAGTGATATAAATCACTCATTACTATGCGTTAAATTACTTGCAGTCAAAATAAAAATCACTCAATATTGTGATTTAAATCGATGTTGGCTATGTAAAAATACGTAATTATTTAGTTGCTAAGTATAACTATGTATCTAGTGCAGTAGAGTACTAGTACTCTTTAGTACAATCTGAGGTTGACAAATTGAGTATGAAAAAGAAACTAGCTTTAGCCCAAATAATAGTTGTTCTGATAACTTCTACAATTCGTACGCCTACTCTCCACGCTCAAACCAACAGAGATCCAGTAAAAATGAGATGTTTTGATGCACAAACTGCGAACTTTCCTAAATCTGATGGTTTTAAAGCCCCTCAACATATGAGAAGACAGAATGGGCAAATTGTATTCCGTAAGGGTGAATGGGTAGAGATAAAAGTCGAGCTACGCCGCTCTCAAAGATGTCAAGGTAAATGGGTTAAAGCTTATAACGTTCCGGAAGGTACAGAACTGTATCTTGAAGATAATTCTCGTCCTCGTTCAAGAAAATATGTGACTTATACAGCTCTAGTTAATGGACAAAACTACTCTGATATGAGTAATCCTCAAGACTATCAAAGAGTTTTGCGGGCTTGTATTAGATTTCCCAAAGAAGCTTATAAATATTCAGACAAACTCCGTAAACCATTATGTACAAATTTCAGTAGGTGAATATTAGTTCATTACTTAAATTTATAAATTAGATAGCAATCTTGAATTATTTATGAAAGAGAAGTCTTTTGAATATCTAATTTGTCTCACATAGAAACTAAAATTACTAGGTCAAATGAAGAATAAATGGATAATATTTGGAGCTTCTGTATTTAGCATCGCTTTAATTGTAGAAGTTGTGTTTTCTTTCTATCGATTTCAAAGCAAACCACTTTGTTATGAAGAATCTTGTAATAATTTAGATGCTACTTATCAAAGATGTCATTTAGATGCAAAAACGCTGATTGAAGAGGAATTGCAGGGAAGAAAAATTGAATTGAGACATTCAGCTAGATGTAATGCAAGTTGGACGAGAGCTATAGTACCTCCTGGCTCTACTATTTATGTAAAGGATTCTCAAGGGAATATATATGCTGATAATTATACAGTTCCCAATGATAAAGTACCAGCGGCACACTATGGCAATATGGGGCCAGGAAAAAAACTCAGAGCTTGTGTTGGGTTACCAAATGATACTCATCTTTGTACTAAGTTAGCAAATGAGGAGAAATAGATACATATTACAGCTATTTTTATGAACTAATTAATATGACTAAAAAATATTCCGTTCGTAACTCGAATCAAACAGATAAAAATTTACAAGGCTCTAGTTATACTGGAAATAATCTGGAAGGTTATAACTTTGAATCAGCCAATATTCAAGGTGTAGATTTTACTGGCGCTAATCTTAAAAATGCAAATTTTAAAGGCGCAATTGCTGAGAATACTAATTTTGAAAAAGCCGATATACGGGGTGTAGATTTTACTGGTGCTAATCTGATAAATGCGAATTTTAAAAGTACAGTCGCGGGATTAGTTCCTAACTGGACAATTTCTTTTTTAAGTATATTATTTGTACTTGCATCATTATCAGTAATTTGTTTAGTAATTGCTGGACAACTAGCTGGAGATAGAATAATTCCTAATCATAATCCTGGAATTTATCCTGATAATTATTGGGAGGAATTATGGCTAGCTGTAATTATAATACTTATCTTTTCTATTTTTCTAGTTAACGTTATTAAGAATAAATTAGCAACGGCTTTTCAAATAACACTCATTGCTGGAATTATAATTATTAGTTACCGTTTCGTAAATGCTTTAGTTCTGCTTATACTTAGAGTTGAATTTAGAACCATAAATGTATCTTTAACTAGTAGCGTGCAGGCAACTGTTGTAGGCTTCGGAATCGGAGCTTTAGCTGTAGCTATAGCTATAACTATATCGATTGCCAAAATAATTGGAGGTAAAATTGCTCATGTTATTGTATTACTTGGAACTATCATAGCTACATTACTTACAACGATCTTTTTGTCTCAAACTGGAGCGCATATTATATCCGTTACTATTGGTGGATGTTTAGCTAGTTTGGGGATAATTTTAGGTAATTACATCGCAATCTGTACGTTTAGCAAAGAAAGAAAATATCCTTTAGTATGGAATATTGCTATCTTTTTAGCTGCTATTGGCGGTACAAACTTTCAAAAGGCTAATTTAACCGATGCTGATTTTGCTAGAGCAACAGTAAAATGTACAGATTTTCGAGGAGCTAGGCTAATTAGAACTTTTTGGTACCGTGCAAAGCAAATAGACTTCATTCGGGCTGGAAATTCTTATCTTGAGAATTTACAAGTACGACAATTGGTAAGTACGGGGGAAGGAAGCGATCGCAACTTTGAACGTTTAGATTTAAGAGGTATTAATTTACAAGGAGCTAATTTAGTTAAAGCCAATTTTATTGATGCTGATTTTTACCAAGCAAATCTACAAGGAGCTAATTTATCTGGTGCTAAATTAATCAGAACTAATTTTGAAAGAGCAGATTTAACCGGTACTAATTTAACTGGAAGCTGTATCCAAGATTGGGTTATTACTAGTAGTACTAAGCTGGAACAAATTATCTGCGATCACGTATTTCTCAAATGGGAAGATCAAGATAAGCGCGATCAAATTCCACCTAGAGGTAAATTTAAAGAAGGTGGCTTTGTTACTTTTATCAGACACATACTTGATACTGTTGAACTTTATCATAATAAAGATATTAATCCCAGATTAGCTTTAAATGTTCTGCAAAAAATGTCTCGAGATTATGATGAACCTCTTGATATTGTAGCTCTGGGAAAGAAAGGAGACAAAATCTTTATTCAAGTTAAAGTTTCTGAAAATATTCAGAGGGAAAAACTCAGAGATGATTACTATTCTAGATACGATGAAGATTTGAAATTATGGTCAGGAAATATCCATAATTTACCACCTACTGTGAACAGTTTTATTGAGAAAAGAATTAACGAGATAGCTTCAGAAAAAACAGATGATTTCGTTTTTGTTGATGCTACCTACATCGATGGAAATTACACTCAAAACTATCAAGGAGAAATTAATATGACTGGCGAGCGCAATATTCAAGCAAACAGGGATTACCGCGAAACCCACATCAACGATCGAGGTACTTATGTTGAGGGTGATTATTACAATAATCCACAACAAAAGCAAACTCTCGCTGAAGCTGCCCAGGAGATTCAACAGCTACTTTCTCAGTTAGAAAAGTCTTATTCTACCGACACAACTATGGGCAAAATGGCTCTAGCCACAGAAGCGATACAGCATATAGATAGCAATCCCAGTTTACATGCTAGAATACTTAGTGCATTAAAAGTAGGCAGTATTAAAGCTTTCGAGCAATCTCTCGATCATCCCGCTGCTAGTTTTGTAATTGGTGCATTGGAAGATTGGCAAAAGAGCAAGCAAATTTAATAATGGCGATCGCATACTGCCCTATATAATTTATAAGGAGCGATCGCAGAATAACCTAACATTTCGAGGATTTTGTTAACTAGTACAACACGGCTTAAATCCTACACCTATTCAAAAAAGCACAAACCCTTATGAAAAAGTACTTTTGACTTTCGCGAAGCTGTACTAGTGCGATCGCTCTTTCCAATCTACAAGTTAAATCTTATTTAATTTTAAAACTAACCTCTGGTAAACTCAAACTTAAATCAGCTATTTCAAACGGGTTAAATGATTCACTAAATGATATTGGTGGAGTATATGGTGATATAACTGATGAACTCAAATTAGTATCATTTAACCAATTTGGCAATAAAGGAAATACATTCTTTAAGTCAAAGCTTGCTCCTGCTTCACCGGCAAAACTAAAATCATTTGTGAAATTTACTAATGGCTTAACAGTCGGAGTAAATCTATAAGTATCTCCCAAATTATAGCTATTAGGAACTGGTATTTGTAACTCTGCCCATTCATTGAGATTCACTTCTACTTCGTTGCCATTCTCTTCACCGTCAAAATCAATTTCAAAGCCTTTAATCTCTAAAATCGTTTCTTTTTTGGCTTTACCTCCTAGAGTTAATTCAATACCTGAACTCTCTATTTGTTGTCTTACTACTTCAATCAAGGTAGCAAAAGGTGTGGCAACTCCACTAAGTTTTAAAGCTAAAGCAAATGCATTCACAACATCAATTTCGATTAAATTTGTATCTGCTTCTGTTATAAATTGATTGTTCTCTATATCTATTTCATTCGTTTCACTTGTCAAATTGGTTTCAATAGTAGCAGGAGAGCCTAATGTGTCAAAGATTGATTGAATTCCATTGAATTCTGAACCAAGTTTAATTTCTGTTTCAAAAGAAAGCGGTATAATTGGCTCTAAATCAATTAGTAAGTTAGCTGCTCCCAGAAAAGAGGCTCCTAATTTTGTTTCTAAGCTAGCTTTATCTCTTGAACTTAATTTCGGCTTGAATTTAATCGTAGCTGATGAATTTGAATTAACTTCTTCTGGATACTCAATGGCAAATAAGCTGGGAATATTTGTACTGAAGTCACCTCCACTAAGGAAAGCTTCTAGTTGATAGTCAAAGCCACTTGATACCGTACCAACTCCAAAATTTATATTGTCAATCAGATTTAAAGTATCACCTAAATTAATGCCAAAATTAGGAACTTCACCTTGTCCCCACAAACTCTGGTTTTCTAATTCAAAGTCAAGTAATACGCTTTTTTCTGATTCATTGATTACCCAATAATCTTCATTTGTTTGATAGCGCAATTCTTTAGGGTTTCCCTCACTATCAGTGTAGATAATTCCTTCAAAGACATTTTCTAGTAAATTATCTGCTATTACATCTGGTAGATCGAAAGCACTATCAATACTGAAAGAATTTACCTTCAAATCTTTTGATAAAATATCATCTTCTAAACCAAAGAATTGACTGATTAAATTGTCTTGACTCGTGAGTATTTTTGAGTAAAGTGATTTTGGTAACCCATGAAGTTTTTCTAGTGGAAATTAACCTTCTATTGTGTTAGGTAAACCAAATAATAAGTCTTGAGCATAGTTTATACTATCATCGATAAAATCATCTTGAATAATCAAATAACTTTCATCTGCGTCTATAGCATAATCTCCTAAAGCACTACTATAAAAAGCTCTAGAAAAATTGGAAACTTCAGAAAAATTAACATCGTCAATATATTCTGATGAAGATTGATTGGCTGGATCGAGAAGAATTAATTTATCAATCTCTCCCATACGTTGTGCTATTTCTCCACTTACATAAGCACCCAAACTATGACCAATCAAATTAATACGCGATCTTGAAGAAACACCTAATTTATCTTCAATAATTTTTGCTATCCCTGTAGCAGTAATGTCAATTCTACCACGGGCTTGATTTAATGCATCTACCAATAAGTTACCGGCACCTGTCTGTGCTCCTTCTCCCCAGTCAAGCAGCAATACTAAATCATCGTCAGAGTAGCCATCAAGAGTTTCTGCAAAATCTAGCCAATTACTTGAATTATTATTCCATCCATGAACAATAATCCAAATATCTTTATCGGTTGCTGTAAAATCTTGATTATCAACGGTATGAAGTCCAACATTAAAACTGTCTCCTTCATGAGTTACTGACAGATAGTTATCTCCTCCATTAATAACTTCAATTAAATAAGGTTGAGTTTCAAAATCTTTACTTTCTCGATCTTGAGCTACAATTTTAACTTCATATTCACCCAAATCAATGCCGTCGGGAATATTTAAGTTAGCTTCAAAATTTCCTTGCTCCTGATAGATTACAGTGCTATCAACTTTTGTCTCTCCTATATAAAACTCCAAGTCTTGAGTATTAGAGTTTCCTAAAATGCGAATATTCTCCCCTTTAACAAAGATGCGAGAAGTGCGATCGTTATCAGGATTAATTATCTCCTCAACTGATATAATCGTTGTTGGATTTGAATCTGGCTGCGGAATTGATAATTTGCCTCCTGATTCATCCTCCAGTAAATCCCTTCCCACATCTTCACCACGCCAATCATCCACAGGATTTACCAAAGTATCAAAAGAATGTGCATTACCAACCGCACCTTCTAGATAAAAAACAAAATCATTAAAATCTCTATCACTATTGCGATCGCCATTTAAATCTTCCATTGCCCAAATACTACCACCACCAGTCACATCTTTAACATGTCCAATATGAAAGGCTTTCTGAGGATTCATAGAAGCAAGAGAGAAAATTGGTTGCTTGCTTCCACCAATTCGGGGATTATCAAATACTTCTTCTAAAGTACCGTCAGGGGCTAATATTATACCAAATTGATCCCCCACGTTCATCTCAAAAGTCTTGATTCCTTTGTATTCACCCCCTGAATCAGCATCTTCTGTTTTATATCTCGCACCTTCAGTTTGCTCGGAAATAACTACATAACCAGACGTTGAATTAGAAAGCGCTAACCTCGCAGCTTCTTGAACAAAATCATCAGAGCCTATTTCATATTTACCTAAACCAGTAAGGCTAAATATGCCTAATTCCCCTTGATAAGCTCCACCATTAAGCAAATAATCAAAATTTACCTTGCCTGTATCACCTACCGTATAAAATCCAAATGTAAATGGAGCATTAATCCGATCGTTTTGAGGCTCTGTATTTATAATTGCATCCTCTATTACAGGAAATAAATTAGAGCCTTGAAAATAATTATTGATATTTAGTGTAGTAGAGAAATCTGAAGCATTTTGAAGAAACGGATTTGTGTTAAATATTGAATCTATAGAATTTCCAGCATCAAAAGAATCTTCCGAAGAATTAAATATCATCTTGGTAGCTTCCCGTGTCAAAATTTTATATTGAAATATTTTGATATGAGTATTAGTACTCAATGTTATTTATATTACTATAATAGTGTATTGTATTGTAAAAAACATAAGTAAATGAGTATTTTTTACAGATTATTCATTTATATTGTTCTGCGGTGATTATAGATTCATGGAATCAAAAATTGCGTTACTAAGCATTAGTAACGCAACAACTATGAATATAAAAACTTCTCTGACTCAACCGTTGTAATCTTCTATCGGGATGAGTAACTAAGGCTCAATTCCAGCATCCCGCAATTTTTGTTCTAACTCTTCTAACCGCTTCAAAGCAGCAACATTCGCTTCCCTTTCTTGCTAAGCTACTTCCCCATAATAATAAATTACCCGCTTCATCCCGGTTTTCTCTTCCAGGGGAAACTCCAATAAATAATTGCATCTCATCCAACCAATAACGGTTATTATCTGAAGCTGAACGCAAATTATATTTTCCCGATTGATCTAAACGATGTACTTCTAAATCACCGCTTTCTGGTTGAAAAATAATATAGTTGGGTATTTGTAGAATTTGTTCGTAAAAAAACCACTTTCCAAGGGGATAGGTACGTTTGCTGGAATATTCTGCCCCTTCTGTATCCGAAAGAAACTCCATTACCACCACTGGAATATCACCCTGTAAATTTGGAGTATAGCTGCGTTTTAACTCTTCCCTAGAAACAGTTATTTGCGCTACATAAGCCCAATCAGGAGCCTTGACAACCATTTTGCCATTAAGAGTAGCGCAAATACCGTAATGAGTTACAACTAAAAAATTAGATGATAATTTCCCTGTCAATTATAAACTTTAATTCAGAATAACAGCAATACTTGGATAATAAAGATTACTAACTGGTTCATCGTCTAAAATTAAGCCTTAGAATAACAATTTTCAAGTAATATTATAGGGATTAACAGTAGCAATCATAGTAAGTATAAGTGAAGTTAATTGAATCTTAATATAGCAAAAATATCAGTTTTTCATTGTCATTTGATCTTGAATTTTCTCTCTCCGCTTCCTCTTAGAAAAAAACCTTAAAATCCGACGAGCACCATGAACAACCAAAAAGATAACTAACAACATCGCCAAAATAGGAACGCTGATTGCTAAAATCGATAGTACAATCGAAGATATTGCTTCAACTATAGAAACGATAGGTCCTCCCATACCAACAGTTGTACCAGATGCAACTAACCTTGTCAGAGATGTTGCCACTTCCACAGTTTCAGCAGTAACCCCACCAGCAATAGCCGCAACAGTCCACACAATAACAGGATTAAACTCTCCAGCCACTGATAAACTTGATGCAGTAACAAACATTCCCGCTATGGGAGCAAGGGCTATTTCAACGGAGTCAAGGGAATTACTCACCAAAGGGATAAAATAAGCAAGCACTTCAACCGTTGCCGCAATCCCTAAAGTAATCAGTGCTGGATAAGTTCCTAACCATTGCCATTCAGTTGATAATTGTACTGCTTCACTGTGAGCAGCAATACTAAGCGCTAAGGGTGGAATAAAGACTCGAAAACCACATGCAGCGCTCAAGCCAACACCCAAACATAATGCCATTATTATATCCATGTTGCCGACAGAAATATCTCTAATACAAAAGGGCAAGTTAATTATGTATTCAACGTATCAAAGTATATTTACGTCAAATAACTTCTTTTTTAGTGGAAATTTTGGTAGATAACCTAAATCCACTGGGAGTTACAAACCCCGAAGCTCATAACATAAGTCAATAAAAATAAATTGGCAAGATAAGTATAAATTAATTGTTCTTTAATTTTTTTTAAGTATTTATATTTAGGATTGCTATATCTGATTTATTTATCATAATGAGAGCAATCTTGTCTCTAAACTCTCAAATTTCTATATTTAAAGAATTTATGCTGCAAATTTCTAATAATGTAATTATTCCCGAAAGCGAAATCGAAATTAGCGCAATTCGATCTCAAGGTGCTGGGGGACAAAATGTGAATAAGGTTTCTACTGCAATACATTTACGTTTTGATATCAATGCTTCATCATTACCGGATTATTATAAACAGCGGCTGTTGAATTTAAATGATAAACGCATTACTCAAGATGGAATTATCATTATTAAAGCTCAAGAATACAGAAGTCAGCTAAAAAATCGAGAAGATGCGCTTGAGAGGTTAAAAGAACTTATTAAAAGTGCTATGGTAATTAAGAAAAAACGCAAACCTACCAAACCATCAGCTAGTTCCCAACAAAAGCGTATTGATTCTAAAAGAAAGCGGAGTCAGATTAAGTCTAATCGAAGAAAAGTTGATGATGAGTAGCAATATATTATAGAGTAATGTAACTATATCTGAAAAAAAATATTTAAAACGGCTCTCAATTGATTTTGAAAATTCTCCGATTTCTGCCTTTACCTATTTATTTTATGAACTTTTACTATATGGCTTCTTGGGAGATATTGAATTAGGATATAAATTCGGTCAAGTTTAATTAAAATACATCATCAACTTTAAGGCATATCTCCTCTTTAATATAATGCAAAATTTAAGGAATTTTACTCATGATAATTAACCTGGATACAAAGGAATCAATTATAACCCTAAAAAATAAAAAATATTAAAAAGCAAGAAACTGATAGATTTAACCTTTACCATAAACTAATCTTGATAAACAAAGATGTTGTAATGAGATCGAAATAAATTAATGCAGCAGGAAGTTTATTGGCAAGCTGTCATCACGCGCAATTGTAACTGGGTAAAAGAAATTCTCAATTTTATCAATAGAAAGTAAACCCATCTTGATTTACCTCTAGATGTAAGAGCAACAGCTTTTCAAAAACAAGTTTGGCAAGCATTGCAAAAAATCCCCTACGGTGAAACTTCTACTTATAAAGATATTGCAAATAAAATTAATAATTCATTTGCCGTTCGTGCAGTCGGTAACGCTTGTGGTGCAAATCCTGTAGCTTTGATTGTACCTTGCCCGAAAGCGTAGTTAAAAATGATGGAAGTCTTGGTGGTTATCGTTAGGGAATTGAAAGAAAACGAAAGTTGTTAAATCAAGAGTCTGGGGATTTTAGTTATTAGTTGTTACTCAGAGACGAGTTACTGATTACTCCTACTCCTTACTCATTACTTCTTACTCATTACTCATTACTTCTTACTCATTACTCATTACTTCTTACTCATTACTCATTACTTCTTACTCATTACTCATTACTTCTTACTCATTACTCATTACTTCTTACTCATTACTCATTA